>JADJUF010000039.1:1034251-1379002 GCA_016717005.1 Myxococcales bacterium | reverse complement strand
ACCGGGGTAGTTGGGAGACGCCTGCGGCACGGGGGCGGGGCGGCGGCGACAACGGCGCGATGGGGCGCGGCTGACGGCGCCCGACGAGGCCGAGATTCGCGCCGGCGGCCACGCCGCGACGGCGCGTCGAGGGCGGACGCGCTGGGGGACGGCTGGCGGCCGGAGTCAGGCGGCGGCGACGGTGATCGACGCGAAGCGGGCGAGCCAGTAGGTGCCGGCGGGGAAGACGGCGGGGCGGCCGGCGCGCCAGCGGAGGCGGGCGTCGCGGTAGGCCTCGCGGAAGGCGCGGAGGCGCGCGAGCGCGGCGATGCGGTGGACGAGGTCGCGGGCGGCGATCAGCGGGCGCAGGCGGCGGCGGGGCGCGGGCGTGGCGGGGGCGTCGCGCCAGGACTGGCGGAGGATGGCGCGGCGGCCGAGGACGCGCGCGCCGGTGCGGCGGCGCTGGGCGGCGGCCTCGGCCTCGACGGCGGTGACGCGCTCGCGGAGCTCGCGGCGGACCTGGTCGGGGTCGCCGAGCTCGGGCGGGATCGTGAGGGTGAGGGTGACGACCTCGGGGAGGTCGCCGTCGGGGCGGAAGAAGTGGCGTGGCCGGTGGACGGTGATCGTGCGCTGGTTGAGCAGGGCGCTGAGGCCGTTGACGCCAGGCCAGTGGTGGACGCGCTCGACGAGGCCGTCCTTGACGGGGTTGGTCGCGGCGTAGACCAGCTTGTCCAGGACGTCGGCGGGGTCGATCAGCTCGACGGTGCAGGGCGCCTCGGCCGACCAGAAGTTCTCCCAGCGGCCGCGCAGCGCGTTCATCGCGCGCGCGAGCAGCATGTGGAAGTACGCGCGGAACTCGACCTCGCAGCCGCGGCGGTCGTAGGCGACGTCGTGGTGGTGGTTTGACATGGCCGACGGCAAGATCATGTCGATGCCGAAGCGCTGGACCGCGACGGCGAGGCAGTAGAGATAGGTCTGGTTGGTCTCGGGGTCGGGGCGCAGCAGGAACTGCCGCTGGACGCAGCGGCGGTTGATCAGCAGGAACCGGCCAGGCTGGACCGGACGCGGCAGCGACATCGCGCGCGACCAGAGCAAGCCGCTTGCCAGCGCCAACCCCGCGCCGCGCCAGCGCGCCACCGTCCGGTCGCGTCCGACGCTCGGCCAGACGTCCGAAAGCCGGACAATGCCGGACATGGCCGAATGGCCGGCGAGCACCAGCCCTTGGCACGTAGAGGATCTTCCGAGGCTTGTGGTCGCGGGCCGCGACGGGCAAACTGAGATCGTGCATCGCGCATCGCCGCCCTCATCGCCGCCGCTTCCACCGGTGCCTGCCGACGAGGTCGACGTGTCACTGCTCGATTGGTACCTGCAGTTGACCGTGTGCGAGCGCTTGCGAGCCGCGAGCGCGTCCGCCGCGACGCTGGAGCGCCTGGCCCGTGCCGCGACCCGCGACCGCTGACCTCGAGGGCCTGCTCCGCGCGTTGACCGACGCGGGGGTCGCGTTCATCGTCGTCGGCGGAGCGGCGGCCGTCATCCATGGCGCGCCGATCACGACGCAAGACCTCGATATCGTGCCGCGGCTCGATGGCGACGACGCGGCGCGCCTCGTCGCGACGCTGGCGGGGCTCGACGCGCGGTTCCGTCCCATCCTGGCCGGGCGCGACATCGCGCCGACGGTCGAGCACGTCCTGGCGCCCGGTCAGCTCAACCTGATCACGCGGCTCGGTCCGCTCGACGTGCTGGGGCGGCTGCACGACGCCCGTGGCTTTGAGGAGCTGGACGCTCACGCGATCGACATTGTCGATGGGGATCTGCGCGTCCGGGTGATCGATCTCGCCACGCTGATCGAGATCAAGCGCAGCACGGGGCGCGTCCGCGACCACCTGGTCGTGCCGATCCTCGAGGCGCTGCTGCAGCGCACGTCGTGACGGTGATCTGGCGTGCCGGCGACGACGTGCAGGACTTGGTGCGGGTGCGGCGAGGGCAGGTCGAGCACTGGCCGGCGCTGGGCAACGGGCGGTGCGGCGACCGGGCGGGACCGCGCGGCGCGCCGCGACCACCCGGACGGCGCGCTCGCGAGCCTGCGGGTGATGACGCCGGACAGGGCGCGAGCGCGGGCGGGCGGCCACGCCGGTCCGCGTCGGTGCCGACACGGTGGCGTGGCAACGCTGGACTTGCGCGCGGCACGTCGCTTGCTTGTGAGGTCGCCATGCTGACCCGCGAGGCGATGGCGACGCGCGACCGGCGCTGGCGACGGCTGGGTGTCGTCGTCATCGGCGGCGCCGCGCTGTGGCTCGGCGTCCGCGCCACTCGCGAGGTGCCTCGGCCGCTGATCGTGATGCCCGCCCCGATCGTGCCGGCGCCGGTCGTGGTCATCGAGGTCGAGCAGCCCCCGGCGCCGCTGCCACTCCCGGCGTCGCTGCCGGCGCCGGCCCCGGCCCCGGCGCCCGATCCGGAGCCGACGCTGGTGTCCGCGCCCGCGGGCACTACCTGTCCGCGTGACCTGGCGACGATCGGGCTGCCGTTCGCGATCGCGATCCCCGATCCCGCCGCGGTCGCGGGTGAGGCCGGCGAGGTGATCGTCAGCGCCACCGGTTGCGCGATCGCCACCACGACCGCGCGCGGCGTGGTCGCGAGCTTCGATGGCGGCCAGACCTTCGTGGCGCGCCTGGTCGCACCCGGCACGCTCTCGCAGGTCGCGCTTGACGCCGATCGGATCGCGGCGCTCCGTGACCGCCAGACGCTCGGCATCGAGCATGCCGACGGCACGGTGGTCTGGCGCGCGCTGCCGGCCGGTCTCGATCCGACGATGATCACCGGGCTCGCGATGGGCGGCGGCCTGGTCGCGCTCACCTACCGCAGCGAGCCCCGCAGCCTGATCGCGGTCTCGGCCGATGACGGCGCGACCTGGCGCACCGAGTTCGCCCCCGTCGACGGGTTGGCCTGGGTCAGCGCGCTCGCCGCCACCCGCATCGAACTCACCGTCGAGCGCGCCCCGCCCGACTCCACCGACGGCGGCGACGGCTGGCAGGAACGCTACGCCGCGCGCCCGGGTCGCTTGTCGTGGCGACGCGACGAGCCGCGGGCCTCCTCCTCGTGGAGGTACCAGATCGTCGGCGACGAGTTCTGGGGCTGCGGCGGCACCGCCAAGCTCCTCGCGATCCGCGACGGTCGCACCGCGACCGTGCAGCGTGGCATCCAGGCCGAGGTCATTCCTTTCGAGCTCGCGGCCCGCGGCTCCGTCGCCTACGTCGTCGATCGCGACCACCTCTACCGGCTCCGCGGCACGCGGCGCCACGACCTCGGCCCGCTCCCGATGGGCGAGGTCTTCTCGCTGCACACGCGCGTCGACGGCGCCGACACCTTCGTCACCTCGTTCGGCGGCCACCTCCTACGCTTCACGCCGCAGGGCGGCTGGCGCGTCCTCAACTGATCTTCACATCACCCCGGCCGTGGATGCCGACCCTCACTTGCCGCCTCGGTGCGTTCGCGCGCGCCACGCCCATGGGGAAGCATGCGGAATGAGACGCGGTTTCGTTGTTCCAGAAGACCCACACCCATCCGTCATCGGGGCGAGCGCGCGCCGCGGTCCCCTACGCCAGCGTGGCCTCGATCTTCGCGAGGATGCCGGGCCAACCGGGCCTCATGCCCTCGAACGCGCGGCGGCCCATCGGCGTGTCGAGGTTGAAGCCCTCGTGCGTGAGGGTGAGGCGGGTGCCGGCGCCGTCGGGGGTGAGCCGGAAGGTGATGATGGTGTCGAGGGTGGGCTGGGCGAAGCGGAAGCTGAAGAGGCGCTCGGGCTCGACGGCGAGCACCTCGCAAGGCTGCTGACCCCAGGGGCCCATGTCCATCTCGAAGCGGTGCCCGACCTCGGCGCGGATGTCGCCGGCGGCCCACCACCGGGCCACCAGCGCGGGCTCGGTGAGCGCGCGCCAGACCCGGGCGGGGGCCTGAGCGTAGGTGTGCTCGACGGTGATGGTGCCGGCGCCAGCGGCGGGCGCCGTGGCAGCGGGCGCCGTGGCAGCGGGCGTCGTGGTGTCGGGCTTGGTCATGTCGCGTCCTCCTCGTCGAGCAAACGCTCGAGATCGCCGAGCCGCTGTTTCCAGTAGCGCTCGAAGGCGCCGAGCCACTGCTCCACCTCGGTCAGCGGCCGAGGATCGAGGTGGTAGTAGCGCTCGCGTCCGCGGGGCTCCTCGCGGACGAGCTGGGCCTTGCGCAGCACCTGCAGGTGTTCGGACACCGCGGGCCGGCCGACGTCGAAGTTGCGCGCGAGGTCGCTGACGTTGCGAGGGCCGCGCTGCAGGTGCACCAGGATCTCGCGGCGCATCGGGTTGGCGAGCGCGGCGAACACATCGACCCGGGGCATGCGCGCACGATACGTCGGAGATGTCCGACGTATCAACAAGTTCCGACGCGTCCTCGCCCGGCCTCCGGCGCGCGACGATGGGTACAGGCGCCTCGGCTCGGCTCGGCTGGCCTCGGCTGGCCTCGGCTCGCTAGCGTCAGCGGACGCGGAGCGACGCGCACGTGGCGTCGACCCCGGCGATGCTCTCGCGCCACGGCGCCGGGGTGTCGCTGCGCCAGGTCGCGCGGCAGATCAGGTCGCCGGCGGCGTAGTGGACCGTGGTCGAGCGCCCGCGCGGCTCGTCGCACACCTCGACGGCGTGGCCGTCGACGGTCGAGCGGGTGGTGCGCCCGTCGCAGCGCGGCAGCCAGCGCGGCCGTGCGCGCCACTCTGGACCGACCGCGGTGTGCGGCCCGAACGCGCGGCAAGCTCGGCCGGCGCGACGCTCGGCGCCTGGGCGCGGTCCGCCCTACGCCGCGGCCAAATTGTTGGACCGCGGCGCGGGCGACGGCACGATCGCGTCGATGCAACCCGACCGTCGTCACACCCGCTCCAGCCAGCGCGGCCGCGCGCTCGACCTCCAGCTCGCCGCGTGCCTCCGCGCCGGCGCCCTCGACGCGATCGTCCTGGGCGACGACGACGGCCTGGTAGTGGCCGCCGCTGGCCCGTCGGAGGCCTGCGCCGAGCTCGCCGCGGGCGCCGCTGGCCCGTCGGACGCGTGCACGTTCGCGATCGATGGCGCGCGCTTGCACGTGATCGCGCAGGGCGGCGCGGTGACCGATCGTCGGCGCGAGGTGGCGCGCGCCGCCGCGGGCGCCCACCGGATCCTGGCCGCGTAGCGCCGGGTCAGCTCCGGCCGGGCGAGATCGACGCGCCGCCGTCGTCGCGCATGAGGCAGTGCAGGCCCGCGAGGCCGGCGTCGCCGCCGCAGTCCTTGAGCACGTACGTCTCGACCGCGCCCTTGCCCTTCTTCAGGATGAGGGTGCGCCCGTCGACACGCCAGGTCGCCGACCACGGGTACCAGGAGCCGCTCTCGCCGCTGTGTTCCCGGCCCTTGGCCTTGCCGCCGGGGAGGAAGTGCACCTCGATCCAGCCCTCCATCATCCCCTCGTCGACGCCGGCCCACCAGCCGCCGTAGGCGAGGGCCAGGGTGTCGAGCGGCGTGTCGGCCAGCGGCGGCAGCCCGATCGCGGCGCGCGCCGGATCGAACAGCGACACCGCGCGGAAGTCGGGATCGGTCTTGGCCTTGGCCAGCACCCGGGCGGCCTCGGGCGCGGTCGCGCCGCGCAGCCACGCGAACTCCTCGACCAGCGGCTCGATGTCGAGCTGCAGCGCCGCCATCGACGCGCGGTTGTAGTGCGCCTTGACGAAGGCGGGATCCTCGGCGATCGCCTTCTCGAACAGCTTCTGCGCCGCCTCGTAGTCGTGCTTCTTGTACGCCTTCATCCCGGCGGCGTTGGCCTTCTTGGCCGCGGCGGGGTCGGCCTGCGCGGGCGCGCTCAGCGCCAGGCCGAGCGACAATACGATCACTGAGCAGATGCGCATCGGTGGAGCCCTCCGGAGCGGTCGAGGTCGTGGGTCGGAGGGACGAGCATATGCGCACGGCTCGACGCCGGCGCCGGTGTTCACAGGAAATACCGATCATGCGCGCCATGGCCAGGCCTGTGGCGCTGCCCATGTCGGCAGCTATGCCGCTGACAAGACGAGAGGTTTCCCGCTCCGCGGGCGGACCGGACGCGTCGGCGGTCGAGGGCGCTGCCAGGCTTCGGTCACATTCGCGCGCCGCGATCCGTCAAGGTCTCGAAGCGGCGCGTGCCGCGAACCCGACAAGCAGGAACCAGGAGTCTTGGATGCGCACTCTCTTCTCGAATGCCCTCGCCCTCGCGCTGCTGTTCGCCGGCGCCTGTGGCGCGTCCCGGCCCCCCGCGGCCGCGGCCCCGATCCCCGAGGCCAGCGCGGTCGCGCCGCTCCGCGCGGGCCTGCAGATCAAGCTGACGACCGTGTACGTCGACGACCAGGACAAGGCCCTGCGCTTCTACACGGAGGTGCTGGGCTTCGTCACGAAGGACGACGTCCGCAACGGGCCGTATCGCTGGCTCACGGTGACCTCGCCCGCGGACCCCGACGGCGTGCAGCTCCAGCTCGCGCTCGACGATGACCCCGCGGGCAAGGCCTTCCAGCAGGCCCGGCTCCAGGCGCAGCAGCCCGCGGTCATGTTCTTCACCGACGACCTCGAGGGCGACCACGCGCGCCTCCGCGCCGCGGGCGCCGAGTTCACGATGCCGCCGACCGCGGTGACCGGCTCGACGATCGCGATGCTGCTCGACACCTGCGGCAACCTCATCCAGCTCACGCAGCTGGCGCGTTGAGACCGCTCGGCCTCGAACCGAATCGACCAGAGGAGCCCCCGATGAGGATCAAGCTGACGAGCGTGTTCGTGGACGATCAAGACCAGGCGCTGCGCTTCTACACCGACGTGCTGGGCCTCGCGAAGAAGGCGGACTTCAGCCAGGGGCCGTTCCGGTGGCTCACGGTGACCTCGCCCGACGACCCCGATGGCACCGAGCTGCAGCTGGCCCTCGTCGACGACCCGGCGGCCGCGGCCTTCCAGCGGGCCCGGCTCGCGCAGCGCAAGCCCGCGCTCAACCTCTTCACCGATGACGTCGAGGGCGACCACGCGCGCCTCAGCGCCGCGGGCGCCGAGTTCACGATGCCGCCGACCGCGGTGACCGGCTCGACGATCGCGATGCTGCTCGACACGTGCGGCAACCTCATCCAGCTCACGCAGCTGGCGCGCTGGTAGCGGTCAGCCGGCGACCGCGTCGTCGCCGGCCGCGCCCGGCCAGCTGAGCGCCGCGATGTCCAGCGCGGCGAGCCGCGCGGGCTCCATGATCACGTCGGCGCGGGCGATGCGGCCGTCGGTGAAGGTGAACAGCAGCGCGCGCGCCAGCCGGCCGTGCGGAGCCAGCAGGAGCCCGACGGCGCCGTCGATCAGGGCCGGGGCCATGTGGTGCGCGAGCTTGCCGAACGCGACCGCGCCCGAGGCCCACGCCCGGGCGCCGCGGATCTCGCGGACCTTGCCGGTGTCGTCGCCGGCGCGGCCGATGACCTCCGGATCGAGCACGGCGACGAGGCCCTCGACGTCGCCGCGGCGCAGCGCCGCGATGAACGCCTCGACGGTGTGCCGCTGGCGCGCGAGCTCGGCCTCGGGCGGCGGGCTCCCCTGGACGCGTCGGCGCGCGCGGCTGGCGAGCTGGCGCGCGGCGTCGGGCGACCGCGCGACGATCGCCGCGATCTCGTCGAAGGCCAGGCCGCACAGATCGTGGAGCACGAACGCGAGCCGCTCGGCCGGCTCGAGCTTGTCGAGCACGACCAGGAGCGCGAGCCCGACCGAGTCCGCGAGCATCAGCTCGTCCTCGGCGTCGGCGGTCGCGGCGCGATCGGCGCGCGCCTCGGCGGGCTCCTCGCGGCGCGCCGTGCGGGCGCGCAGCATGTCGAGGCTGACGCGCGCGACCACCGTCGTCAGCCAGCCGCGCGGGTTCGCGACGTCGCCCGGCGCCGCGCGATCGAGCCGCAGCCAGGCCTCCTGGACCGCGTCGTCGGCCTCGGCCCGCGAGCCCAGCATGCGGTAGGCGACGCCGCGCAGGTGGCTGCGGTGCTCCTCGAAGTCGATCGTCACGCCCCGAGCCTACGACGATCGCGCGGCGGTGGCGGGCGCGGCGCTCACCAACAGGGTCGATGCCGCGCGTGGCGCGCGGTCATCCCGGGCGCGGGGCTGCTACGGTCGACCGATGCGCCCGACCTCACCGCTGTCGGCGATGGGCACGTTCTTGATCGCGCTCGCGGGAGCGTCGCGCGCGGCGGCGGCGGCGGGCGCCGTGCTGGCCTCTGGCGGGCCGGCGCCGGGCGAGCGCGACGCGGTGCTGCGTTCGCTCGAGGAGGTGCGCCTGGCGATGCAGGTCTGCTGGCAGCGCGCGCGGCCGGCGATGGTGAAGGTCAAGGTCGCGGTGGCCGCGTCCGGCGTGGTCACGAAGGCGACGGTCGTGACCAAGGGCGAGGCGGCGCAGTGCGCGGCCGGCGTGCTGGCGGTGTCGACGCTGGCGCCCAGCGCCAAGGCCTGGACCGGCGTGTTCAGGGTCAGCACCACCGACGAGGTCCACGCCGCGGATGTCCGCACGATCAACAACGAGCTCGGTAACAACGCGCGGGCGCTGATCGATTGCCCCGGGCTGAAGGGCTTCAGCGGCGTCGTCCAGGTGACGCTGACGGTGCGCAAGGACGGCGTGGTCACGGCCGCGACCGCGGCGGTGACCGCGGGCGTGCGCGACCCGCCGATGACCGACTGCATCGCCGGCGTCGTGCGCAAGATGAAGGTGGCGCCGCTGAGCGCCGACCGCACCGTCGACGCGCCGATCCACTTCGGCGCCGGCGCGGGCGCGCCGATCGTGACGCTGGACCCGAAGCTCCGCGCGACCCACCGCGGGCCGCTCGACGCCACGGCGCTGGCCGCCGGGTTCAAGGCCTGGGAGTCCGGGCTCGGACGGTGCAAGGCGCAGCACCAGTCGACCGGCGCCGTCACCCTGCGCCTCGACATCGGCCCCGACGGCGCGGTCGCGGCGGCGCGCATCGAGCGCTCGAAGCTCGAGGACGTGCTCCTCGACGCGTGCCTGCTCGACGCGGCGCGGGCGCTGACCTTCGCGCCGGCCCGGCGCAAGACGACCCTGCGCTACCCGCTCCGGATCACCGAGACGACGACCTTCGTCGGGCGGCTGTAGGCCGGCCGCATACCGCCGAAGGCGCGGCGCAGGCGTGTACGTTTCGGTCGCGCGCGCGGCGGGAAGCCGCGGCTCGCAGGGTTCGTCGGCCTGCCCGAGCCACCGAGGCGGTCGAGTTCGGGCGGCCTGGCGACAGGCCTCGCCGCGTCGCTCAGTTGAGGTAGCGCTCGTCCCCCTTGGGGCGGCGCGGCATGGTCGAGACGTCGGGCGGCACGACGGACAGGTGCGAGCGGGCCTTGGCGTAGCGACGGCGACGCCAGACGGCGATGGGATCGATGCGGCCCGAGGCGAGGCCGGCGCCGACGGCCATGGCGGCGGCCATCGCGGCGCCCTCGCTCCACTCCTGGCCGATCAGCACGAACAGCGCGGTCAGCACGATCATGCCCCACATGAACGCGCGGCCGGTCATGGGCAGCACGCCGAAGAACTGCACCGGCTGGCGCGCGTAGAGCACGCCGAAGGCGATCGTGCCGGCGAGGATGGTGGGGTTGAAGCCGACGATCGCGTCGGGCCGCCCGAGCGCGAGGCCGGTCAGGGTGCCGGCGATCGAGGCGGCGATCGCGGTCATCGCGACGAACATCAGGAACCGGCGCGGGCCCCACCAGCGCTCGAGGCGCGGCAGCAGCATCCACAGCATCAGGCCCTCGAACAGGAGCGACACGATGCGCGGCTCGAGGAACGGCCCGGTGACCAGCGTCCACACCTTGCCCTGGTGCCAGACGCTGTCGGGGGTCGGCACCAGCCACTCGGCCATGCGCCGCTGGCCCGCCTCGTCGGACATCCCGAACACCAGCGACAGGCCCATGAGCGCGAACAGCAGCACCAGCGCGACGCGGGTGATCCGGAGCTGGTCGGGGTCAGCCGGCTTGAAACTCGTACGGCGCACGTCCGGAGGCTAGCAGAGGTCGGGCGACCCGGCGCCCCGGTCGGCGGGAGTGCGCGGATTCGCCACCGGTTGCCGTCCAACGTCACATCTGGCTCCTGTAGACTCTACCCAACAGGCGAGTCGCCCAGGAGCTGCGCACACAATGTCTAACGACCAGAAACCGCCCGCGAAGACCATGATGGGCTGGGCGCCCAACACGCCCCCGGCCCCGGGAGAGGCCCCACAACCGCAGCCGTGGGGCGCGCAGCCGCCGCAGCAGCAGCCGCAGCAGCCGTGGAACCAGCCACCGCAGGCGCCCGCGCCACAGCAGTGGAATCAGCAGCCGCCGATGCCGCAGGCGCCGCCGCAGCCGCAGCAGCCCTGGAACCAGCCGCCGCCGCCGCAGCAGCCGCCGTGGGGCGCGCAGCCGCCGATGCCGCAGGCGCCGCCGCCACAGCAGGGCTGGGGTGGTCAGCCGCCGCAGGGTGGGCCGCCGCAGCAGCAGGGCTGGGGTGGTCAGCCGCCGATGCCGGGGATGCCGGGCGCGCCGCCGCAGCAGGGCTGGGGTGGGCCGCCGCAGGGTGGGCCGCCGCCGCAGCAAGGCTGGGGCGGACCGCCGCAGGGTGGGCCGTCGCCGATGCAGCCGGCGTGGGGTGGACCGCCGCCGCAGCAGGGCTTCGGCGCCCCTCCGGGCGTCGGCTTCGGCGCGCCGCCGGCCGGCGCGCGTGGCATCGCCGGCGCGGACGCGACCCAGGGGCTCTCGTCGCGGGTGCGCTTCATCCGGCTCGTCTACTTGCACCTGTTCGCGGCGATCGTCGCGTTCACCGGCATCGAGTGGCTCTTGTTCAACAACAAGACGCTGGGCGAGAAGGTGACCGGGCCGCTGGTCGAGTTCGCGCTCGGCCACGAGTACGGCGGCGAGTTCTTCGCCGCGCCGCGCTGGCACTGGGGCGTCGTGCTCGCGGTGTTCACCGGGCTGAGCTTCATCGCCCACTACCTCGCTGAGCACACGCGCTCCAAGCCGCTGCACTACATCGGCCTGGCCATCTACACGATCGGTGAGGCGCTCATCTTCGTGCCGCTCCTGATGATCGTGACCTGGGTGACCAAGGACATGGTCGCGAGCGGCAAGGGCGATCCCAACATCATCCGCGACGCGGCCTACATCACGCTCGGCGTGTTCGGCGCGCTGACCGCGTCGGTGTTCGTCACCAAGAAGGACTTCTCGTTCCTGCGCACGGCCCTGGCGGTCGGCGGCGCCGCGGCGATGGGCCTGATCGTCCTGTCCCTCGTGTTCGGCTTCAACCTCGGGATCGTGTTCTCGATCGCGATGGTGCTGCTGGCGGTGGGGCAGATCCTCTACGAGACGTCGCAGATCATGGCGCACGAGGATCCCGAGAACTACGTCGGCGCGTCGCTGTCGCTGTTCGCCTCGGTCGCGCTGTTGTTCTGGTACGTCATCCGCATCTTGCTCAAGCTGCGGTCGGAGTAGCGGGGCGGCGATCGGCCGAGGCCGGTCGCGCCGGTCGCGCGGCTGGACGGGTGGCGGTGGGAGCGGCCCGGGCGGTTTGGCCCGGGCCGAGCGCGTTTCGGGCTGGGCCGATCGGCGATGGCCGCGGCGGTCCGTCGGCCCATGACCTCGGCGTCGTCGGGCTCGAGGTCGTGCAGATCGATCCGGCGCTCGATCGACGTGCTCGCTCGATGCACAACGAGCCATCGGTCGCCTCGAAGCCGCCCGGGTGGGCTGCTCGCGTTGCGCGCCGGTGAGCCGATCCGGCGCGGCCGCGGCTCTGGGTGGTGACCCCCGGCGTTCGCCCTCCGCCCTGGAGCCCCATGTCCCGCCTCGCGTGCGCTGTGTCCGTGTTGCTCGCCGCTGCCCTCGGCTGCGTCGACCGTGAGCCGTTCGACCCGATCGAGCCGCCGATCGAGCCGCCGATCGATCCGCCGGTCGATCCGCCCCCGGTCGTTACGTGCCCGGTCAGCGGCACCGCGCCGTCGCGATCGCTCGCGATCACCGAGCCCGCGGCGCTGGCGCGGTTCGGCTTCGGGCGGGTGCTCGACCGGCTGCGCTCGACCGGCGGCACCGCGGGCACCCAGACCAGCCTGGCGCTGTACCAGGCGTGGCTGCGCACGTTCGGCGCGAGCCCCGCCGCGGGCGACTGCGACGACGCCAGCATCGATCCCGAGGGCTACGGCCTGCGCTGTCCGCGCGGGCCCGAGCTGGCGCTGGCGTCGGTGGACCCGCTGGGGCCGGGCGCGCCGGTGCGGTTCGTGCCGGTCGGCCTGTTCAATCGCTTCGACCTGGCGCCCGCCGACGGCCGCCACTGCGGCGAGTACCGCATCGTCTTCGCGCTGGCGTCCGAGCCCGGCGCGCGGATCGGCGGGCGCGGCTTCGTGATCTTCGAGGCGGCGCTGCCCAACCCGACGCCGGCGGCCGGCGCCGACGCGTGCCTGCCGGTCGCGCGGTTCTGGCAGGCGCTGTCGGCCGAGCTCGACCCGGCGGTGCGGGCCGCGCGCCTCGAGCAGTTCTACTTCACCGGCGACGCGGTGCCGGGGTTCCCGGCGGTGGTCGACGCGCGCCACTACGGCCTCGCCGCTGGCGCCGCCGCGAGCTTCGGCGCCGGACAGATCCGCACCAACCTGTTCGTCGACGACATCGAGTGGGACCTGCGCGAGTTCAAGCTGCGCCGCCGTTGCGGCGACCCCGCGACTTGCCAGCTCGCCGTCGAGCAGGTCACGGTCAAGGCCAACCCGGCCGAGGCGCTGTTCGCCGGCACCCACGCCGGCGCGGCCGCGTTCACGACCGCGTTCGTGGCGCAGCTGCCTGGCCTGGTCGGCGCCGATCCGGCGACGCTGGCGCTCGACGTGCCCGACGTCGCCAACACCTTCGAGAGCGTGTCGACGCCGGGCACCGCCAACGTGCGCTACGCCACCCGCGCCAGCGTCACGCTCCGCGCCGAGCTCCAGCGCGGCCTGCTCACGCTCGCCGCGCCGCTGACGACGTCGCAGGTGCTCGCGCGTGCGACCACGCAGACCTGCGCCGGCTGCCACGAGCTGTCGAGCCGTGTCGACCTCGGCGCCGGCGTCGCGTGGCCGGCGTCGAACGGCTTCACCCACGTCGACGAGCGCGGCCAGCTGTCACCCGCGCTCACCGAGGTGTTCCTGCCACACCGCCGCGCGGTCCTCGAGCGCTTCATCAACGCGCGCTGCGACGCCGCGCGGCGCGCGCCCGACGACGTCGACGCGACCCGCACGCTCGGCGGCGGCGTGGTCGGCGCGGCGAACTGACGGCGACGGGGCGAGGCGGGGCGACGGCGAACGGGCGACCCGCACGGTCGGCGGCGGCGTGGTCGGCGCGGCGAGCTGACGGCGGCGGGGCGCCGACGACGTCGACGCGACCTGCACGCTCGGCGGCGGCGTGGTCGGCGCGGCGAGTTGACGTTGGACGGGGCGGCGCGCTGGCGGGGCCGGCGAACGGCTGGCGCGGTCGGCGCGCGGGCTGGCGCGGTCGCGCGGCGAACTGCTGGCGGGCGGATCGTGTGGCGGGCGGACCGTGTCGCGGGCGGATCGTGCGGCGGGCGGGGCCCGCGTGGCCGGTGTGGCGAACGGCCGGCGGGAGGATCGTGTGGACGGCGGGGCCGGCGCGGTCGGCGCTGGCGAACGGCTGGCGGGCGGCTGGCGAGCGGCTGGCGAGCGGATCGTGTGGACGGCGGGGCTGGCGCGGTCGGCGCAGGCTCCCGGAGCGCTGATGGAGTTGCCGCCGGTGTGGACAGCCGCACCGCCGCGTTCGTCGATGGCGACCTGACCGCGCGCCCCGCCGGTGCGCCTGCCGCACACCGGCTTGGACACCGGCGACGCGTGCACGCGGGCAGGCCGCGGTGACGTTGGCGCCTGTGCCCACAACCCCACAGCGCCCGCCGGTTCCGTGAGCTTGATGGATCTCCGGAGACCGTGAGGCCGCTCGACCAGATCCGATCCAGGCGCGCCACCGCGGCGTCGCCCGCCTCCGTCGAGGTCGGCGGCGGTCCGTCGAGGTCGGCGGCGGTCCGTCGAGGTCGGCCGCGGTGTCCGCGTCCGTCGAGGTCGGCAGCGGTGTCCGCGTCCGTCGAGGTCGGCGGCGGTGCCCGCGTCCGTCGAGGTCGGCGGCGGTGTCCGCGTCCGTCGAGGTCGGCGGCGCTGCCCGCGTCCGTCGAGGTCGGCCGTGGTGTCCGCGTCCGTCGAGGTCGGCCGCGGTGTCCGCGTCCGTCCAGGTCGGCGACCGTCACCGCGTCGGTCCACGACGGCGACCGTCGCGCGCCGTCAGGTCGGCGTCCGTCGCCGCGACCGTCCAGGTCGGCGTCCGTCGCCGCGACCGTCCACATCGGCGTCCGTCGGCGCGTCGGTCCAGGTCGGCGGCCGTCGCCGCGTCGGTCCAGGTCGCCTGGATCGGGTCCGCTCCGCCGTTCTCTCTCTCAAGAATCAAGAAGGATCACGGGCCGGCGGGCGCTGTGGGGTTGTGGGCACCGGCGCCCCATTCGATCGCAGCCTGACCGCATGCGCGCGTCGCCGGTGTCCAAGCGGTGTGTGTCAGGCGCACCGCCGTCTTGCGCCGTCAGGGTCGCCGCCATCGCCGGCCGCGGTGCGGCTGTCCACACCGCGGCAACTCCATCAGCGCTCCGGGGAGGCAGTCCGCGTCCGCATCCTCCTCGCCGCCCGCCGCCCGCCGCTCGCCGCCCGCCGCTCGCCACCCGCCACCCGCCACCCGCCGCCCGCCACCCGCCACCCGCCGCCCGCCGCTCGCCGCCCGCCGCCCGCCGCTCGCCACCCGCCGCCCGCCGCCCGCCGCTCGCCGCCCGCCGCTCGCCACCCGCCCCCCGCCGCCCGCCACCCGCCGCCCGCCGCCCGCCGCTCGTCACCCGCCGCCCGCCGCTCGCCACCCGCCACCTGCCACCCGCCGCCCGCCACCCGCCGGATCCCGATCACATAATCTGTTCCATTCGCGTCATCTTACCCTTGCCATAGCAGAAACATAATATATATTAGCCCAATCATGCTTGGGCGGCGGCGAGGACAGCAACTGGAGTTCGTGGTGACCAAGGCGCGGGTCGGCCATGGCGGTCGGCGCAAGGGCGCGGGCCGCAAGCGGCGAGGCGCCCAGACGCCGCCGCATCGCGCTCGACCGGTCCACGATCCGCGGCAGCCGGTGCACGTCGTGCTGAAGGTCGTCGGCGATGTCGGGCGCTTGCGCCGGCGCAGCGCGTACCAGGCGATGCGCTGGGCGATGGTCCGCGCGCTGGGTCGTCACGACTTCCGCGTGGTCCACGTGTCGATCCAGGGCAACCACATCCACCTCCTGTGCGAGGCGGATGACCGGATCGCGCTGGCCAACGGCGTGCGCGGGCTGTGCATCTCGGCGGCGCGACGCTTGAACCTGGCGATCTCCGAGGAGCGCGGTGTCCGGCGGCGCGGCCGGGTGTTCGCGGCGCGCTACCACGCGACGCCGATCACGAACCCGCGGCAGGCGCGCAACGCGCTGGCGTACGTGCTCAACAACTGGCGGCGGCACCGCGCCGACCATGGCGGGGTCGGGCAGCGACGGGCCCAGGTCGATCCGTACTCGACGGCGGTGTGGTTCGTCGGCTGGGCCGAGCGCGACGGCGTGCCGTTCGCGTGGCCGCGCGGCTTCGAGCCGCTGCCGTCGGCGCGGCCGCAGACGTGGCTGCTCGCGGATGGCTGGCGCCGGGGCGGCGCGCCGCCGAGCCTGTGGCAGGTGCCGGGAGCGATCGACGCGTGACCCGCCTCGATGCCGAGTCGGCGCTGCGGTTGGACGCGTTGCACGGGCTGAGCGACTGTTCACCGCCGGTACCACCGGTCATCGCCGACGCCAACACCCGCCTCGCGCGCTCATCGGGCGGGCCGCCCCGCTGGCGTCCATGCTCGACACCGGCGGGCGACCCCGACGGACCCGCGGGGCGCTGCCCGACGGACGCGCGAGTGCCCGCCCGACGCACGCGCGGAGTGCCCGCCCGACGCACGCACGCGGCGCCCGACGACGCACGCGGCGCCCGCCGATGCGCGCGGCGCCCGCCGATGCGCGCGGCGCCCGACGCACGCACGCGGCGCCCGACGACGCACGCGGCGCCCGCCGATGCGCGCGGCGCCCGCCGATGCGCGCGGCGCCCGATGATGCACGCGGCGCCCGACGATGCACGCGGCGCCCGACGATGCACGCGGCGCCCGACGATGCACTCGGCGCCCGATGACGCACGCGGCGCTCGATGACGCACGCGGCGCCGCCCGACGCACGCGCGGAGTGCCCGCCCCGGCGGTGCACGCGGCGCCCGACGATGCACGCGGCGCCCGCCCGACGGACGCACGGGGCGGCGCCCGACGACGCGGCGCCCGGCCGATGATGCACGCGGCGCCCGACGACGCGCGCGGCGCCCGCCCGACGGACGCACGGGGCGGCGCCCGCCGATGCACGCGGCGCCCGACGACGCACGCGGCGCCGCCCGACGCACGCGCGGAGTGCCCGCCCCGGCGGTGCACGCGGCGCCCGACGATGCACGCGGCGCCCGCCCGACGGACGCACGGGGCGGCGCCCGACGACGCGGCGCCCGCCCGATGATGCACGCGGCGCCCGACGACGCGCGCGGCGCCCGCCCGACGGACGCACGGGGCGGCGCCCGCGCCCGCCCGCCGACGCGCGCGGCGCCCGCCGATGCGCGCGGCGCCCGCCGATGCGCGCGGCGCCCGCCGATGCGCGCGGCGCCCGCCGATGCACGCGGCGCCCGCCGATGCACGCGGCGCCCGACGACGCACGCGGCGCCCGCCCGACGGACGCGCGCGGCGCCCGCCCGACGGACGCGCGCGGCGCCCGCCGAGGCACGCGGCGCCCGCCGACGCGCGCGGCGCCCGACGATGCACGCGGCGCCCGACGATGCACGCGGCGCCCGACGACGCGCGCGGCGCCCGCCCGACGGACGCGCGGGGCGCCCGACGGCGCTCGCGCGGGATGCTGTCGCTGATGCAGCAGCGCGCTCGGGCGCCCCGAGGCGGAGCGCGCGGACGGCGCCGCGTCGACGCGGATCAGGCCCGGCCGCGGCTCTGGCCGGTGGTGACGCCGCCGGCGATCAGGTGGGCGAGGCGCAGCGGCTCGGGCACGTTGCCGTGGAGCGTGGTCGCGCGGAGCAGCGCGGTGGCGTCGGCGGCGGACAGGCCGATGTGCTGGACCCACATCGTGCCGAGGTTGGTCAGGGGGCCGGCGGCCTCGACCAGCTTCCACTTGCGGGCGCCGCCGGGCGTGCGGTCGAGCAGCGCGTCCCGGACCATGCCGAGCCGCGGGTGCTTGCGCACCACGACCACGACGGGCACGCCGAGGGCCGCGTGCAAGCGGTGGACGTCGACGACGTTGAAGCCCGCGAGCGCGATGCCCTGCAGCAGCACCGCGCGCACGTGCCCGCGGAACTTGCCGTTGGCGACCAGCGCGATCAGCGCGTCCGTGGAGTTGGTGCCGTCGCGGCGGACCTTGCCCGACAAGACGCCGTCGAGCCGCGTGCGCGAGCAGACAGCGCCGACCACGCGCACGTCGCCGCGGTGGTCGTGCGCGAACGGCGCGTCATCGAACCCGACGACGTTGGTGATGGGCTTCATCGCGAGCGCGCCTGCAACTACAGGGCGTAGGTCGGCAAGACCTCGCGGGCGCGCGGCCAGCTGGTGAACTGCGGCAGCAGATCGAACTCCTCGAGCAGCGGCGCGAGCGCGGCCTCGGCGCCGGCGGCCTCGCCGACCGCGGCGCGGACCGCCGCAGGCTGACCGGAGGCCCACCCCAGGAGCAACAGCTGGCGGGCCAGGCGCGGCGACGGCGCGACGGCGAGCGCGCCGGCCCAGCGCGCGAGGTCCTTGTGGATGCCGGTCACCCACGTGTCCGCGGCCAGGGCCCGGGCCAGCACCGGCGCGACCAGCGTGAGCGCGTGGGCCTCGATCACCGCCGGCGCGAACGCACGCAGCACGTCGGCGTCGTCGCCGAACTCCCCGGCCGGCACCTCGCGCAGCAGCTCGGGCGCCAGCGGCCCGGGGCGCGTCGCGGCCAGCGCCCGCACGAAGTCGCCGCCGCGGGGCTCGCTCGCTGGCAGCGCCGCGACCGCGTCGATCGCGGCCTGGGCCTCGGGGTCGGCGGCGGCCGCGGCCAGGAGCTCGTCGAGCTTCCAGCCGTTGAACATCCCGCCGATGCCGTGGGCGTGGCGGTCGAGGAACACCGCGAGGCGGTCGCCGGCCGACCAGCTCGAGGTCAACGCGAGGGCGGCGGCGGCCCCGGCCTTGGGGCCCTCGGCGGCAGTGATCGTGCGCAGCACGTGCCACAGCGGCG
This sequence comes from Myxococcales bacterium, assembly GCA_016717005.1. Taxonomy (NCBI): domain Bacteria; kingdom Pseudomonadati; phylum Myxococcota; class Myxococcia; order Myxococcales; species Myxococcales bacterium. The sequence goes on along the minus strand of JADJUF010000039.1, from coordinate 1,360,691 downwards.
CCTCGCTGTCGCCGTGCGGCACGAACCGATCGCTGGGGCCCGGCTCGTCGAGGCCGAGGTAGCGCCGGCGGCCGGTCATCGTCAGCGGCAGGCCGTGGTCGCGCCACCCGAGGCGCGCGGCGCAGGTCGCGTCGGCCAGCCGGCTCAGGACCTGGCGCTCGGCGCGCGTGAGGTCCTCGAGCAGCCGCGGCGGCGTCGGCGTCTTCGGGCTCGGCCCGAACGCCAGCTCGAGCGCGACCGCGGCCAGCTGCGCGTCGGCGGACTCGGCCGCCCACGCGGCGACGTCGGGCGCGAGCTCGTGCTGCACCTCGGGCTCGAACGTGCGCATCAGGCCGACCGCGACCGCGCCGAGATCGCCGAAGTTGTAGGCGAGCAGCGGCTCCGACGGCAGCTTCATCGCGGCGATCAGCTCGGGCAGGTTGGGCGGGCCTTCGAGGGCGGTGGCGATCGTCAGCGCCGCGCGGATGAGCGGCTCGGGCGCGGGCGCGCGGAAGCCGGCGCCCAGGCGGATCAGCGCGAGGATGAGCCCGGCCTGCACGCCGACCTCGGGCTCGCGGCCCAGGCGCGCGCCCAGCGCGGCCTTGGCGGTCGCCGACGCGTCGACGCAGAAGGTCAGCGCCAGCGCCGCGGCCGAGCGCACCCGCGGCTCGGGATCGTCGAGCAGCTGCGCGAGCTCGTCGCTGGCCGCGGCCACCGCGGCGCGCACCGCGGCCCGGTCCTCGCGTAGCGCGTCGCGGCGCCGGCGCTCGGGCGGCGCCACGGTCTGGTCGCGGTGGCCGCCGGTCTGGACGTCGGCCAGCCAGATCAGCAGGTCGACGCGGGTGTCGACCGCGACCTCGGGCAGGAGCGGCAGCACGGCCTCGACGGTCGCGGCGACGTCGTCGCCGGGGCCGCGCGCCAGGTAGCCCAGCGCCGACAGCGCGTCGCCCTGGGCGCGGGCGTCGCCGCGCAGCCCGGCCAGCGTCTGGGCGTGCTCGGCCAGCGGCTCGGGCGGATCGCCCGCGGGTCCGGCCGCGCCGGGTAGATCGCACGCCAGCCGCAGGATGCTCTCGCCGAACTCGTCGGGCGCGGCCCGGCCGCCGGCCAGCACGCCCAGCATCTCCTCGTCGTCGCTCTGCCAGAACGTGTGGGCCCAGCGCGCGATGCGGGCGTCGCGATCGGTGGCGCGCGCGTCCTGATCGATCGGCGACTCGGGATCGTAGTTGACCGCGCCGTCGGCGCACAGGTTCTGCAGATCGCGGAAGCCGAGCAGGCCGAAGCCGTTGACCAGATCGCCGAGCAGGAGCGTGCGCCGGTTGGCGGCCGTGACGACCTCGCCGGGCGCCACGCCGATCCACCGGGTCGCGCCGCCCTCGCGGAACGCCCACTCGAGCTCGGCCTCGCTGATCAGCCGGAACCCCGGCGGGATCAGCGCGGCGACCTGATCGGGCGTGACGATGCGCATGGCCGGCTCGCCGCCGCCGTCCGCGGGCGCGCTGGTGCCGTCGTAGGCGTCGACCAGGTCCTGGGCGCTGGGGCCGTCGGCGCGCTCCTCGAGCTGCGCGTCGACCGCGTCGCGGTAGGTCTTGCTGGCGTGGCCGCCGTCGCTGCCCTTGGCGGCGCCCTCGGGCGGGAGCCCCGCGATCGCGACCAGGTGCGGGCGCACGCGCACCCAGCGGGTCGGCCGGGCCGCGGCCGGCTGGCGGCCCCAGGTCTGCTTGGCGCCGCCGTCCGCGCGCGCGGCCGACGCGACGAACAGGTCGTCGCACGACAGGCCCATGCGCAGCCAGCCGCCCGGCACCGCGACGAAGCCGACGCCGACGCCCTCGTGGACCAGCTCGCCGAGGCCCTGGCGCCCGACGCGCACGCGGCCAGCGCGCCAGCCGGCGCCGAGCTGCTCGGCCAGCGCCGTCAGGGCGGTGGCGCGATCGTCGTCGGGCAGGGCCTGCCAGGCGGCCAGGGTCGCGAGCTGCGCGAGGGCGTCCATGTCCTCGAGTAGAGATCAGCTCGCGGCGCGTGTGACGGGCGTCGGCCGAGAATCGACCGCGCGCGTCCGGGATCCGAATCCGGAGGTGGCGCCGGCCGCGGCACGAGGGCCGACGTTCGGCGACGAGCCCGCCGACGCTCAGGTCGCGTCCTTCGGCGGCGGGATCCGCGGCGGCGTCGCGGCCAGCGCCGCGCGCGCGGCCCGGAGCCGCGTCGACCAGACGCCGTCGCCGTGGCCGAACAGCCCGGCGAGGATCGCGGCGGCGTCGTCGCGCTCGGGCCGCTCGCGCATCAGCCGCTGCCACACGCGCAGCTCGACGGCCCAGCGCCACGGCGTGCGGTCGCCCACCGCGATCACCTGCCGCGCGGGCGCGCGCTCGGCCCGCGGCAGATCGGCGAGGTCGTCGCGCTCGCGCAGCATCCGCGACGGCAGCGCGCCGCCGCCGGGGCCGGCGATGCGCGCGAGGTCGGTGCGCCAGGCCGCGGCCCCGAACAGCGCGACCATCCGCACCCAGCCGCGGGCGAACCGGCGCTCGGTCGCCGGCAGCGCGTAGGCGCGCTCGACGTTAGCGCGCTCGGCCGCGTCGATCGCGTGCAGGTGCGCGCGCCAGACCTCCAGCCGCAGCCACTCGAGGTCGGCGTCGCGGACGTAGTCGACCATCATCACGAGCGCGCGCCGCCAGCTGTCGGTCGCCATCAGGTAGAAGTGGTCGGGATCGGGGAACACCAGCCGCGGCACGAGCCCGGCCTGCATCGCCGACCAGTACGGCACCACCGACAGCGCGTAGTTGCAGCCGCCCCACCAGCTCGTCGGCGCGATCGCGTCGCCGTCGGCGCCGAGCCGGCCGCTGCGCTGCTGCCACGCGAGCTGCGCGGCGTAGCCCCACAGCGGGTGCAGCTCGTCGTGCGCGCCCAGCGCGCCGCGCGGGTTGGTGGCCTCGATCAGCCGCCGGTACATCGCCAGCCGGACGCCGACGTCGCCCACGTCGACGGTCGCGCCCGGGGCCGGCTCGGTCAGCGTCGCCCAGCGCGCGCCGAACGGCACCTGGGCCACCAGCGTCGGGTGCAAGCGCGCAGCGTCGAACGCCATCGCGCGCAGCGTACACCCGCGCCGTCGGCTCAGCGGTACTGCACCCCGAGCCCCGCCACGGCCATCGCGAACCTGCGGTCGTCGAACAGGCCGAGCACGCCGTCGATGTTGACCCGCACCGTCACCGGCGCGGCCCGCCACACGTCCAACGCCGCGCGGGCGGTCAGGCCGGTCGCGATCTCGTTGGCGTCGGCGCGCAACAGCGCGAGGCCGAGGCCGCCGCCGAGCCACAGGCGGGGCCGCACCCGGTAGTCGACCGCGAGCGCGCCGAGCCCGAACGTCTCGGTGCGCGGCATCGCGGCGGGGTCGGTGGTGAGCCGGGTGCCGGCCAGGCGCAGCCCGACGGTGAGCTGGCCGGCGAGGTGGAAGCCGAGCGTCCCCGCGACGCCGAGCACCATCGGCTGGCGGTCGGCCAGGGGCGAGCGGTACGCGCCGACGCCGCCGAACCCGACGACGTCGACGGCGAGGGCGGGCTCGGCCTGCTCGGGGTCGTCCCTGGTGTGGTCGCCGGCGGCCTGCGGGCGCGGCGCCGTCCGACCGATGGTCGGCCGCCTGGGCGCGGTCGGGTCGGGCCCGGGCAGCGCGAGCGCGAGCGGCGGCGTGGCGATCAGGACCAACGCGACGAGCGCGCGCGCGGCGGCGGCGGGGCGGGGCATCTCGGAAAATATCCGCGCGCCGCGCCCGCGGCTGCAACCGCGCCGAAACGCAACACGGCCCGAGCGTCGCCGCCCGGGCCGTCGCGATCACACCGGCCGGGTGATCACTTCTTGGCGTCGGCCTTGGCCTTGGCGGCCTTGGCCAGCAGCTCCTCGCCGATGTTCGACGGGACGTCGGAGTACTTGGCGAACTCCATCGTGAACTCGGCCTTGCCCTGGGTCGCCGACCGCAGCGGGGTCGAGAACCCGAACATCTCGGCCAGCGGCACCTCGGCCTCGACCTTGACGCCGCCCTCCTCCTCGCCCGACTGCACGACGATGCCGCGGCGCTGCATGATCAGCGACAGCATGTTGCCCGAGAACTCGGCCGGGCCCTCGAGCGCGACCTTCATGATCGGCTCGAGGATGCGGGGCTTGGCGCGCTGGAAGAAGTCGCGGAAGGCGCCGCGGGCGGCTTCCTGGAACGCGATGTCCGACGAGTCGACCGCGTGCGACTGGCCGTCGTCGATCGCGACCCGGATGCCGACGACCGGCACGCCCAGGCGCGGGCTCTTGGCCATCATCGACTTGAAGCCCTTCTCGCACGACGGGATGAACTCGCGCGGGATGGCGCCGCCCTTGATCTCGTCGCTGAACTCGAAGTCGCCGTCGAACGGCTCGGCGTAGCCGGCCACGCGGCCGTACTGGCCCGAGCCGCCGGTCTGCTTCTTGTGGGTGTAGTTGAACTCGACCTTGGCGCCGATGGTCTCGCGGTACGCGACCTGGGGCGGGCTGGTGACGACCTCGGCCTTGTACTCGCGCTTCATGCGCTCGATGTAGACGTCGAGGTGCAGCTCGCCCATGCCGGCGATGATGGTCTCGTTCGACTCGGCGTCGACGTAGCACTGGAAGGTCGGGTCTTCCTTGGTGAACCGGTTGAGCGCCTTCGACATGTTGATCTCGGCGCCGGAGTCCTTGGCCCGGATCGCGACCGAGATGACCGGCTTGGGCACGAACATCGAGGTCATCGCCACGTTGACGGTGCCGTCGGTGAAGGTGTCGCCCGAGTTGCAGTCGATGCCGAACAGCGCGCAGATGTCGCCGGCCGAGGTGTCGACGATGTCTTCCTTGTCGTCCGAGTGCATGCGCACCAGGCGGCCGACCTTGACCTTCTTGCCCGTGCGGACGTTCGTGATGAAGTCGTCCTTCTCGAGCTTGCCCTGGTACACGCGGATGTACGTGAGCTGGCCGTAGCGACCGTCCTCGAGCTTGAACGCCAAGAGCACCAGCGGCTTGGTCGGATCCGACGCCAGCGTCTGGGGCGCCTCGCCCTGGTCGAGGTCGAGCGCGATGTTCGGGACCTCGGTCGGGTCGGGCAGGTACTGCGCGACGCCGTCGAGGAGGATCTGGACGCCCTTGTTGCCGAGCGCCGATCCCATCATGACCGGCGTGCACTTGAGCGCGATCGTCGACTCGCGCAGCGCCTTGCGGATCAGCTCGGGCGTGACCTTGTCCTCGAGCATCGCCTCGGTCAGCTCGTCGTTGACCATGGAGAGCTGGTCGAGCATCTCCTCGCGGAGCTTGTCGCACTGCTCCTTCATGTCGTCGGGGATGGCCGAGTACTCGATCTGGTTGCCGTTGTCGCCGAAGAAGCGGATCGCGACCATCTCGATCAGGTCGACGACGCCCTCGAGCTTGTCCTCGAGGCCGATCGGCGCCTGGATCATGACCGGGTGCAGGCGCAGCTTCTCCTTGAGCTGATCGCGCACGCGGAACGGGTTCGCGCCCGAGCGGTCGAGCTTGTTGACGAACGCGATGCGCGGCACGTTGTACCGGCGCATCTGGCGGTCGACCGTGTACGACTGCGACTGCACGCCGGCGACGCCGCACAGCACCATGATGGCGCCGTCGAGCACGCGCAGCGAGCGCTCGACCTCGACCGTGAAGTCGACGTGGCCGGGGGTGTCGATGATGTTGACGTGGTAGGACTTCATCCCGACCCGAGGCGAGCTGCCGCCCCAGGTGCAGTAGGTCGCGGCCGACTGGATCGTGATGCCGCGCTCGCGCTCGAGCTCCATCGAGTCCATCTTCGCGCCGACGCCGTCCTTGCCCTTGACCTCGTGGATCGCGTGGATCCGCTTTGTATAGAAGAGGATGCGCTCGGTCAGCGTGGTCTTGCCACTGTCGATGTGGGCCGAGATGCCGATGTTGCGGACTTTCGAGAGGTCGGTGATCACGGAGTTCTCCTGCCGAGGCGGGGCGCGGCGCGCGCACGGGCCTGCGGGCGCGCGATAGCTACCGTTTGGCCCGCGCAGGGTCAAGCGAAACCAGTGACATCTCGCGGTGTCTGATCGGACGGGGGACCGCCCTGAAGGGGGGCCCCGTTGCCCCCTGAGCACTGACCAGATGCCTGATTTTATTGGGAACAAGCCCAGGCTCTGGTACGCTGACGACGTGGGTTGCCTCGACGACAACACGGCGGTCGAGTTCGCGACCGGCGAGATGCCCGCGCTGGCGGTGGCCACGGTCGAGGCCCACCTCGCCACCTGTCGCGACTGCCGGACCCTGGTCGCGGCGCTGGCCCCGGCGCCCGGCGACCACGACAGCGATCTGGCGACGCCGGTGCGCCCGGCCCTGGGCAAGCGCGGCGCCCGGGACCTGGCGCTGGCGTCGACCGACGCCCGCCGCGGCAGCGAGCCGCGCCGGCCGATCGATCCGGTGGTCGCGGTCGGCGACACGATCGGGCGCTACGTCGTGCTGCGGCGGATCGGCGCCGGCGGCATGGGCGTGGTCTTCGCGGCCTACGACCCGCAGCTCGATCGCCGGGTCGCGCTGAAGCTCCTGCGCACCGGCATGGGCCTGGGCGAGGGCGAGGCCAAGGCCCGGCTGGTGCGCGAGGCCCAGGCCATCGCCCAGCTCAGCCACCCGCACGTGGTCGCGGTCTACGACGTCGGCACGGCCACGACCGGCGACGTCTACATCGCGATGGAGTTCGTCGAGGGCGACACGCTGACCCACTGGCTGCAGCGCTGGGAGCGGTCGTGGCGCGACGTGATCGAGATGTTCGCCGACGCCGGCCGCGGCCTGGCCGCCGCCCACGCGGTCGGGCTGCTCCACCGCGACTTCAAGCCCGACAACGTGCTGGTCGGCGCCGACGCCCGGGTCCGCGTCACCGACTTCGGCCTGGCCCGATCGCTGGTCACCGGCGGCGAGGACGGCGACGGCCAGCCGGCGCCGGCGATGGCAGCGCTGCGGGTCACGCTGACCGCGACCGGCGCGGTCATGGGCACGCCGCGCTACATGGCGCCCGAGCAGCTGGCCGGCAAGGACATCTCGGCGGCGGCCGACCAGTTCAGCTTCTGCGTGGCGCTCTACGAGGCGGTGTACGGCGCCCACCCGATCGTCGGCGACACCGCGGCCAAGATGCTCGAGGACAGCGCTCGGATGCGGCCGCCGCCCGAGGGCAAGGGCCGCAGCAAGGGCGCGCCGGCCGCGCTGGTCGCGGTGCTGGCGCGCGGGCTCGACCCGGTGCCGGCGCGGCGGTTCGCGTCGATGTCGGCGCTGCTGGTCGACCTCGAGCACGCGCTGCGGCCGCCGCGCCGGCGCTACCTGGCGATCGCCGGCGCCGCGGCGCTGGTGCTCGGCGGCGCGGCCGCGGCCACCGTCGTCAGCATCCGCTCGGCGCCGCCCCGGATCGATCCGGCCGTGGTCGTCGAGCTGCAGCACGAGATCAGCGTGCTGCGGCGCGAGCGCGAGGACCTCGTGGCGCAGATCCAGGACGTGGCCCGCGATCGTGCGCGGGTCGAGACGCTGGTCGAGGAGGTCGCCGCGCGCAACGAGCGCATCAAGGTGCTCGAGCAGCAGCTCGAGGTCGTCGCGGCCAAGATCCCCACGCCGACCCGCCCGACCCGCCCGGTGGTCGTGAGGCCCGGCCTCACCACCGCGGAGATCCGCGATCACGTCGTCCCGATCCACGCCGATCTGCTGGGCTGCTTCGTCGAGTGGGGCGAGCGGACCCAGAACGACACCGGCCGGATCGCGCTGCGGGTCCGCGCCCACCCCGACGGCCACCCGCGCGAGGCGGTCCCCAGCGGCCAGGAGGACGTCGCGCTGCGCGAGTGCGTGGCGGCGGCGGCCCGGCGGGTGACGCTGCCGCGCGGCGACCTGATGACGGTGTTCACGCTCGAGTGCCGGTTCGGCGGCGGCGAGCTGACCGTGACCGTGGGCGACGTCGCGAGCGAGCCGGCGTCGCCGTTGATCGATCACGGGCCGGCGTGATCTTCCCCGCGCGCCGTCAGCGCGATCTGTAGTATTGCGGAGGTCCATGATCCGCCTCGCCTGGTTCGCGACCGCCGCCGCCCTGCTCGTGCCCGCCGTGGGCCGCGCCGCGCCCCCGACCGACGATCGCCCCGCCGCGGCGAACTGGAGCGTGCTCGATCCCGCGCTGGCGCGCGGCTACCAGCTGCCGCCGCCGGGCGCGGTCATGCCCGAGCCGCCCGCGCACGCCGCCGCGATCTCGAACATCCTGTACCTGAACCGCTGCGTCGGTGGCTGTCGGATCACCAAGACCAACTTCCCGAACTCGAGCTCGCTCAACAACTCGACCTGGATCGGCGGCGACATCCCGGTCGGCAGCCAGTACGCGTTCTCGGAGTTCGCTCACGGGCCGACGGTCTGGGCCGAGTTCGTGCAGTGCATGAAGGACATCTACGCGCCCTACGACGTGCAGATCGTCGAGACCGATCCCAGCCCGGCCCCCCACCACGAGGCGATCGTCGCGGGCACCAGCGAGGAGGGCTTCCGCACCGACGCCCTCGGCATCGCCGAGCTGGGCGCCGGGTTCTGCGCGCCCAAGGACAACGCGATCTCGCTCAACTTCGCCAACAGCCACGCGGCGGTCGGCGGCATCTCGCTGGCCCAGAACCTGTGCTGGACCGTGGCCCAGGAGACCGCGCACTCGTGGGGCCTCGACCACGTCATGGAGTGCCGCGACTCGCTCACCTACATGTTCGGCTGCGGCCCGAAGTTCTTCCGCAACGTCAACGCGCCGTGCGGCACCGTCGCCAACCGCGCGTGCGTGTGCGGCGGCAACACCCAGAACTCGCACGGCAAGATCCTGGCGGTGTTCGGCCAGGGCACCGGCCCGCAGGTGATGCCGACCCTGCAGGTGCTGCAGCCGACCGAGGGCGCGTCGTTCCCGCGCGGCACCGCGATCCGGGTGGCGGCCGCGAGCACCCGCGGGCTCAAGAAGATCCTGGTCGACGTCAACGGCTGGCCCTGGGTCGATCAGCCCGCCACCACCAACTCGACCCACCAGGTCACGCTCCCCGACGAGGTCCCCGATGGCGTGATGGCGCTGCGGATCCGCGCGTGCGACGACATCGACGTGTGCGCCGAGCAGACGGTCACCGTGACCCGCGGCGCGCCGTGCACGACCGCCGACACCTGCCTGGGCGGCCAGCGCTGCGACGCCGGCGCGTGCCTGTGGGATCCGCCCACGGTCGACCTCGGCGGCACCTGCGAGTTCGACCAGCAGTGCCTGTCGCGGCTGTGCGGCGACGCCGGCACCGGCGGGCTGACCTGCACCGAGGCGTGCCAGGGGCCGCCCAACGACCTGTGCCCGGACGGGTTCGCCTGCGCGGCGGGCCCCGGCGAGGCCGGCCTGTGCGTCCCCGAGGGCGCGGGCGGCGAGGGCGACGGCGGCTGCTGCTCGGTCGACGGCGGCGGGCGCGGCGCGATGGGCGGGGCGCTCGGCCTCGGCGCGGTGGTCGGGCTGCTGATCGCGCGCCGTCGCCGCCGCCGCGTCGCCGCCGCCGCGTGACCGCCGCCGCGTGACAGCTGGCGTCAGCGATCTTCGCCGTTCTCACGGCGGCCGACCTGTAGTATTGCCGCCATCTATGATCCGCGTCGCCTGGTTCGTGACCGCCGTCGCCCTGCTCGCGCCCGTCGCCGCGCAGGCTGCTCCACCCACGGGTGACCCCGCGTCGGCCGTCGTCGGCCCGCACGCCGCCGACTGGACCGTGCTCGACCCGTCGGTCCGCCGCGGCTTCGCGGTGCCGCCGCCGGGGTCGCCGCCGCAGCCGCCCCCGGCCGAGCACGCGGTGGTGTCGAACATCATCTACGTCAACCGCTGCGTCGGCGGCTGCCGGATCACCAAGAGCGCGTTCCCCAACTCGAGCTCGCTCAACAACTCGACGTGGATCGGCGGCGACATCCCGACCGGCAGCCAGTTCATGCTGTCGGAGTTCGCGTACGGGCAGCCGGTCTGGGACGAGTTCCTGACCTGCCTCAAGGATGTCTACGCGCCCTACAACGTGCAGATCGTCGAGACCGACCCGAGCCCGGCCGCCCACCACGAGGCGATCGTCGCCGGGTTCTCGCGCGAGGCGATGCTCGCCGACGGCATCCTCGGGCAGGCCGAGCTGGGCGCCGGGTTCTGCGCGCCCAAGGACAACGCGATCTCGTTCAACTTCGCGAACGACCACACCGGCATCGCCGGCCTGACGATCGCGCAGAACCTGTGCTGGACGGTGGCGCAGGAGACCGCGCACTCGTGGGGCCTCGACCACGAGTTCGACTGCACCGACGCGCTCACGTACATCCCCACCTGCGGCCAGAAGTACTTCCGCAACAAGCCGGCGCCGTGCGGCGAGAACGCCGAGCGGCCGTGCGTGTGCGGCGGCGTCGCCCAGAACTCGCACGGCAAGATCCTGGCGGTGTTCGGCCAGGGCACCGGCCCGCAGCTGGAGCCGACGCTCCGCATCGACCAGCCCGCCGACGGCGCCACCTTCCCGGCCGGCAACTCGGTGTTCGTGACCGCGTCGAGCCAGCGCGGCCTCAAGCGGGTCGAGCTCTACGTCAACGGCTGGAAGTGGGTCGAGAAGCCCGGCACCGCGGGCACCGTCTACCAGATCGCGCTGCCGACCGAGGTGCCCGACGGCGTGATGGAGCTGAAGGTGCGCGCGTGCGATGACATCGACGTGTGCGCCGAGCAGGCGATCACGGTGACCCGGGGCGCGCCGTGCACCAGCGAGGCCACCTGTCTGGGCGGTCAGCGCTGCGACGCCGGCAAGTGCCTGTGGGATCCGCCGACGGTCGCGCTCGGCGGCGGCTGCGAGTTCGACCAGCAGTGCCTGTCGCTGCTGTGCGGCGACGCCGGCACCGGCGACCTGATCTGCACGCAGGCGTGCCAGGGCCCGCCCAACGACCTGTGCCCGGACGGCTTCTCGTGCGGCGCGGGCCCGGGCGAGGCCGGCGTGTGTGCGCCCGACGGCGGCCCCGGCGACGACGGCGGCTGCTGCAGCGTCGACGGCAGCAGCGGCGCGCCGCTGGTGGTCAACCTGGGCCTGGGCGGGCTGATCGGGCTCGTGATCGCGCGTCGTCGACGCAAGCGCTGACCCGCGCGGCGCGGTGTCGCCGGGGCCAGGATCGCGCTACCCTCGCGGTGATGCGCCTGCCAGCCCTCGTCGTCCTCGCCGCGCTCGCGGTCCCAGCGGTCGCGGCCGCGGACACCTCGAACACCAGCTCGATCGCTCAGCTCATGGTGCTCGAGCCCGGTGACAAGAACTACAAGCTCTTCCACGGCGCGGTCTGGCTCGACATCGACAAGGCCACCACCAACTACCGGTGGGGCGGCGCCCAGTGCGGCAACCGCGAGGTGTCGCCGTCGAACGTCCAGCTGCTGTTCGCGTCGTTCCGGTCCGAGTACAACGTCACCCTCGAGTACGTCGTCAACGAGGTCAAGGGCAAGCAGTACCGCTGCATCACCGGCTTCGCGGTCTCGAAGACCTGATCATGCGGACCTCGATGATCGCCGCGGCCGCGGCCCTGATGCTCGTCGGCGCCTGCGGTGACGGCGACGGCGGCGTGGCCATCTCGGGCGACGCGTTCGTGTTCAACGCCGGCACCGACGGCCGGGTCGTGGGCGGCACCGTCACGCTGGTCGAGGATCCGACCCGGCAGGTGATCACCGCCGCCGACGGCCACTTCGCGTTCGACGGGTTCGCCGCCGGCGACGTGGCCACGTTCGCGCTGGCGTTCCCGGATCACCACCCGATCCAGACCGGGACCTTCACCGTCGGCGCCGCGCCGATCGAGCGCGTGACGTTCCAGGTCGTCCACGAGGCGATCTACACCAACCTCGCCGACATGCTCGGCGTGACGCCGGATCCGACCCGGTGTCAGGTGGTGACGACCGTGACCCGGGTCGGCAAGTCGCTCTACGACGAGGGCGCCCACGGCGAGGCCGGCGCGACGGTGACGATGGATCCGCCGCTGGCGGGCGAGGGCCCGATCTACTTCAACTCGTCGGTCCTGCCCCAGCGCGGGCTGACCGAGACCAGCGACGACGGCGGCGTCGTGTTCCTGCAGGTGCCGGTGGGCGTGTACACGCTGACCGCGACCAAGCCGGGCGTGACGTTCCGGCCGGTCACGATCACCTGTCGGGCCGGGTTCCTGGTCAACGCGTCGCCGCCCTGGGGTCTGCAGGCGCTGTGACCGCGGGCCGCGGCTACGGCGCGAGGTGATCGACCCCGAACGTGAGCTGCGACCCGACGGTCAGCTCGGCGTCGCCGCCCGGGATCGCCACCACGGCCTGGTGGTAGCGGCGCAAGGTCGACGGCGGGCAGTCGCTGCCGGCGCAGACCGTCCAGGCGTTGGTGGGGGGGAAGGCGTCGACCAGCGCCGCGGCGATCGTGATCTCGCCGGCGCTGTCGGCGACGTCGCACTCGATGATCGCGGCGTAGGGCGCGCCGTGGCCGACGTTGTTGGCGTTGATCGTGAGCCGCACCCGCGCGTCGCCCGCGGCCGGGGTCCAGCGCACGGTGTGATCCTCCCCGGGCGTGAGCGTGACGCGATCGCCGAGCGTCGCCACCAGGGCCGGCACGCCGCGCGCGGCCAGCGCGTGGGCCGGCACCGCGTCCCCGGCCAGGGTCGCGGTCACGGTCGCGTCGTCGGCGAACAGCTCGGGGGCGAGCTGGGTCATCGGCTGGTAGTAGCCGGCCGGGCCGGTGAGCGTGAGCGGCGCGACCCCGCCGGTGATCGTGAGCAGGCCGGCGCCGTGGAACCGCGGCGCGCGCTGGCACACGTCGGTGTCGACGCAGACGCTGTCGGCGCAGCCCGGGTCGCACGACGCCGGCGTGAAGGTCTTGAGCACGCACGCGCCAGCTCGGGCGACCTCCTTGTGCCAGCGCAGCGTCGGTCCGTCGAAGTAGTACGCGAGGACGTTGGCGAACGGCGTGACCGCGCCGTCGTCGGGGTTGATCCAGCGATCCTCGAGCACGCGCACCGTACCGAGGACCGGCCCGCCGACGCCGCCGTCGGGGCCGGGCGGCGCGTCGACCGCGGCGTCGACGTCCGCCGGCGACGCGTGATCGCCGCAGGCGGCGCTGGTCAGCGCGACGAGCGCGAGCGCGCGCGCGAGGGTGCGGGTGTGGTGGTGCGCGGTCATGGCGGCTCCTGCTCGGCGGCCAGCCCCGGGAACGGGCGGGCCTGCTTGATCCAGATCTCGCGCCCGGCGGCGCCGTCGACGAGCTTCCACTCGACGTCCATCGGCAGGCGCGCGAACCCGACCGGCGGGGCGTAGCTGCCCGCGAAGTGCGCGCGGATCGCGGCCAGGGCCTGGCCCAGGTCGAACAGCTCGGCCCGGGTCAGGACCGTCGTCCCCGGCGCGATCAGGTTCGAGTGCGTGTAGTACGTGGCCGGCTGGTTGCCGTGGAAGAAGTAGTAGAGCAGCTGGTCGGCGGTGACGCCGGGCGGCGGCGACACGACGCTGGCGTCGGCGAGCTGCGCGTTGACGTAGAAGCCGTCCTCGCCGTCGCCGCCGGGATCGAAGACGTTGGCGGTGATGGCCACGCCGTTGGCGCGCTCGTCGGTGTAGGCCGGCACCACCAGCACCGCCATCGCGACCTCGCGGTGATCGATGCCCGCGTAGTCGCGCTCCTCGAACGCGCGGAAGCCCCAGACGCTGGCCCAGACCGCCTTGACCGCAGCGTCGATCGGCCGCGCGGGATCGCCGACCGCGCCGGCGCTCGACTGGTAGAGCCCGGCGCCGGTGTGCCGGGCCAGATCCTCGGCGTTGGTCGACGACCGGAACTTCCAGCGGACGCCGGGGGACTCGGCCTCGAGCCGGGCGGTCAGCTCGGCCAGGAACCCGGCGTCGAGCGGCGCCGCGCGCAGGTCGGCCTGGAGCGCGGCCAGCATGGCCTTGCGGGTCGCGGCGTCGGCGCGGAAGCCGGGGTCGGCCAGCATCGCGTCGATGCGCGCGTCGAAGCCGTGGGCCACCAGGAAGTCGTGGTAGCGCGCCACCGGGATGGCGACGCCGTCGCGCACGCGGATCGTCGCGAGGTCGCGCAGCGCGCCGTAGTTGGCGGCCTTGCCGCCGACGCGCGCCACGTCGGCCACGCCGACGTCGTCGAGGTCGACGATCGCGCCGCTGCTGTAGTCGGGCGCGGGGATCTGCGCGGGCGGCGGCCGGTGGTCGGCGAACCAGCGGTCGGCAAGGTCGGCGGTGACCTCGACCAGCGCCCAGTCGAACGCGCCCACGGTCAGGCGCACCCAGCGACCGTCGTAGGCGGCCAGCCGGGTCTGGGCGTCGGCCAGCGCCATGTTGGGCGTGCCGCGCTGGCGCGCCAGCACGTTCACGTGCGACAGCGGGGTCTGGTGCTCCTCGGTGATCGTGCCGGCGACGACGGTCAGGTCGTCGGGCACGCGGTCGAGCACGACCAGCTCGCGCGGGCTGACGTAGGTCGTGGCCAGGGCGGCGGCGTCGACGATGCGGACCCGGGCGTAGGTCTCGCCCAGGTTGAGCGCCTGGTAGCTGATGCCGGCCCACAGCGCGTCGGTGGTGACCACGCCGATCCGGGCCGGCAGCTCGGCGGCGCGCGCCTCTTGCTCGCGCGAGCTCGGGTGGAAGCGCAGGCGACCGCCGAGGAAGCTGGCGTCGACGAGCCGATCGAACTCGGTCGCGATCAGCTCGACCGAGGCGGTGTCGTAGGGCGCCAGCTCGTAGGCCCAGACGTCGGGCTCCTCGTAGTACGTGATCGAGCCGAGCAAGAACCGGCGGCCCGGCGTGAAGTACTGATCGACGAACGGCAGCGCCGCGGGGAACCCGAGGTGCGCGACCGCGAACGGCCGGTGCAGCGGGTAGGCGTTGGTGTCGAGGAAGTAGGCGCGGTCGTCGTCCTCGCGATCGATGATGGTCTTGACCGTGAACGCGCCCGGCAGCGCCGCGTCGAGCGGGCGCGCCGCCTGAGCCATGAACTCGGCCGCGCAGGCCAGGTGCTCGCGGGCCGGCAGGGGCCCGCTGTCGTCGCAGACCGGCGCTGGGGCGTCACACGCGGTCAGCGCGGTCAGCGCGGTCAGCGCGGTCGCCAGGGACAGGCTCGCTCGCATCGCGGCCGGGCGAGGAGCAAGCGGCACGCCAGCGGCGCGCGCCCGTGGCTTCGAGTGGTTACGCCGGCGCCGCCTCAGGAATTCGAGTGGTCGGGCCCTGCCGGTCAGGATCACAGTGTGCCCGTCCGCGTCCGTCGTGCCCGTGCCGCCCGGGGCGCCGCGCCCGCCGCGCGGTCACGGATCGAGCGGGATCTTGACCGAGGCGCAGTACCGGAGCACCGCGGCGCGCTCGTTGCGCGACAGCGTCTCGGCGTCGGCGCGGGCCGACTCAGCGTCTCCGAGCTGGCACGACGCGGACACCGCGAGCCGCCGCGCCGCCGAGTTGCCGGGCGCCGCCGCGAGGATCTTGCGGGCCAGGCTGCGACTGCCGACGAAGTCGCCGGTGCGGAACGATGCCCGCGCCTCGTGCAGCGCGGTGAGGGCCTCGTCGGACAGCGGCGGCTCGGTCGCGTGGTCGAGCTGTCCCGTCGCGCGCACGGTCGGCTCGGCCAGGCCGGGTGCAGGCGCCGCGCGGCGTAGATCGACGCGCGGCCCGGGCTGGCCCGGCGCCAGCGGCGCGGCGTCGGTCGTCGCGGTGCGGGTCGCGAGCTCGGCGCGCTCCCCCGCCGCGGTGTCGTCGGTGCGCGGGCGCGGCGACCGTGTGAGCGGGTGATCGGGGCCGCGCGCGATCGCGGGCGCGGTCGTCGGCGCGGTCGTCGGCGCGGTCGTCAGCGCGGGCGGGGACGCGGCGCCGGCGCCGATCGCGCGATACAGGTACAGCCCACCACCGGCGACCACGACAGTGAGTCCGATCACGATCGGCCCGGCGCGCATGCCGAGCCCATACCACGACGGGCGAGTTCGGTCACCCGCGGTTGACGCTCACCGCGGGCATGGGCGAGGGTCGCGGCCATGAAGCGAATGCGCGCATTTCTACTCCTGAGCGGTCTGGCCGCCGCGGTCGGCGTCACCACGCCTGGCTGCGGCGACAGCGGCGCTACCTGCGGCACCGGCACGACCGAGGTCGACGGCGTCTGCGTCGCCACGCCGACGACGTGTGCCACCGGCACCGTGCTGATGGGCACCACGTGCGTGCCCGACGGCACCGTGGTCTGCCAGCAGGGCACGGTCTTCGACGCCCCGACCGGCACCTGCGTCATCGACCCGGCCGCGTGCGTCGACGGCACCACGCTCGTCGACGGCGAGTGCATCCCGGACGACCAGCTGCTGATGGGCGCCGCCGACCACGTCGAGGCGGCCGAGCCCAACGGCCCCGGCGACATGAACGTCGCCGGCTCGTTCGCGACCCCGGCCCTCGACCAGTCGACCACGTTCTACGGCTGCGTCACCGCGACCGAGGACGCCGACGGCGACGGCAACCTCGACGCCGACTACGACACCTGGCTCGTCAACGCCTCGGGCCCGATGGTCCTCGAGGTCACCACCGACGGCATCGGCGGCCTGTCGGCCGGCTTCGTCGTGGTCAGCGCCGACGCCGCCCACCCGGCGGCGCTCGACACCTGGCAGCGCCTCGGCATCAACCTCACCGGCGACACCGCCAAGCGCGAGATCTACCTGCCCGCCGCCGGGCGCTACGCGCTGTTCGTGACCGACGCCCGGTCCCTGTTCCTGGGGCAGGCCGGCGCCGGCACCGCCGACACCTGCTACTTCGCGACCGTCAAGCACGTGGCCACGCCGGCCGCGACCGCGCTGACCATCCCGAGCCAGGCCGGCACTGACGCCGGCAAGGTCAAGCTCTACACCTTCACCGCCGACGGCGCCGGCGACATCCTCGACGTCACGCTCAACGGCGCCGGCCCGGCGCTGCAGCCGGCGTTCGTGGCGCTGCGCGGCACCGCGCTCCACAACGCCCCCGCGCAGGCCAGCACGACGCCGCCGTTCGACACGGTCGGCGGGCTCGACAGCGGCGACGTCGTCACGATCATCGTCGACCCCGAGTACAACTACGGCGTCACGCCGCAGGCGTACACGATCGACTCGTTCGCGATCGACGCGCCGGGGCTGCCGACCACCGGCGGCATGATCACCGTCACCGAGCAGACCGGCGCCCACCCGGCCGCGGCCTACGTCGATCTGAACTACCGCTACTTCGACGTCGCGACCGCCGGGCTCGTGCGGTTCGCGCTGACCTCGTCGGTGGCGGTCGACATGACGATCGTGCGCCGCGACCTGTTCACGCCCGCGGGCGCGTTCGACACCGTCGCCACGATCGACGCGTTCGGCGGCGCCGGGCGCACCAGCTTCGACGGCGAGTTCGTCAAGTTCCTGGCGCCGGGCCGCTACTACTTCGTGACCCAGAACCCGGCGGCGACCGCGCCCGGCGGCACCTACACGATCACCGCGACGATCGCGGCCCAGGCCAGCTCGCCGATCACCCTCGGCACCGAGGTCACCGGCCAGGCGTTGGTCAACGGCAACAGCTTCCACACCCTCGACCTGACCAACCCGATCTGGCTCGAGTTCGGCGCCACCGCGGTCGCCGACTTCGGCGCGGCCAACACGTTCGGCGTCGAGACCTACGACCTCGCGGCCGAGGGCTGGCTGCGCACCGGCGCGGCGCCGACGACGATCCCGACCGGCAACCTCTACCCGGCCTTCGCCGCGACCCAGCCGTCGGCGCCGCCGTTCGCGCCGTTCGGCCGCATCGTCGCCAACGACACGCGCGACTACCTCGTGCGCGTGCGCCCGAGCGGCATCGACGCGCTCGGCGCGGCCCCGACCTACTCGCTGCTGGTGCGGAACCGTCCGAACGTGGTCAACCTCGGCGCGCAGGCCCCGGGCGCGCCGACCACCCAGATGATCACCGCGCTCGACGACACCACGCCGGCCCGCTTCATCGTGCTCGGCGCCGCCGGCAACAACGCCCGCGCGCTCGTCCACCCGCTCAGCGCCGCCGCCGACGTCCGGATCCGCCGCCTGGGCGCGAACGAGGCCGTGACCGCGACCTTCGACGCCGCCGGCGTCGGTGGTGACGAGACCCTGAACGCGACGCTCACGGCCGCCCCGGGCAACTGGGTCGCGTGGACGGTCGAGAACCTGACCGCGGGCACGCCGACCGACGTCACCCAGACCACGACGGTGATCGCCCCGCGGCCCTACGTGGTCACGACCGGCGCGCTGGCGTGGGACGACGCCTGCGTCGGCGGCACGACCCTCGGCACTGGCCAGGACGATCAGCTCTTCAACGCCCAGACCCTGCCGGGGGCGTTCGCGACGTTCGCGCTGTTCGGCGAGGTGGTTCCCGCCACGTTCCGGGTCGGCGCGAACGGCTGGATGTCGTGGGACACCGGCTCGGTCTCCTTCGGCGCGTACCAGAACCGGCCGATCCCGACCGCGACCGCGCCCAACGGCGTGCTGGCGCCGTTCTGGCAGGATCTCGACTCGGTGACGCTGTGCCGCAAGGACGTCGCCACCGTCGGCGCCGAGACCGTGACCTACCAGTGGACCGGCAACGTCTACCAGTCGGGGCCGACGCAGCGGGTCCAGTTCCAGGTGGTCATCCACGCCAACGGCGTGCTCGACTTCATCTACGGGCCGATGCAGCTGTCGAACTGCGCCTTCGACGACGGCGACGGCACCGGCTGCACCGTCGGCGCCGAGAACCTCGGCGGCACGTTCGGCCAGCAGATCCACTTCAACACGGCCTCGGTGACGGCCAACACGTCGCGGACCCTGACCCCGATGTGACCGCGGTCGGCGCCGCCGGGCGCCGCACCAGCCGAAATCGCGAACGGCCGCGCGCGCGTGCGAGCGGCCGTCGGTCGTTTCGGGGCCACCGGGCGAGGCGGCGCGCGGGCGGGTAGCGGACGGCGGTCGACGCCGGCGTCGAGCTCGATCGCCGAAATGACGAACGGTCGCGCGCGCGCGTGCGAGCGGCCGTCCGATTTCCGGGGCCACCGGGCGAGGCGGCGCGCGGGAGGGTCGCGGACGGCGCGTCGTCGCCGGCGGCGAGCCCCATCGCCGAAATGACGAACGGCCGCCCGCGCGTGCGAGCGGCCGTCGGGCGTTTCGGGGCCACCGGGCGAGGCGGCGCGCGGGCGGCGGGTCAGCTCACGGCGCGTCGACGCCGGCGTCGAGCTCGATCGCGGCGTCGACGCCGGCGTCGAGCTCCATCGCGGCCGGGCACGTGCCCAGCGCGGTCGGCAGGGTCGCGCCCGTGATGCGGACCGCGGCCCAGGTTGAGCCGCCGACGTCGAGCGGTCCGACCGTGCCGGTGGCGGTGCCGCACACCGAGTCCATCGACCTGATCGTGCCGGTCAGGTTGACGTCGAGCGGGTACTCGGTGCCGGACACCGGATTGGCGTCGCCGGGCAAGGTCCCGACCAGGTGGGCGACGAAGGTCGCGGTGTCGTCGACCGCGACGCCGTTGGCGACCACCGGCGCGCCGACCGGCACCCGCTCGTCGGGGCTGGCGATGGCGAAGGTCTTGAGCGGCTGGTAGCTGCCGTCGAGGGTGCCGGTCGCGCCCGCGGAGGTGATGTTCCAGGTGACGCGCATCTGCACCAGGTTGCCCTGCGCCACCGACGGGTCGACCGCGAGCAACCAGTCGCCGTCGATGTCGGGGATCATGTCGACGATCGGCGCGTCGATCGTGCTGGCGTCGATGTGCGGGAGGCGCTCGTCGTACTCGTCGAACCGCTTGCGCGCATCGACGCAGGCGACGACCGGGACTACGCTCACAGCGAACACCAGGGCGCGCGCGCGTCGGGTTGACAAGAGTTTCAGCATGCCTGCAAACTTTCATCCCGTAAGCCCCCCCACGTCAAGCCTACTTCCCCCGAGCCGGCGAACCACCATGCGATCTGTCACGCGTCTGTCCACTGTCCTGATCGCGCTCGCCGCCGGGATCCCCGCGGTGGCGCACGCCGGCGGCTTCTCGACCACGCGGTTCGGCGGCGAGGACGGCCACGCCGCGACCTCGGATCCGACGGCGTTGTTCTACAACCCGGCCGGGATCGCGCACAGCACCGGCACCCACGCCTACGTCGAGGGGCTGTTCATCTACCGGACCGTCGACTACGACCGCGCGGTCGGCGCGATCGACAACGCCCGCGACGGCGCGGCCGGCACCCCGACCGCCGCGGTCGATCGCAACAGCGGCAAGGCCACGCTCGCCAACACGCTGGTCAGCCCGTTCCTGGGCATCGTGACCAACGATCTGATCAAGGGCGTCGGCATCGGCGTCGGGCTGAGCGTGCCGTTCGGCGGCCAGGCGTCGTGGGACAAGGACGAGCCGGTTCGCCAACGACGCGACCTACCCGGGCGCGGTCGACTCGTCGGCGCGCTGGGCCTCGATCGAGGGCGCGCAGAAGTCGATCTACTACACGCTCGCGGCCGGCTGGCGGACGCCCGACGGCCGGTTCAGCGTCGGCGGCGGCCTCAACCTGGTGCAGTCGAACCTGTCGCTGGTGCGCGCCCGCAACTTCGATGGCACCGACGACCTGGTCCGCGCCGACGGCTCGATCGCCGAGGGCCGCAGCCTGCTCGAGGTCGACAGCCTCGACCTGTCGGCGTCGATCGGCGTGATGTGGAAGCCGACCCCGTGCTCGCGGATCGGCCTGTCGTACCACTCGCAGCCGGGCTTCGGCGACATGACCTTCACCGGCACGCTCACGAACCAGTTCGGCGACTCGGCGCCGACCGCGATCGACGTCGAGCTGCGCCAGCAGCTGCCCGACGGCGTGCGCGCCGGCGGTGTCTGGCGCGCGGCCACCAACGTGGTGCTCCACGCCGCGTTCGACTGGCAGCGCTGGTCCAGGTTCAAGAACCAGTGCTTCGTCACCCCCGGCGCGCCCGGGTCGACGTGCGACGCCGACGCCGACGGTCTGGTCGTCGACTCGGGCCCGCTCGTGGTCAACATCCCGCGGGCCTGGCAGGACACGATCGGCGTGCGCGTCGGCGGCACCTACGAGGTCAGCGACGCGCTGCACCTCAAGGGCGGCCTCCTGTACGACTCGAACGCGGTGCCCGACGCGACGATGGACCCGGCGCTCATGGACATGGCCAAGGTGATCCCGCAGCTGGGCGTGCGCTACATGACCGGCAAGGTCACGGCGACCGCGACCCTGGGCCACGTGTTCTACATGGACCGCACCACCGCGCCGCGCGCGGTCGATCCGACCGGCAAGAACCGCAACCCCGACATGGCCGGCGACTACTCGCAGGCCGTGACCTACGTGCTGCTCGGCGTCGGCGTCGGGATGTGAGCGACGTCGCGGCCCACCGGGCCGCGGCACACTCGCTGTCGTCGCGCGTTCACGGTCGCGGCGAGCAGTTCCGGCAGGTTGGCGGCGGGCGTGGGTCGGCATCGCGGTTGCTCTATCGACGGGCATGCCTACTCTCTCTCGCCTCGCCCTCCTCCTCGCCGCGCTGCCCTTCACCTCCCTCGTCGCCTGCACCTGGAACGAGGTCGAGACCGGCAAGAACGGCCTGGTCCAGCTCACCCCGGACGACTGCGGCCAGCTCGGCTGCGACCTCGGCGACGGCGTCGCCGTCGGCGGCGCGCTGACGATCCGGCTGTCCGGCACCAACGGCCGCAGCGCCGCTGACCTCGACCTGGTGTCGAGCGCGCCGTGGGTGCTCGACGTGCTCAGCGCCGATCGCTTCGGCTCGGAGCCGGAGTTCCGCGTGCTCGGCACCGGCGCCGGGCGGGTCGATCTGATCATCGTCGATCGCGCCGGCTACGAGATCGACTACCTGCCGGTCGAGGTCGCGACGATCAGCGACCTCGGCATCGAGGCCGACGCCGCCGGCATGACCGAGCTGTCGGTGATCGGCGCCGACCGCGCGTTCCAGGCGCCGGCCGGGGCCGAGGTCCAGCTCGACGTGGCCGGCCGCGCGTTCGGGCACGAGCTGACCGGCGACGTGCAGTACCTGGTCGAGCTCGACGCCGCGATCGCGGCGGGCATGCGCGGCGACGCCGACGTCGCCCGCGGCCACATGCACCTGACCATGCCGGCCGGCGACCACGCGCTGCGGATCACCGCGCCCGGCGGCGCCAGCCAGCGCGTGCTCCTGCTCGGGCGGTGACCGCGCCGCGCGCGGCGACGAGCGGCGAGGTCCGCCCGCGGGCGCTCCTGCTCGGGCGGTGACCGCGCCGCGACGACGAGCGGCGAGGTCCGCCCGCGGGCGCTCCTGCTCGGGCGGTGACCGCGCCGTGGCGACGAGCGGCGAGGTCCGCCCGCGGGCGCTCCTGCTCGGGCGGTGATCGCGCCGCGACGACGAGCGGCGGCTACTGCGCCAGCGCCAGCTCGGCGCCGGCCCGCGCGATCTCGATCGCCAGGCGGTGGCGGAGCCGGATCGCCTCATCCAGGTCGCGCGGCTCGAGCGTGCGCTGCTCCAGCTCGTCGGCGATGGTCGCGGCCTCGACCGCGCCGACCATGAGCAGCGCGCCGCGCAGGCCGTGGGCCGCGCGCCGGAGATCCTCGGCGTGGCGGGCGGCCAGCGCGGCGTCGATCATGTCGATCAGCGTCGGCTGGTGGCTGAGGAAGGTCCCGACGATCGTGCGCGCCAGCTCGGCGCGGCCCCCGACCTTGGCCAGGCGCGCCATGTGATCGATCGGCCCGCGCAGGTCCCCGCCGATGACCCGCTCGAGCAGCTCGCCGAGCGCGATCGCGTCGAGCGGCTTGCCCAGGTACGCGTCCATGCCCGCGGCGGCGGCGGTGCCCTCGGCGTGCTTGTGGGCCGACAGCGCGATGATCGGCAGGCGCAGGGCGCCGCCGCGGTGCTCGGCGGCGCGGATCCGGCGCGTGGCCTCGGCGCCGTCGAGCTCGGGCATCTCGAGGTCCATCAGGACCGCGTCGAAGCGCTCGGCCGCGACCGCCGCGACCGCCGCGGCGCCGGTGCCGACCCACAGCGGCCGGTGGCCGGCGCGCTCGAGGATCGCCATCGCGATCGCCGCGTTGGTCGCGTGATCCTCGGCCACCAGGATGCGCAGCGAGCGCGAGTTGACCGGCAGGAGCGGCAGCGACGGCGTCGACCCCGGATCGATCGCGCGCAGGCGATCGGCGCTGGGGCCGGTGCTGGTCGGCAGCGTCAGCGTGACGGTCACCTCGGTGCCGGTGCCGACCTCCGAGCGCAGCACGATCGTGCCGCCCAGGAGCGAGATCAGCTCGCGGGTGATGGCCAGCCCGAGGCCGACGCCCTCGTTGACGTCGTCGCCGTGGGCCTGGACGAACGGCTCGAACACCGCGGCCTGCTGCTCGGTCGCGATGCCGACGCCGGTGTCGGCGATCGTGAACACGATCACGCCGTCGTCCTGGGCCACGACGCTGATGCTGACCCGACCGCGCGGCGTGTACTTGACCGCGTTGTAGAGCAGGTTGACGAGGATCTGCCGCAGCCGCAGCGGGTCGCCCCGGCGCGCGGTGATCATCTCGGCCACCTCGGCCTGGAGCAGCAGGCCCTTCTTGCGCGCCCGCGGCGACACCATCGCCAGCGCCTGGGCCACGACGTCGCGCAGGTCGAAGTCGATCGTGACGACGTTGATCGTCCACGAGTCCTCGCGGCTGGCGTCGAGGAGGTCGTCGATCAGCTCGAGCAGGTGGCGCGCCGAGGCGCGGGCGCTGGCCAGGTGATCGCCGCGCGCGGTCGCGCTGGTGTCGGTCGAGGCCAGGTCGATCATGCCGATCACGCCGGCCAGCGGCGTGCGCAGCTCGTGCGTGACCTGCGCCAGGAAGCGGGTCTTGGCGGCGGCGTCGTCGCGCGCGCGCTCGCGGTCGCGGATCAGCTCGTCGCGGGCCAAGAGCTCGTCGCTGACGTCCTTGACGATGCCGGTGATCAAGATCGGCGTGCCGTCGTCGGTCCGCTCGCACACCATGCGGGTCTGGAGGTGGCGCCACGAGCCGTCGGCGCGCCGGACCCGGTAGGTGGCCTCGGCCTCGCCGGCGCTGGCGAGCGCGGCGCGGCCCGCGGCGAACATGCGATCGACGTCGTCGGGATGGCCGATCGCGAGGTACTCGGCCTGGGTGACGGTCGGGGGTCGGCTCGGGTCGCGGTCGTGCAGCTGGTACATCATGTCCGACCAGGACACCTGGCCGGTCGCGACCTCGTAGGTGAAGCTGCCGACCCGGGCCAGGCGCTGGGCCTCGAGCAGGTGGCGCGGGCCCCGATCGAGCGGCGCTGGCGCGGCGGCCGTGAGCGCGGTCCGGGTGATCACGCCGGTCCAGCCGTCGGCGCGCTGGTGCCAGGTCGCGGTCAACGGCCGCAGCTCGCCGGCGCCGGTCCGCCACTTCCACGCGGTCGTGAGCGTCGGCGCGGTCCCGCGCACGAGCTGGTACTCGGCCATGATCGCGTGGTCCGCGAACAGCAGCTCGGCGATCGGCCGGCCCACCAGCGCGGTCGGCGGCCACGCCAGCAAGAGCTGGGCGGCGGCGCTGGCCGACCGCACGACCCCGGCGCGGTCGAGCGTCACCGTCAGGATGCCGGCGGCGGCGAGAGCGTCGTCGAGCGGGTGGCTCACCCGACCTCCACCGCGCGGCCGCGCACGACCGCGACGCCGTAGCCGAGCAGGGTCGCGGCCAGGCCCAGGAGCACCACCGACACCGCGCCGTTGATCCACGCGGTCGAGCCGAGGCCGGCCGTGACCACGGCCCGGGCCTGCAGCACCAGCGACGTGACCGTGACCGCGAGCACGAGCACCATCGGCACCGCCGTGAACCACGGGATCCGGCCCTTGTGCTTGCCGCCGCCGCGGTACAGCCACACCGAGATCGCCAGCAGCGACAGCGAGGCCAGGAGCTGGTTCGAGGTCCCGAACAAGGCCCAGAACATCCGGAACCGGCCCGAGCTGCCGAACATCAGGAACCCGAGCGGCACCAGGCACGTGGCCAGGGTCGCGAGCACCGCCGCCGGCAGGCCCTCGGCGCCGAACAGCTCCTGCAGGACGTACCGGCCCAGGCGCGTCGCCGAGTCGAGCGTGTCGAAGATGAAGGTCGACAGCGCCATCGCGCCGAACGTGGTCGCGATCGTCAGGCGCTCGGGCGAGTCGCCGATGATCAGCGCGATGAACTGGCCCAGCCCGCGGGCGTAGATCGCGCCGGGCCCGCCGCTCGGCTTGCCGGCGACGATCATCACCGTGGCCAGCGCGATCAGCGCGACGAACGCCTCGAGCAGCATCGCGCCGTACCCGATCGGGTGGCAGTGGCTCTCGCGATCGATCTGCTTGGAGGTCGTGCCCGAGCACACCAGGCCGTGGAAGCCCGAGCACGCGCCGCAGGCGATCGTGACGAACAGGAACGGGAACATGCCGGCGCCGCCGAACAGCGAGCCGCGGACGTAGCTGGGCTGCTCGATGGTGAAGCCGCCAAAGAAGATGCCGATCACGCCGACCAGGAGCGCGCCGTACAGCACGAACCCGCCCAGGTACCCGCGCGGCTGCATCAAGAGCCACATCGGCGTCACCGACGCGACCGCGCAGTACGCCATCAGCAGCACGACCCAGGTCTTCCAGCTGAGCACCAAGAGCGTCGAGTGCTGGGTGCCGAACCACACGACGAACAGCGTCGCCGGCACGAAGATCAGCGTCTGCAACCACAGCGGCGGGTGCCACAGCCGATCGATCGTGCCCATGACCAGCGCCAGGCCCAGGTACAGGAGGCTCGCCAGCGCCACCGCGCCGCCCTGGTTGAAGCGGAAGGTCAGGCCGGCGGTGTCGGCGTCGCCGGTGACGAACGTGCCGGCGGTGATGTCGACGAACGCGACGATCACGTAGATCAGCGCCAGCCAGATGAACGCCAGGATCGCCAGCCACGCGCGCCGGCCCAGGTGGACCTTGACCACCTCGGCGATCGACTTGGCGTCGTGGCGGACCGAGGCGACCAGGGCCGAGGCGTCGTGGACCGCGCCGATGAAGACCACGCCGAAGCTGATCCACAGCAGGCACGGCAGCCAGCCGAACTGCTGGCACGCCAGGATCGGCCCGACGATCGGCCCGGCCGCGGCGATGGCCGAGAAGTGCTGGCCGAACAGGTAGAACGGGCGGGTCGGCACGAAGTCGACGCCGTCGGCCTTGCGGTGGGCGGGCGTGACGGTCGCGTCGTCGAGCGCGAACTGCGCGGCGACGTAGCGTCCATAGAAGCGATAGCCGAGCGCGAGCGCGGCCACCACCACCGCGGCCAGCGCGGGCAGTCCCATGAGCGTAGGTCACTTAATCGGGCGGGCGCTGTCAACCCCGGTGCGCGGCTTCCACCGTTGACACCATCGGTCGGCGCGGGGAGGATGCGCCGGCCATGACCGACGACGACGACTTCGCCGCGCTGTTCGCCCAGACCGAGCAAGGCCAGACCAAGGCCTCGGCCGTGGTCAAGCGCCCCAAGCCCGGCGACATGGTCACGGGCGTGATCACGTCGATCGGCAAGGACGCGGTGTTCGTCGACCTCGGCGGCAAGTCCGAGGGCGTGCTCGACCGCGACCAGGTCGTGGCCGACGACGGCACCGTCCGGGTCAAGATCGGCGACAAGATCGAGGCCCGCGTCGCCGGCGAGCGCAACGGCGCGCTGGTGCTGCGGGTCCGGCTCGGGCGCGGGTCCGAGGCCAAGGCCGAGCTGGTCCAGGCGCACGAGCTGGGCATCCCGGTCGAGGGCAAGGTCACCGGCGCGATCAAGGGCGGCCTCGAGGTCGAGGTCGCCGGCGTGCGCGGGTTCTGCCCGGCGTCGCAGGTCGACGCCCGGTTCGTCGCCGACCAGAGCGTCTTCGTCGGCCAGCGCCTGGAGTTCCGCGTCACCCAGTACGAGCGCGGCAACCTGGTGCTGTCGCGCCGGGCCCTGCTCGAGGAGGAGAACGCGCGCAAGGCGGCCGACCTCAAGGACCGGCTGGTCGTGGGCGCGGTCCTGCGCGGCCGGGTCACCGGCTTCAAGCCGTTCGGCGCGTTCGTCGACCTCGGCGGCATCGAGGGCATGCTCCACGTCAGCGAGCTCGGCCACAGCCGGGTCGAGAAGCCCGAGGACGTGCTCCAGCTCGAGCAGGAGCTCGACGTCCAGGTCAAGTCGATCGAGGAGGCGGTCGACGGCAAGCGCCCGCGCATCGCGCTGTCGATCAAGGCGCTCATGGACGATCCGTGGGGCCAGGTCGTCCAGTCGCTGGTGGTCGGCAGCACCGTCAAGGGCACGGTCACGCGGCTGCAGCCGTTCGGCGCGTTCGTCGAGGTGCTGCCGACGATCGAGGGCCTGGTCCACGTCAGCGAGCTCGGCGCCGGCCGCCGGATCAACCACCCCAAGGAGGTGGTCTCGGTCGGGCAGCAGATCGAGGTGATCATCCTCGGCGTCGACGCCGACAAGCACCGGGTGTCGCTGTCGATCGCGGCCGCGGTCGCGCGCGCCGAGGCCAACGACCTGGCCGAGGCCCGGGCCTCGATCACGCCGGCGCCAGCCAGGCTCGGCACGCTGGCCGACATGTTCGCCAAGCTGAAGAAGTAGCGTCCGCCGCGGGCGCCGCGCCTCGGCACGCTGGCGGCGATGTTCGCCAAGCTGAAGACGTGACGCGCGGGGCGCCGGCCAAGCTCGGCGCGCTGGCCGACATGGTCGCCAGGCTGACGCGGTGACGCGCGGGGCGCCGGCCAAGCTCGGCGCGCTGGCCGACATGGTCGCCAGGCTGACGCGGTGACGCGCGGGGCGCCGGCCAAGCTCGGCGCGCTGGCCGACATGGTCGCCAGGCTGACGCGGTGACGCACGGGGCGCCGGGACGCCGTGAGGTCCCGCGGGCCCGTCGGGACAGCCCGCCGTGCCGGGCTACGGCACGCCCTGCAGCGTCGAGTTGACGATCGTCAGGCTGTGGGTGTTGGTGCCGACCGCGGTGCCGGCGTTGGTGGTGGCGCCGGTGGCGACCTGGGTCCAGTGGCCGCCGGTGTTGCCCGTCATGACGGTGTCGATGATCCGCAGGTCGCCGCCGAAGTCGTTCGACGTGAAGAACAGGCCGCCGCCGAACGCGCGGTCGCCGGCGGCGTTGTCGACGATCCGATCGCCGCACAGGGTCACGTCGACCGACTGGCCGTCGCTGTAGATGGCGCCGCCGTTGCCGCCCGAGCCGATCTCGTTCTGGCCGTTGTTCATGAAGCTGCACTGCGCCGGGTCGTTGTTGTTGGCGTCGTGGCCTTCGGCGGTGTTGTCGGCGAACAGGCTGTCGTAGATCGCGAGCTCGGCGAACAGGCCGCCGACCGCGGCCGCGTTGGACGCGCTGTTGCGCTCGAACGTGCTGCCGGCGATCACCACGCCGGTCTTGCTGCCGACCACGTAGATCGCGCCGCCGCCGGTGTCGGGGCCGAGCGGCGCGGCCTGGTTGCCGCGGAAGATGCAGTCGATCACGTCGAGGTTGCCGTCGCGCATGTACAGCGCGCCGCCCTCGCCGTCGTTGTAGCCCTGGGAGCACGGCGCCGGGCGCGGCGACGGGATCGCCTCGGTCGGCGTGGCCTTGCCGTTGACCAGCGCGAGGTGCTGCAGCCGGACGACGGTGTCGAGCGCGCGGAAGTTGGGGCTGTCGAAGCGGAGCAGCTGGGTCGTGCCGCCGCCGTCGAGGACGATCCTGCGGCCGCCGTCGATCGTCGTGTCGCGGTTGAGCGGCAGGGCCAAGGTCGCGGTCACCGGGATCGTGACCAGGTCGGGGCCGCACGCGAACGTGATGATGCCGCCGGCGGCGACCGCGGCCTGGAGCGCGGCGAACGTGCAGCTGGCCGCGGTGCCGGCGCCGACGACCGTGGTCGGCGACGACGTGTCGATGGCCTGGCCGCGGGCGGGCACGCCGGCGCTGCACGACCCGCTGGGGTTGCCGGCCGGGCCGATGTCGGTGCCGCCGCCGTCGAACCAGTCGACCGCGTCGATCGCGGTGCCGGCGTCGACGCCGGGGCTCGACGAGCCGCCGTCGCAGGCGGCGAGCAGCGCGATCAGGGCGGGCGTGACGCAGCGGCGAGCGAGCATGGCGCGATGGTACCAGCGCTGGCCCCGGCGAGGTTTCGCGTTAGGGTGCGCCGGTGCTCGCCTACACGCCGCCGCTGGTCGAGGGCCGCCTGGTGGCGCGCTACCAGCGGTTCTTCGCCGACGTCGAGCTGACCGCCAGCCGCACGGTGGTCACCGCCCACTGCCCCAACCCCGGCTCGATGCGCACGTGCATGGAGGTCGGCGGCCGGGTCTGGGTGCAGCGCAAGACCGGCGGCACGCTCGACTGGGGCTGGGAGCTGGCCTAGGTCGGCGGCGCGCTGATCAGCGTCAACCCGACCCGCTCGAACGCGCTGGTCGCGGCCGCGCTCGAGGCGCACGCGATCCCGGAGCTCGACGGCTACGGCAAGGTCCGGCGCGAGGCCACGGCCGGCGACTCGCGCCTGGACTTCCTGCTGATGAAGGGCGCCCGGAACAAGGAGCGCTGCTTCGTCGAGGTCAAGACCGTCACGATGGACGGCGGCGGCGGCGGGCTGGCGATCTTCCCCGACTCGGTCACCGAGCGCGGCGTCCGCCACCTCGCGGCGTTGCGCGGGCTGCGCAAGCAGGGCTACCGCACCGCGCTGCTGTTCGTCGTCGCGCGCGGCGGCTGCACGCGCGTGCGCCCGGCCGACGAGATCGACCCCGCCTACGGCGCCGCGCTGCGGGCCGCCGCCAAGGCCGGCGTCGAGCTCCTCGCGTACCAGGCGGTGCCGTCCCGCGCCGGCCTGGCCTGGGGCGCGAAGGTCGCGGTCGAGCTGGGCAAGGCGCGCTAGCGGGCCGAAGCTCAGCGCCCGCCGTCGAGCAGGTCGGGCGTGATCCCGGCCAGGTCGGGGCACCCGCACAGGGCCATGGCCAGGTCGAGCTCGCGGCGCAGGATGGCCAGCGCGGTGGCGACGCCGTCGGCGCCGTCGACGGCGAGGCCCCACAGCACCGGCCGGCCGATCAGCACCGCGCGGGCGCCGCGGGCCAGCGCCTTGACCACGTCGGTCCCGCGGCGCACGCCGCCGTCGACGTAGACCTCGACCGCGTCGGCCGCTGCCGCGGCCACCGCCGGCAGCACCTCGATCGTGGCCGGCGAGGTGTCGAGCTGCCGGCCGCCGTGGTTCGACACCACCACCGCGGCGACGCCGGCGTCGACCGCGCGGCGGGCGTCGTCGGCCCGGACCACGCCCTTGATCACGATCGGCAGGCGGGTGACGCCGCGTAGCCACGCGACGTCGCGCCACGACAGCGACGGATCGAGCAGCGCGGCGAAGTACGCGGCCAGGCCCGACTCGGCGATCTCGCCGGTCCGGGCGGCGACGACGTCGCCATCGACGTTGGCCAGGTCGAGCCCGGCCGGCAGGCTGAAGCGGTTGCGGACGTCGCGCACGCGCTGGCCCAGCAGCGGCGCGTCGACGGTGAGCACCAGCGCCTGGCACCCGGCGGCCTCGACCCGGCGGACCAGCGCCTCGGTCCGGCCGCGGTCGCGGTAGACGTAGAGCTGGAACCACACCGGGCCGGCCGCGGCCGCGACGACGTCCTCGACCGGGGTGTTCGACAGCGTGCTGAGGATCATGACCGTGCCGGCGGCGCCGGCGCCGCGCGCGGTGGCCAGCTCGCCGTCGGCGTGGGCCAGGCGATGGAACGCGGTCGGCGCGACCAGCACCGGCAGCTCGACCGGCTGGCCGAGCACCGTCGTCGCCAGGCGCCGCTGCGCCACGTCGACCAGCACCCGGTAGTGCAGCACCAGCTCGCGGTACGCGGCGGCGTTGCGGCCCAGCGTCAGCTCGTCGTCGGCGCCGCTGGCGTAGTAGCCCCAGGCCACGTCGGTCAGGCGCGCGCGCGCCAGCCGCTCAAGATCGGCGAGCTCGATGACGTCGGTCACCGCGCCATCGTACGCCGTTCGCGCCGGTCCGCCGCGCGGTCGCCGGTGACGACTCGCCGCAGCGCGCGACGCTGGATCGGCGCTACGCTGGTGGTAGGCCCGTCCAGGCGCGGGCCAGGAGGCCGACGATGCGGAGGATCTTCTGCGTGCTCGCGGTCGCGGCGGCGTGCGGCGGCGGCCCGGCGCTCCGGAACGCGCCGCGGCCGGACCCGGCGGTGGTCGCGGCCGCCGCCACCGCGGTCGCCACCGCGGCGACCATCGCCGACCCGCAAGGGGCCGCGCGCAAGGCCGAGCAGAAGGGCGGGCGGCCCGAGGGGCACGTCGTCGGTGGCGACCGGTCGATGCCGGCCGACGTCCTCGATCGGCTCGATCGGCATCAGGTCGAGGTCGCGGTCGACGCGGGCGTCGATGGTCCCGCGGCGGCGCGCGTCGGCGTCGACGCCGCCGTTCAGGCGCCGTAGCGCTGGTCCCACTCGAGGAACTTCTTCCACGCCGTGAACATCGGCGCGTCGCGGCCGCCGGCGAAGAAGTCGGCGCTCTCGGCCTCGATCGCGATCGCCGGGTTGTGCGTGCGCGCGAGCGCCACCAGCCGGCGCCAGTTCTCGCGGGTGTTGGCGGCCTGGCCGTCGGGCAGCGCGGTGAAGTCGACCCGCGACGCCGGGGTCAGGCGCGCGGGCGCGCCATCGGCCACGACCAGGTCGATGAACGTCGCCTTGTCGTGCGGGGGATCCGGTGGCAGGCGGCGGGCGACCGCCTCGACGAGGTCGGCCCAGACGATCGTGCGCTCGACGCTGCGCTCGAAGCGCAGCGCGAGCCCGGTCGCGGTCAGGGCACCATCGACGACGACGAACCGCACGCCGGTGTGCGAGACCCCGGCGCCCACCAGCGACCGGGCCGCGGTGGGCGCGCCTGCCGAGCTGGCCGACGCGGCCGCGGTCGCGCGCGGGGGCACGCTGGTGACCGCGCTCGCGGCGCCGCCGTGGGAGGCGACCACGGTCGCCACCGAGCGGACCGGTCGGGCCGAGCGTCCGGACCCAAACGCGGACGCGCTGTCGCGGCTCGTGCGCACGCTGATCCCGAACGTCGCGGCGATGACCGTCAACGGGCCGCCGGCGGCGTAGTCGCCGATCGCGTCGGGGGCCGCGGCCACCAGGGCCACCAGGGCGAACACGGTCGTCGCCGCGCAGGCCCACGCGGTCGCCCTGCCGAACGGCCCCGGATCGGTCCCGAGGAACCGCAACGCCGCGACGATGATCAGCCCGACCGCCGACAGCACCCCGACCGCCAGCGCGATCCCCGACATGAGGTTCCAGGTCCTCGCGCCGCTGCGGACATCGACGCAGTGGCTCCCGGCGCACAGCTGGCTCGAGCGCGGGCCGAGGTGGAGCGAGCCGAGGCCGACGTCGGTGACGACCCAGTCGACCACGAGCAGGCCGATGAGCAGACCCAAGGCCGCCACCACTGGTGGCGTCCAGCGCTTCCATTCCCCCATGCGTCCGAGCGTATCAGGGGGCGCCGGCGCGCGGCCAGGGTGACCTTCCGCGGGCTTGCCGTGGGCGGCTACGGCAGTGGCGCGAGGTCGGCCCACAGCAGGGCCAGGTCGAGCTCGATCGCGTCGAACGGCTCGGCGCGGACCCGATCACCGTCCTTGTGGACCGCCACGGCGAGCCACTGCGAGCCCTGGCGGCGCATCACCTCGAGCGTCCGCGCGATCGGGTTGACCAGCCAGGCGTGGCCGACCCCGGCCGCCGCGTAGATGCCGAGCTTCTCGGCGCGGTCGGTCTTCTCGGTCGACCTCGACAGCACCTCGCACAGCCAGTCGGGCGCGAGCTCGAAGTACGCGACGTCGCCGACCGCCGGCAGCCGTTCGCGCCGCCAGCCCGCCAGGTCCGGCACCACGATCTCGGCGCCGAGGTGGAGCTCGGGCTCGTCGAGCAAGATCCAGCCACCCGGGCCGCCGCGTCCGCGACGGAACGGTGGGCCGAGCTCCTCGCCGAGCACCGACGCCACCAGCGCGTGCGGCCCGGCCGGACGCGGGGTCAGCCGTAGTTCGCCGCCGATGATCTCCGCCACCTGATGGCGTGGCGCGGCCAGCACGTCGGCGTAGGTGGCGCGGCGGTGGAGCGGCGAGACCATGCTCGGCCAGGGTAGCGCGGTCGCGGTCGATCGTCGCGATGATCTGAGCCCGCGGCGGTCGACCGCGGACCCGCGCAAGGCCGAGCGGCGTGACGGCCGATCCGGTGGCGCCGTCAGGCCGCGAGCGCGCGGGCCAGGCGGTCGGGCTCGGCCGGCACGAACGCGGCCGACGCCTGCCACAGCCGCGACGAGCGCGGCAGGTACAGGTAGCTCGCGCGGGCGATGCCGAGCACGCGCGCGGCGCCGTGATCCCAGCGCGCGGCGTCGGCGACGGCGCGCAGGTCGCGGGCGCGGTCGCGGGCGCGGGCCGCCCAGCGCTCGACGTGCTCGGCCGCGGCCAGGTGGTCGCGCTTGGCGCCGTTGCACGCGCCGTCGGCCAGCACCAGGTTCTCGATCGCGTCGAGCGGCGCCCGCGCCCACGGGATGAAGTGATCGACCTGGGGCCGGCGCAGCGGTCCCGCGCAGTAGAAGCAGCGGCCGTCCTGGAGCTCGCGCAGGCCGTCGACCACCGGCGCCAGCCGGACGCGATCGACGCCGAACAGGAACTCGTCGAGCGCGGCGTCCTCGATCAGGTCCGGGTTCATGCGCGCGACGTCGGCGGCCCAGCGCCGCTGCAGGAGCGGACGCACGAGGCCAGCCAGGCGCACCAGGTGATCGCCGGCGCCCTCCGCCAGGTGCAGGCGGTTGTCGAAGCTGGCGTCGTCGAGGAACTCGCCGCGCCGGACGTCCTGCCCCCACGCGACGTCGTAGATGAAGCGGTCGTCGACCGCGCCGAACCGCTGCAGGCGCGGCAGCGGCATCTGCACCAGCTTCCACTCGACCTGGCGCACCAGCCGCGCGTAGGCGGCCGGCGCGGCGAGCCGCGACCGGGTCAGCGGCGCGGTCCGATCGGGCGCGTGCTGGGCGCGAAACCTGACGATCGCGTCGAGGATCTCGGCGCCGCCGCCGCGGACCTGGCGCAGCACCTCCCCGTCGCCGCGGCCGTCGCGCCCGCCGAACGGCACCGTGTGCGGCCAGTACAGCTCGGTCACCTTCGCGGCGAGCTGCGCGGTCGTGACCATGGTCGGGGCCGCGCCGGTCGTGGTCACGCCCTCGAGGCACAGATCGATCAGCCCGAGCAGCACCGCGAACTTGTAGGTCGCGGTGAAGCGGCCCTGGTCGAGCAGCGCCAGCACCTTCTCGCCGAACGCGATCGCGCCGGCGTCAGCGCTCACGCCGAGCGCTCCAGTAGTCGGCGCGCGCGGGCACGACCCAGCGGACGCCGCCGCGCGGATCGGCGACGTCGCCGACGACCCGCGGGATCAGGTGGACGTGCAGGTGCGGCACGGTCTGGCCGGCCGCGACCCCGGCGTTGATCCCGATCGTGAACCCGTCGGCGGGGTGGCGCGCCTGGACCGCGGCCCGGGCGACGTCGAGCGTCCGGGTCAGCGCCACGCGCTCGTCGTCGGTGGCGTCGAACCAGTCCGCGACGTGGCGGCGCGGCACGATCAGCGCGTGGCCGGGCGCCACCGGGAACGCGTCCCACAGCGCGCGCACCAGCGCGTCCTCGTGGAACACCCGCGTCGGCTCGGGCGCGCAGAACGGGCACGTCGACATCGGGGCGATGGTAGCGCCGATGGGCCGGTCCGACCCGAAGAACGCCGCCGGTGACGTGGGCGTGTCGAGGGGCGCGCGCGGGCGTGGGGCCAGGCGACGGACCCCGACCCGGACGCGCTAGGATGCGCCAATGGCCATCCGCAAGATCGCGCAGATCGGACACCCGGTGCTGCGGCAGCAGGCGCGCGCGGTGACGCGCGCGGAGCTGGCGACGCCGGCGATGCAGCAGTTCATCGACGATCTGATCGAGACGATGCACGACGCCAACGGCGCCGGGCTGGCGGCGATCCAGGTCTACGAGCCGATCCGGATCGCGGCGGTCGAGGTGAAGGACAACCCGCGCTACCCGTACAAGCCGCCGATCCCGCTGACGGTGCTGGTCAACCCGGTGCTGACGCCGATCGACGACGAGCGCTTCGACAACTACGAGGGCTGCCTGTCGGTGCCCAACCTGCGCGGCGTGGTCGCGCGCGCGGTCCACCTGCACGTGCGGGCCTGGGATCGCCACGGCCACGAGATCGACGAGGTGGTCCACGGGCTCAAGGCCGCGACCTACCAGCACGAGGTCGACCACCTCGACGGCCGGCTGTTCCTCGATCGGGTCACCGACCCCAACACCCTCACCACCTGGACCGAGTTCGAGCGCTACCACCTGGCCGGCTTCGTCGAGCGCGTCCGCGCGCTGGTCGCCCGGGTCGGCTCGTAGATCTCGCCCGCGGTCAACGATCGAGCGCGGTCAGCAGGCGTCGCAGCATCGCGCCGACCGGATCGACCTCGGCGGCCCACAGGTTGAGGCGGGCGCCGACGTCGTCGGCGTAGGCGCGCAGGGCGACCAGCGCCGCGGTGGGCGCCGCGGTCACGACGGTGATCGATGGCCGCGGCGGCCGGGTCCGGTGCTCGGCCCAGGTCACGGTCAGCGCGGCCTCGCGCGGCAGGGTGGCGCGCAAGGTCGGCTCGAGGTGCGCGCGATCGAACCCGCGCTCGGGCTCGCGGCGGCCCTTGGTCGGCGGCGGCGCCTCGAACCACGGCGAGGCCGTCAGCTCGAGGCGCTCGCTGTCGATCACGTCGACGGTGGCGCCGCGGCGGTAGGCCAGCACCGCGAGGCGCTTGCGATCGGGCGCGGGATCGATCAGCACGTGGGCGTCCGCGACCGTGACCCGGTCGCCGCCGAGGCTGCGGGCGAACGCCGCCGCCCGATCGGCGCCGTCGCCGCCCCAGAGCGACACCCACAGCCGCGGGACGCGCGGCGGGCGGCGCCCCAGGCGCTGCTTGGCCGCGACCAGCTCGGCCTCGGTGAGCCGGGTGAAGCAGATCTCCGCGGCGTGGGCGCGCTCGCCGACCACCCGGGCCACCGCGTCCCGGGCCGCGACCAGGGTCGGCAGCGAGCCGTCGCCGCCGAGGATCGGCATCGGCAAGACGACGACGTCGCCGTGGGGGTACGCGACGAGCGGCGCGTAGGTCGACCGCATCGGCTCGGCCTCGTCGTAGACGAACCAGCCGGGCGCGGCCGCGGCCAGCAGCGCGGCCCGGTCGGCGTCGTCGCGGCAGCGCACCGCGACGACCAGCGTCAGGTCGCCGTGGACGTGGACGCCGCCGGGCACGACCTCGGCGCCGCGCTTCCACGCCAGGGCCCGCAGCTCGGGGAACGCGTCGTCGACGGCGTACTGGACCGCCAGCACCGAGGCGCCGATCGCCACCAGCTCGCGCGGCGAGCCCTCGTCGCTCGGCCAGCTCGTCCCGGTCGCGACCTGGGCGACGCCCTCGTCGGTGAACAGCTGCTGCCACGCGGGCGAGCACCCGCCGTCGGGCACCCAGCCCGGGGTCAG
Source organism: Myxococcales bacterium (assembly GCA_016717005.1). NCBI lineage: Bacteria > Pseudomonadati > Myxococcota > Myxococcia > Myxococcales > Myxococcales bacterium. Next base: position 1,324,278 of record JADJUF010000039.1, on the reverse strand, counting down.
CTCGGCCAGGTACGCGTCGGCGTCGGCGACGGTGGCGAAGGTCGCGACCAGCACGCACTCGCCGCTGTTGTTGCCCGAGAACGCCTGCCACACCGCGATCGGCGGCGGCGCCGCGGGGGGCGCCGTCACCGGGTGCAGCCGGGCGCAGCCGACCCGCGGCGACGGCGCCGCCAGGCGCGCCTGCTGGGTCCGCCAGGCCGCGAGGATCTCGGCGGCGGTCGCGCCCGGCAGGCCGCGGTCCTGGAACGAGCAGCTCTGGACCTGGCGGTCGGGCGTGATCGAGACGAAGTCGCGGCCGGCGCCGCAGTCCCCGGCGTCGCCGGTCGGCAGCCGCGGCGCCGCGACCCGGTCGCCGAAGCACACCGACAGCCGGCAGGCCACGGGGCTGTCGGCGATGATCGCCGCGAGGCGCGCGCGCCCGGCGTCGTCGAGGTGGCGGGCGCGCTCGGGGCCGACGTACGACAGGAGCGACGCGTCGTGACAGCCGCGGGCCGCGAGGTCGGCCAGGCGCGCGGGCAGGGTCGGCAGCGCCGCGGCGTCGACGAGCAGGTTGGCGCCCCAGCGCTGGCCGGCCCCGGCGAGCACCTCGACCGCCGGGCGCCACGGCACGTCGTCGTAGATCGACAGGCGCACCTGGCCCAGCCGGCCGGCGAACGGCGCCCAGGTCGCGGCGCGGATCAGCGTGCCGTTGGTGGTGACGTGCTGCGCCAGCGCGGTCGTCGCGTCGAGCTCGGCGACCAGCTCGGCGAAGCCGCGGAACGCGAACGGCTCGCCGCCGCCGTACGCGACCTCGAGCGTGCCGGCGTCGTGCAGCCCGCGCAGCGCCGCGGCGGCGGTCGCGACCGTCCACGCGCTCGGGCGCGCCACGTCGCGCGAGCAGAAGCCGCAGGTCAGGTTGCAGGCGTTGGTGATGCCGAACATCGCGACCCGGGGCGCCTGCCGCCGCAGCGCGCGGGTCGCCGCGGTCGCGACCCGGACGTGGACGCCGGTCGCGGGCTGGAAGAACAGCGCCGCGCCGTCGAGGGCGTGGGCGCGGAACTGGCGACGGTCGAGCCCGCGTGGCGTCTCCATCGGGCGAGCTTAGCCCCAGGGCTCGCCGGCGGTGACCCGCGGTGCTGCGCCGCGCGCTCGCGTGAGCGCTGGCGCGCGACCCGCGACAACTTGGCCCCCGCGCGGGGGGCGCCGACCCCGGGGCCGGCGCTACGATCGCCCCATGTTCGAAGCCGCCGAGCTGGGTCAGACGGTCGACAAGGAGCTCTACGAGCGCGAGGTCGCGATCCTGCGCGCCGAGCTGCTCGAGGCCCAGCAAGAGCTCCGCCGGGCCGACTTCCCGGTGATCATCGTGATCGGCGGCGTCGACGGCGCCGGCAAGGGCGAGACCGTCAACACCCTGCTCGAGTGGATGGACCCGCGCTACATCGAGACGTTCGCGCTGGGGCCGGCCACCGACGAGGAGCGCGGCCGCCCGCGCTACTGGCGGTTCTGGCGCGCGCTGCCGCCGCGGGGGAAGATCGGCATCTTCTTCGGCGGCTGGCACTCGGCGCCGATCGTCGAGCGCGCCTACAAGCGCATCAAGACCGCCGAGATGGAGCGCCAGCTGGCCGAGGTCGCGGCGTTCGAGCGCCTGCTCGTCGACGACGGCGCGGTGCTGATCAAGTTCTGGATGCACCTGTCCAAGGACCGCCAGCGCAAGCGCCTCAAGACCCTGGCCAAGGATCCGCGCACGCGGTGGCGGGTCACCGAGGCCGACTGGGAGCACTTCGGCATGTACGACCGGTTCGCGCGCATCTCGGCCCACGCGCTGCGCCGGACCTCGACCGGCGACGCGCCGTGGACGATCGTCGAGGGCTTCGACCGGCGGTTCCAGACCCTGACCGTGGGCCGGATGGTGCTGGCGCGGCTGCGGGCGCAACTCGCGGTCCGGGGCCGGCCTGCGCCGACGGCCGCCCCGACGACGGCGCCCGAGGTGACCGCGACGACGGCGCCCGAGGTGGCCGAGGCGGCCGCGACGACCGCGCCCGCGGCGCTCGCCCCGACGACCGCGCCCGAGGTGGCCGCGACGCCCGCCGCGCCGACCGCGCTCGACGTGACCGCGCCCGACGTGACCGTCGCGCCGACCGCGCCCGACGTGACCGCGCCGACCGCGCCCGACGTGACCGCGCCGACCGCGCCGGAGCGCCCCCGGACGATCGTGTCGACGCTCGACCTGACCCAGACGCTCGACGACGACACCTACGAGCGGCGCCTCGAGGAGTGCCAGGGCGCGCTCAACCTGATCTGCCGCAAGGCCGCCAAGGCCGGCCGGTCGACGGTCGTGGTCTACGAGGGCGTCGACGCCGCCGGCAAGGGCGGCAACATCCGCCGGGTGACCCAGGCGCTCGACGCGCGCATGTACCGGATCGTCCCGATCGCCGCGCCGAGCGAGGAGGAGCGCCAGCACCCATACCTGTGGCGGTTCTGGCGCCACCTGCCCCGGGGCGGCAACCTGACGATCTTCGACCGCTCGTGGTACGGGCGGGTCCTGGTCGAGCGGGTCGAGGACCTGTGCCCGCCGGCCGCCTGGATGCGCGCCTACGCCGAGATCAACGACTTCGAGGAGCAGCTGGTCGGCCACGGCATCGTGCTGGTGAAGTTCTGGCTACAGATCAGCAAGGACGAGCAGTTGCGTCGGTTCGAGGAGCGCGCCGCCACCAGCTACAAGCGCTTCAAGATCACGGACGACGACTGGCGCAACCGGGCCCGCTGGGACGCCTACGAGGGCGCGGTCAACGACCTGGTCGAGCGGACCTCGACCGAGCACGCCCCGTGGACCCTCGTCGAGAGCAACAGCAAGCAGTTCGCCCGGATCAAGACCCTGGAGACGCTCCACAACGCCATCGAACGGGCGCTCTAGCCCTGTTTCTCGAGCGCGAGCGACAGATCCTTCGATCTGGGGGCCAGCGGCCACGATCGTACGGGGCGTGCGCTTCCCGATGGCGCGGCACGACGGGATCTGCTCTAGTGCGCCGGTCGCGACATCGCGACCTGTTCGAAGTCCGCGCCGGTATCCATCGACGCGGCCACGTTCACTGATGAGATGAGAGACCCATGAGCACCCGACTGTACGTAGGCAACCTTTCCTTCAACACCTCCGGCGACACCATCCGCGAAGAGTTCTCGGCGCTCGGCGAAGTGACCGACGTCCACGTCGTCATGGACCGCGAGACCGGCCGCCCGCGCGGCTTCGCGTTCGTGACGATGGGCTCGCCGGCCGAGGCCACCAAGGCCATCAGCGAGATGAACGGCAAGATGCTCGACGGTCGGCCGCTCCGCGTCAACGAGGCTGAGGAGCGGTCGCCCCGCGGCGGCGGCGGCGGCGGCGGCGGCGGCTACGGCGGCGGCGGCGGTGGTCGCGGCGGTCGCGGCGGCGGCGGCGGCGGCGGTCGCTACTAGCCAACCCGCGGCGTCCGCGCCGGCCGTCAACCGGTCCAGCGCGGCGTCACCGATGACCGCCGATCACGTGAGTGGTCGGCGGTTCGTCGTTTCGGGCGGCGCGGCGACGGCGGCGGCGGCGGCGGTCGCTACTAGCCAACCCGCGGCGTCCGCGCCGGCCGTCATCCGGTCCAGCGCGGCGTCACCGATGACCGCCGATCACGTGAGTGGTCGGCGGTTCGTCGTTTCGGGCGGCGCGGGCGACGGCGGCGGCGGGTCGATCACCTGCGTGGTCGGCGGATCGTCGTTTCGGGCGGCGGCGGTGGCGGCGGCGGCGGGTCGATCACCTGCGTGGTCGGCGGATCGTCGTTTCGGGCGGCGGCGGCGACGGCGGCGGCGGCCGATCACCTGCGTCGTCGGCGGATCGTCGTTTCGGGCGGCGGTGGCGACGGCGGCGGCGGGTGGTCGCGGTCAGGTCTTGGTCGTCCGCAGCGGGCACTGCAGCGGCTGGCCGCTGGTCGCGACGCGGGTCAAGCCGGGATTCAGGTGCGGAAAGAAGCTCTGCACCCCGATCGGCGAGGTCGCCGCGGGGACGTTGAAGTTGTCGTTCTGCTTGAGCGCGAACCCGATCAGCCCGACCCGGTTGGGGACGTAGATCTCCTTGCAGCGGCGCGCGACCTCGGCGTCGCTCAGGTTGCCCGACAGCCCGGGCATCGGGTTCTGGTGCAGCTTGATGCCCATCTGGTACTGCGACGGGTGGAGCTTCACCTGCTCGAGCGCGCACGCGATCGACTCGGCGTGGTAGCGCTCGCCGCCGTCGTAGCCCATCGGGCGGGCGATGATGTTCGGCAGATCCCGCGCGAGCCAGAACGGCTGGGTGCGGAGGTGCGACGCCTCCTTCGAGGTCTCGCCGTCGGTCGTGAACGTGGCCGTCGCGTAGGTGACGATCCGGTTGTCGGGTGCGAGCAGCTCCGCCATGCGATGGACCAGCACGCGCATGTTCTCGACCGGCGGCGCGAGTCCGGCGATCTCGAGATCGAAGCCGAGCCCGTCGAAGTCGAGCTGACGCTTCACCCAGATGAAGTCGTAGATCGCGTCGGCGTGCGCGCGCACCTCCGCCGGCGACGCCTTGTGGATCCAGGCCTTGAAGGCCTCGCCCTCGGCGGTGTTCTTGTCCTTGGTCCCGACGATCTCGTAGCCGGCGAGGACCTGCAGGCCGCGGGCGTGGGCCTCGTCCAGCAGGGTCTTGCAGAACGCGACGCACGCGTTGTCGCGGTAGTGCGGGTCGTTGGCCTTGGGATCGCCCTTGTTCGGGAAGTTCTGGAAGCCCTGCAGGAAGCCGGCGTGCCAGCGCACCTGCTTGGTCGGATCCGCCGACCGAGGGTCGCCGACGGTCACGGTCTCCAGCGCCGACAGATCGTCGAGGTGGGGCGCCATCGCGTCGAGCACGCCGGTGGCGATCTTCATCTCGGGGATCGTGTTGGCCTTGATCAGCTTGGCGCCGAGCGACAACGACGAGATCGCGAGCCACGCCGAGTGGCGCAGGCGGGCCCGGATCGACACGTCGAGCGTGCCCCCGGGCTTGAGCGACCCCAGCGATTGCTTGGGCGTGACGATCCACTCGCCCGGCATCGCGTCCGGGCCGAGCCGGCGCACGCGCAGCTTGGTCAGCGTCCGATCGAGCACCGGGTTGACGATCAGCGCCGTGCCGTCGGGCCGGACCAGGTTCGAGCGCTCGGCGCCGTCGTCGAAGGTCAGGATCACCTCGTTGCCACGCCACCGGCGGCTGGCCTCGGACGCGGCGGCGGTCACCGGCGCGCCGGGCAGGCCCTCCTCGGTCAGCTTGATCAGGTACTCCTTCTCCCAGACGACGGTCATGGCGACTCCACCGGGTGCGGCGCCCCGTGCTCGGGCTGGGCGTTGGGCTTGCGGCGCCACCACGCGACGAAGCGGAAGTCGAGCGGCGGCGGCTGATCGAGCCGTTGCGCGACCCAGCGCACGACGACGTGGTCCTTGCCGCCGGGCGCCGAGACCGCGGCCGTCAACTCGGTGACGGTGCGGAAGGCCGCGCCGCCGTCGGAGATGCGCTTCTGCAGCGCGAACACCAGCTCGAAGTCGCCGGCGAGCGGCTGGCCCAGCTCGTCGGCGACCTCGACCCGCATCAGCAGGGAGTCGCCGACCGTGAACGGCACGTTGCGAGCGTGGGGCTGGGCCAGCACCGCGGCCACGTCGACGTCGTCGACCACGGCGAGCGGCCCGGGCTCCCCGTCGCCGGTGCGCTCGATCAGCCAGGCTGGCGTGCCCAGCGCGCCCGGCGGGTCGACCCGCAGCGGCACCGACTGCGTCGACTCCGCGCCGTCGACGAACACCTGGTAGCGCACGTCGGCGGGGAGCGCGCGGTCGTGGAGGTCGACCACCCACTCGGCCGTGGCGCGGCCGTCGGCGACGACGCCCTCGAGGTCGGCGACGCCCTCGCCGTCGACCACGGCGACCCGGAACTTCGCCGGGCGGCCGTCGCCCCCAGTCACGGTCGCGACCAGCCGCACCTTCCGGCCGGCGGTGACGCTCACCACCCGCGTCACGGCGACCCCGGCCAGTAGAAGAACTCGGCGCCCGGCAAGAACGTGTCCGCCTTCGCGGCGAGCGTGACCGCGTCGTGCGCGACGTAGGTCTTGCCGGTGGCCACGGAGGTGGCGGCGCCGACCCGCGCACCGGTGACGGCGCCAGCGGCGTCGGTCGTGAACTCGAGCGGCGTGTTCGAACCGTAGACCAGGCATTGCGTGCGCTTGCTCAGGGCCTTGGCGAACTCGTCGAGCGGGCTGCCCGCGGCGGTGGGCACGAGGCAGACCGACAGGAACTTGCCGGCGGTGAGCAGGGCGATCCACAGCGCCAGCGCGTCGGCGTCGTGCTCGAGCTTGGTCGGCCCAGCGGCCGCGGTCACCTGCGCGGCGGTGATCGTCAGCTCGACGCCCTTGGCGCCGGTGAACGCCCGGATTCCGGATCCCGGGCCGACGATCGGCGGCGCGATGATCACCAGGACGTGGCCGCGCACGCCGCCGAACGTCGCGTCCTGGACCGCGACGGGCATGGTCGCCTTGTGGACCTTGATCATCGCCTGTTCGAGCTGGTCGACGAACGACAGGTTGCGGCCGAACTCGAAGGCGACGCTGCTGTCCGGCGCGGCCGCCACCAGCGCGTCGACCCACTGCCGGGCCTGGCGCATCACCGGCGTGTCGGTCGGCGTCGCGAGCGCGAAGATGACCGACGCGGTGTGGTCGGTCGGCGCCAGCGCGGCGTAGGTCTGGATGCTCATCCGGCACCGCCATCGTGGACGGCCGTGAGCTTGGTCTGGGTGGACGCGTCGAGCGTGCCGGTCGGCGGCAGGCCGAAGTTGAGCTGGAAGCGCGTCACCGCCCACGGCAGGTCGCCGACGTCGTAGCCGAGGTTGGCGAGGCGCGCCCGCGCCCCGGCTTCGCCCCCGGGCGGCGGCAGGCTGAGCTCGACCGTCGCCTCGATCAGCGTGGCGTCGTCGGTCGGCACGTAGCGCAGCGTCAGCCGCTCGGTCCCGTCGGGGACCCGGACGGTCACCCGGCCCTGGCCGTCGCTCGCGGCGAAGATGCGGCGTGGCCCCGCGACGATCGTGACCGCGCGGTTCGCGCACGGGCGCCGGGCGTGATCGTGGATCGCGACCGTGACCTCGGTGCCGGGCGCGTCGTCGAGGCTCTCCCAGAACGCGTCGGTGATCACCGCGGGCTCGTCGGTGAAGTCGATCGTGAGGATCGTGCGGCGGAGCCACTCGGGGTACTCGGGGCAGCCGGGCGCGGGGCAGCGGGGCTGGGGCGGGGGCCTCGACCGGACCCTCGAAGAAGAACACCTCGACGCGGCGGTTGGCCTGCTCGTCGGTCTCGTCGGGCGTGGGCACGGCGTTGTGGTGCTCGCCGCAGCCGTGCCGCGCGACGTCGGTGCCGGCGGGCAGCGAGGTGCCGTCGATGCTCATGTAGTCGGTGACGAGCGCGCGGCGGGTCGCGGGGCCGGGCGCGCCGTCGACGGCGAGGCCGCGATCGGTCTGGAAGCGCCGGACGGCGTCCTGGGTGGCGGCGTCGAGCTGGCCGTGCACCGGGCCGGCGTAGTAGGGCGGGCCGCCGTCGGGCAGGGCGGTGAGCATGTGCTGATCCTCGCGCGTGCCCCAGGCCGAGGAGCCCGGGGTGCCGGCGTAGTGCTTGAGCCAGGCGTCGACGTCATCGACCAGGAACGCGGCGACCGCGCCGGCGCGCTCGTCGGACAGGCTCAGGTTGGCGCCGCCGGGGCCGACGGTGTCGGTGTGGCCGGTGACCAGGACCTTGAGGCCAGGGTGGGCCGCGTAGAAGCTGGCGAGGCCGCGGATGCCGGTCAGCGCCGCGGGCAGGATGAAGGTCTTGTTGGTGTCGAACAGGAAGCCGGTCAGGCGGCCGCGCATGACCCGCGGCGGCAGCTTGACCCTGTGACGGTCGCCGGTCGCGAGGGTGAGCGGCGCGCGCTGGTACTCGTGGTCGCTCATGCGGTGGTCGCCTCGGTGGCGCCGGGGGCGGCCGGCGGCGGCGTGTCGCCCTCCGGCACCTGCTGGTCGACGTCGGGGAAGGTCAGCGTGCAGTCGCCGGGCTGCTCGATGTCGTCGATCTTGATCATGCCATCGCCGTCGGTGGTCCCGGTGCGGGTGCGGCCGTCGGGCTGGACCAGCTGGTAGTAGACGCCGACGGCGGGTTGATCGAGCGCGTTGACCACCGCGATCTCGATCTGGTGGACGTCGAGCGGCGGGCGATCCTCCACCGGCGTGTTGCCACCTGGCGTCGGGCCGCCGCCGCCGTTGTCGCCGCCGCCGCCGTCGCCGCCGCCGCCGTTGCCGTTGCCGCCCCCAGCCCCACCGCCCGCGCCGCCTGCGCCGCCCGCGCCGCCCCCGGCCGCGCCACCGCCCGCGCCGGAGCCGGCGCCGCCGTTGGTGCCCGGATCCTCGCCGTCGCCCGACACCTGCCCGTCGCACTTCGCGGCCTTGGGCACGCCGCCGGGGTTGATGTCGATCGTCGAGCCCTTGAGGGCCACCGCGTTGCCCTTGATCGTGAAGGTCGCCGTCGAGGACGCGTCGACGCCCGACGACTTCCCGTACAGCCCCACGGTCGTGCCCTTGACCTCGATCTCACCGGCGCAGATGTCCAGCGCGCTCTGGCACTGCAGCGCGACGTCGCCCTGGCTGGCGGTGAACACGACGCCGTCCTTCGACATCTTGATCGAGCCGACCCCGCCGCCGTCGGTGATCGTCAGCTCCTTCTCCTTGTCGTCGAACGTCAGCTTCGAGCCGGTCTTGGACACGATCGTCCGGCGCTCGTTGGCGCCGTCGTTCTTGTCGGCCGGCTTGTCCTTGCCGTTCCAGAGCGCGCCCAGGATCACCGGGCGCGAGATGTCGCCGTGCTCGAACATGCACAGCACCTCGTCGTCGACCTCGGGCAGCGTGAACCAGCCGCGGTCCTTGCCGGCGCCGGGGCTGACCACGGTCGCCCACCACGACGCGTCCGACATCGACAGGCACGGGAACCGGACCCGCACCCGGCACAGCTTGGCGGGGTCGTCGATGCTGGTGACGACGCCGATCACCGGCTCGTAGATCCGGTCGGCCTCGGCCTCGGCCTCGCGCACGTCGCGCTGGAACAGCTGCAGCAACCCGAGCATCGCCACAGGAGTAGAGTCTCGATCCAGGCGGGTGTGACAGCCGAAAGTCGTCGCACCCGACGGGTCACCCCGCGGGGGTGAGGCGTCCGTTGTACGGTCGCGCGATGTCAGCCACATCCCGGTTCGAGGTCCGCCGCCACGAGCACCACGCCGGCGGGTTGTTCGAGCTGGAGATCACGATCAGCTGGGACGTGATCGATCGCCAGACCGGCGCGACGGTCCGCTCGTTCACCGACGAGTCCTCCGCCCGCTACGACGGCGTGGGCTGGGCTGGCGCCAGCGGCGGCTGCGTCGTCGACGTGACGCTCTCGGCCGACGGCGCGGGCGTCGACGTGCACCGCGCCGGCGGCGCGATCGAGCACGTCGCGCTCGACGGGCCCTGACGGCCGCGGAGCCCGCGGATCAGCTCACAGCCTGAGCAAGAATCGCCCGGCGGCGTAGGTCCGGCCCCCGGGGTCACGGCGCGGGCCCCGGGATGCTCCGGCTCTCAGAGCTTGTAACTCTTTCCGGTCGAGCACCGGTCGACGCGCCGGGAGTTTCGCGTCCTGGGTGGGGGCCCTCATCGGGGCTTGCCCCCGATGGGGGAGGGTTCGGCGACGAACCCTCTGGAACTCAGTACCAGGACAGGCCGAGCTGCAGCGACACGCCGACGACCAGCGCGCCGCTGTAGAGCGCGACCGTGCTCATGCCCTCGGCCGACATCGCCAGGCCGCCGCGGCGCACGAGGTCGAAGCCGGCGGCGCCGCTGCCGCCGAGCCCGCCGAACTGCTCGGTCTGGGCGTCCATCGCGTCGCGGCGGGTGAACGACGCGAAGCCGGCGCCGCCGCGCAGCCAGAACGCGTCGTGCACGTAGAGCTGGCCGCCGAACGTGACCACGGCGCTCTGGTTGGCGGTGCCGTCGTGGGGGAACGCGGTGGCGGCGAGCTCGAGCAGCCAGACCCAGCGCTTCGACGCGACCGAGCCCAGGCGCAGGTCGAAGCCGCCGCCGCCGCCGGTGGCGTTGCCGACGCCGTACCCGAGCTGGATCGCGGGCCCGACCGCGATGCCGATCGCGAAGCCCTCGCGCGCGCTCTCGGGCTCGAGGTTGGCCTCGCGCGCCGCGGCGACCGCGCGGGGATCGGGGCGGATCGGCTTGTCGTCGTCGGCGCGCGCCCGCGTCGGCGTGAGCGCCAGCGTCAGGGCCAGCAGGACCGCGGCCGCGCGCATCTCAGGCGGCAGGCTCGGCGGCGGCCGGCACGGCGGGCGGCGGCTCGGCGGCGGGCGGCACGGCGGGCGGCGGCTCGGCGGCGGGCGGCACGGCGGGCGGCGGCTCGGGGATGAGCAGCCGCGCGACCGGCTGGCCGCCGATCAGGTGCTGCTCGACGATCTCGTCGACGTCGGCGACGGTGACGCCGCCGTACCAGACCTGCTCCGGGTAGACGACGATCGCGACGCCGTGCTCGCACTGGTCGAGGCAGCCGGCGTTGTTGGCGCGGATCGCCTTGCCCAGGCCGCGCGCGGTGAGCTCCTTCTTGAGCGCGTCGCGCACCTCGTTGCCGCCCTTGGCCTTGCAGCAGCCGCGCGGATGGTCGGCGCCGCGCTCGTTGATGCACACGAACACGTGGCGGTCGAGGTGAGGCATCCACGGGCAGCGTAACACAGCGGCGGTCGCGGCCTCGTGGGCGGGCCCGGACGGTCGCGGGCGTCCGGGCCGCGGCCGAGGGCCGGACGATCTGTCCGGTTATCGGACAAACCGGACACGCGCGCGCGGCGGATCGCGTGGTTGCCGCTGGCGCGTGGCGTGCAAACTGGCGCGGGATGCTGAGGATGGTGTGGGCTGGGGGCCTGGTGGTGGCGCTCGTGGGCGGCGCGTGTGTCGAGCGGCCCGCGCCCGAGGAGTGTCGGCGCGACGCGCGCGCGGATGAGCGCGATCCGGGGCCGGCGTACACCGGCTTCCAGTGGGCGTGTCGCGAGGGCCCGCGGTGTCCGGAGCGCCTCGACTGCGACGACCCCGACTGGCGTCAGGTCGCGGACCCGGTGCTGGCCCGCGCGACCGCGTGCCTGCTCGGCCCGTGCGAGCGGCGCCGCGAGTGCGTCGACGAGGCCTTCGCGACATGCGACGCCCTCGCGCAGTGATTGCGCGAGGGCCCGCTCGGTGCGCAAGCGTTGCTGCGGAGGCGCGCGGGGCCCGTCCCGGCGAGCGGGAGCCCCTGCACCTGCCTGGGCCTGGCGACAGGCCCTCCGGGACTCAGCTGTGCGCGACGACCATGACCGGGCAGTGCGCGGTGCGCATGACGCGGTCAGCGACCGAGCCGAGGATGGCGCGCGACAGCCCGCCGCGGCCGTGGGAGCCGATCACGATCAGGTCGGCCTTGTGCTCCTTGGCGACCCGCACGAGCTCGTGCGCGGGCGCACCTTCGACGACCAGGGTGTCGACGTCGTGGGCGCCGCGCTCGATGGCGATCTTCTTCTCGGCGGCCAGGTCGCGGCTGACGCGCTCAAGGATCTCGGCGATCGCCGGGCCGCCCGCAACGAATGCGCCCTCGGGCAGCGGGTACATCGGGATCTGGAAGGCCGAGACCATGAGCAGCGGCACCTGCAACCGCGCGGAAAGCTCGGCCGCATAGTCCAGGGCGTGCCGCGCCTGCGTGGAGAAATCGGTGGCGAGCAGGATCCGATGGATGCGCATGCCCCAGACTACTGCATGGAACGGGCCGACGCAGAACGGCGCGTGCGCTGGGGTCAGCGCGCGGCGACGAGCGGCAGGCGGACGCCGAGGCCGCCCGCGACGACGCTCCCGAGGCCGCCGCCGACGCGCTCGCGCATCCCGATCTCGGCCCACGCCGCGATCGCGAGCGTGCCGACGATCCCGCCGCCGTTGCCGGTCGCCACGACCGGGCGCCACAGCTCGACCGACACCCGGCCGAACGCGCCGAGCGCGCGGGTGTCCTCGGTCGACAGCAGCTCGGCGCGGCCGCCGATCCACGCCCGCCAGTGGGCGCCCTCGGCGGCGCGGGCCTCGAGCGCCAGGAACCCGCCGCTGGTGTCGGCCGGCGGCGCAGTCGAGGTCATGCGCGCCGCCTCCGCCGTCGCGGGCGCCGGCACGAAGGTGCCGACCCAGCCGACGCTGACGTCGATCGGCGTCGGCCGCGGGTACAGCGACGCGAAGCTCAGGCCGACCAGCACCTCGGTCGCGGCGACCTCGCCCTGGGGCGTGGCGATCGAGGCCTGGCCGAGCTCCAGCTCCAGCGGCGGGAGCGCGCCGCCGCTGGCGTGGGCGGTGGCGGGCGCGAGGGCGATCAGGGCGAGCACAGCGAGGGTGAGCGGCGGCGCGAGGCGCATCGCGGGCGGTGTCGCAAGCGGCGTTCCACCGCCGATGGCAATGATTGTAGATGGTTGCGTCGTGGTCGGCGTGGCGCAGACGCCACAGCGCGACCGCGGCGTCGCGCGCGTGCGTCAGTCTGCAGGCGGGAGGTCGCCAGCATCGGCGGGCTGTCCCAGCGCCGTCAGTGCGGGCCGAAGGTCGCGCGCAGCCGGGCGTTGGCGATCGGCGTCGGATCGAAGCCGGTGTCGGCCTTGATCGCGTCGACCATGTCCTGCATCGACGCCGCCTGGTTCTTGTGCGCGCGGTAGAAGCGGCCGATCACGCCGTCGAGCACGTCGACGCCGACCGCGGCCGCGACGTCCTTGTAGAAGAACGCGCCCTGCATGTACGGCAGGTTCGTGAACAGGTCGTCCTTGATGATGTCGATGCGGTTGCAGCCGGTCGGCCACGCCGGCGCGCCGCCGGTGGCGATCGCAAGGTCGAGCTCGTCCTGGTACTCGGCCCAGACGTCGCGCTCGAGCGCGGCGCCGCCGGTGACCGCGAGCGCGCGCGCCGCGAGGTAGCTGACGGTGCCCTCGGACAGGACGAAGTCCTCCCAGCAGCGCAGGCGGACGCCGTCGCCGAACCAGCCGTGGGCGGCCTCGTGGGCGTGGGTGACCTCGTCGCTCATCGCGTCCTTGGCGACGTGCCAGTACGGGTGGTGCTCCATGCCGCCGTACAGGCCCTCGCCCCAGACCACCGACACCGACGCGACGTCGCGGCCGAACGCGTAGGGGCCGAGCACGCGCTCGTACCAGTCGAAGACCGCGCGCAGGTGCTTGGTGCCGGCGCGGCCCGCGGTGAGCCCGCCGGGCAGCGTGTACATCGCGACCTTGGTGCCGGCGGCGGTCGCGCCGAGGTCGGTGCGCGTGTACGCGCCGACGGCCCACGCCAGCATGTACGGCGGCGCGTCCGCGGTGATCTCCTCGGGGTAGATCGCCTGCTTGCCGGCGGGCACGCCGTCGAGGGTGAGCGAGAAGCGCGTGCCGTCGGCGGGCTGCGAGTGGCACGGGAACAGGTTGCCGCAGAAGTACGGCCACACCACCGTCGAGCCGCCCGGCAAGAGGCCGTCGGCGGCGTCGTGCTCGGCGAAGCGGTAGCGCACGACCAGCGGGCCGCGCACGTTGCTGACCCTCAGCGCGCCGCCGACGATCTTGTAGCGCCGGTGGCCGCGGTTGTCGGTGACGTCGTCGATCGTCAGCCCGCCGACCTCGAGCGCGACGTTGCCGTACTTCTCGAGCGTGATCGTCGCGACCGCGCGGCGGTCGGCGAGGTCGACGTCGAGGTCGGTGGCGGCGACGTTGACCGCCGAGGCGCCGTCGCCCTTGCCGTCGAGCCAGGTGTCGTCGCCGGGGTCGTCGACCAGGTCGTCGGCGGCGCAGGCGGTGGCGACGAGCGACAGGGCGAGCAACCAGCGGCGCATCCCCCTGAGAACAGCAAGCCCCCTGCCAGGGCCGACCCTACAGATCTCGAGCGGTTGCGGGCGTCTCGCGGCCGGTGGCGCCTCGGGTGGCCGGCGGCTGGGGTGGCGTCGACGCGCCGCGCCGCCCGTGCGATCGTCGCCGCCGGATGACCGAGCGCGCCGCCAGCGATCACCTCGCCGCCAACGTCCGCGCGATCCGCGAGGCGCGCGGCATGTCGCAGCAGCAGATCGCCGCGCTGGCCGGCATCCCACGCGCGACCTGGTCGCACCTGGAGTCGGGCATGGCCAACCCGACGCTCGCGGTCTTGACCAAGGTCGCCGACGCGCTGCAGGTGCGGCTCGACGAGCTGCTCGCGTCGCCGCGCGCGCCGGTGCGCCACGTGCGCGCCGCCGAGCTGCCGACCCGGACCAAGGGCGGCGTGCGCATCCGCAAGCTCTTGCCCGAGCCGCTGCCGGGCCTCGATCTCGAGCGGCTGGTGCTGCCGGCGGGCGCGCGCATGGCCGGCGTGCCGCACGCGCCCGGCACCCGCGAGTACCTCGCGTGCGAGCGCGGCACCGTCGAGCTGTTCGCGTCCGGCGAGACCTTCCGGATCGAGGTCGGCGATCTGGTCGTGTTCCGCGGCGACCAGCGGCACGGCTACCACAACCCCGGCCGCGACGAGGCCGTGGCCTACAGCGTGATCGCGTTCGTGCCGATCGCGTCGTAGCGCGCGCGCCGCGGGTGCGCGATCACGGCGCGGCGGTGGTGCAGCGCTCGGCGAGGCCGGCGGTCACGGCGCGACGGCGGTGCAGCGCTCGGCGAGGCCGGCGATCACGGCGCGGCGGCGGTGCAGCGCTCGGCGAGGCCGGCGGTCACGGCGCTGCGGCGGCGCAGCGCTCGGCGAGGCCGGCGGTCACGGCGCGGCGGCGGTGCAGCTCTCGGCGAGGCCCCCGTCGCACGCGCGCTGGAACCAGGCGCGGGCCGCCGCCGGGTCGACCGCCTCGCCGTGGCCGAAGCTCGCGAGCACGCCCAGGTTGTGGCAGCCGCGCGGCTCGTCGGCCTCGCACGCTTGCAGGTAGAGCGCGCGGGCGCGGGGGTAGTCGATCGCGACGCCGATGCCTTGCTCGTAGAGCACGCCGAGGTTGTTGCACGCGAGCTGGTCGTCGGCGGCGCACGCGCGCTCGAACAGCGTCCGCGCGCGCGGCAGGTCGCGCGCCACGCCGCGCCCGTACTTGTACATGCGCGCGAGGTTGTTGCAGTAGCCCATGAGGCCGCGGTCGCACGGGCTCCGGTACAGCTCGGCGGCGCGGGCCTCGTTCGCCGCGACGCCGCGGCCCTCCTCGTACAGCCCGCCCAGCGCGCCGCAGGCCTCGGGCAGCTCGCCGGTGCACGCGCGCTGGTAGAGCGCGGCCGCGCGCGCCAGGTTCGGCGGCAGCTCGGTGCCTTCGTCGAGCGCCCAGCCCAGGAGGTAGCAGCTCGCGAGGTCGTCGGCGGCGCAGGCCTTCTCCAGGTAGGGGGCGGCGCGCGGCACGTCGCGCAGATCGGCCAGGTCGCCCTCGGCGGTGGCGTAGAGCGCCCCGAGCTGCGCGCACACGCCGACGTCGCCCGCGGCGCACGCGCGGTCGCACGCCTCGAGATCGCCGCCCTCGCAGCGAGGCGGCGTGGCGCTGTGCGGCGCCGTCGCGGTCGTCGGGGCTGGCCGCGGGCGGGGCCCGCCACAGGCGGCGACCGCGATGACCATCATGGCGACGAGCGTGCGCATCGCGCGAGCGTACACGGTCGGGCGCGCGTCGGTCATCGGCGTCGCCGCGGCGGTCGGCGACGGCGCGGCGCGCTAGCGCGCGACCCGGACCGTGGCGGTGAACGTGACGACGCCGTCGAGCCGGCCGGTGGGCCAGGCCGCGGCCGGCAGGACCTCGCCGAGGCACCCGCGCAGGGCCGCGTCGCCCGCGGCCGAGACGATGCGCAGGCCGCGTCGGTCAGGACGATCGGTCAGCATCAGCTCGAGGGTGACGACGCCGCCGGCACCGCGCTGGCGACAGGTCTCGGCGTGCGTGCGCAGCAGGCGCCGCAGGATCGCGCGATCGAAGTCGCCTACCATCCGGGTGATCTCGACCTCCAACGCGGCCTCGGCCGGCGGCGTCACCGGCTGGCCCCCGGCCGGCGGCGTGTTGCCGTAGACCGGCGCCGGCGGCGGCGGGCTCGCGCCGCACGCGGCCGCTGCCACCAGGACCGTCACGAGCGACCGGTGCATCGCTCGAAGGTAACGTCGGGGCCGTCGAGGTGCCAGCCGCCGCGCGTCGGCGGCGCGCGTCGGTGCGTGCGACGCGGTGTGCGAACCAGCGACGGCGTCCTGGCGCGCGATCGTGCGCGGCTGTCAGGGGCGGTCGGCGTCGGCGCGTGCCAGGCTCGAGGGCATGAACCGGTCGTGGGCGTGGGGCGAGGCGTGGTCACCGCGCGGCGCCAGCTCGATGCTACCCGTGGGGGGCACGCTGACGCGTCCTTCGACCGAACGCCATTGCCTGGTTTCGATCCTGTGTGTCCTTGCGTGCGCCTGCGCTGGAACGACGCCGGCCGCGACATCACCCACGAGCCCGGTGCTCGCAGGGCGCGCGCGCACGGTCACCTTCGAGTGCTCGGGCGCGGACCCTGCGCCGAAGCAGTACCCGATGACGTGCGCCCTCGCCGGCCCACTGAGCCACTTCTGGAGCAGCATTGAGCCGCCACTCGAGTGGGCGCCAGGGAAGCTACTTCACGATCCAGCCGGCTCGCCCATCAGCCCATGCCTGAGCGGCATCACTCTTTGCGGCGTATCGGTTCGGGCTCCGGAAGGTAGCCATGCGCTCGCCTGCCGGGCTACCGACCAGCGCTTCGACGGTCCGGTGGAGGTGGTAGCGCCCGACGGGTCGCTCCTGGCCCAGGGGTACTGCGTCAAGGGCTTCCCTGCTGGCACGTGGTTCTGGTGGAACCTCGGCGAACTCGCGCGCACCTGGACCACCTCGGTGACGGCCCACGAAGGCGTCACCTACACGGCGCCCGGCACCTACACGTACGGCAAACACAAGCTCGTCCCAGTGGCGCCGGTAACGCCATGAGCAAGCAGGCGACGTGCACCTGTCAGAGGAACCCTGTGTCAACCTCTTTCGCGTCACGCGGCCTCCTTGCCGACGATGCGAGGGGTGAACGTGAGCGCGTGAATCGTCGATGAGGTTCTTGTGGTTGTTCTTGTTCTTCGTGGGCCTGGCCGCCGGGCTGGCGCTGAGCCTCGCGCTCGGTGGGGGCTCGAGGGCCGCGGGCGAAGGCGTGGGTGCGACGCCACCGACTCCGGCGAGCGACCGTGGGCGTCGCGCGTCCGCGGATGGACCTCGCCGCGATGTCTTGCGGCCCATCCGGCCGATCGCGCCGGCCAACGCAGATTGGGCTCGGTATGAACAGGACGTGACACGCGAGGAGGCCGACCTTGAGTACGCCGAGATCATGGCGGCGATCGATGGAGCGTGGCGGCGTGCGCTGTCGGGGTGCCTGGCGTTGGCGCCGCTGACCGCGATGTTCGGCTATCGCGTCGACGTCGTCAGCACGGGCGATGAGATCGTCGTGTCCGGGGCGCACATCGTCGATGATGCGGAGCAGGCTGAGCAGATCCTGACGTGTGCCGAGCGGGTCCTGGCGCAGGTCGTGCGTGTGCCGCGCCGGCGGCCTGCGGTCACGCCGTTTCGTGGCGCGATCGACATTCCTGCGCTTCGGACGAAGGTCGAGTCGCCGCGGGCGGACCAGCCGGAGTTGCCATGACGAAGCTGCTCCGGATGCGCAACGTCGGCGCGCTCGTCGCGGGGATCTGCGTCGGTGTCGCGATCGGGCAGGCTCGACGGTGCTCCGAGGGGACGCCCGAACGAAGGCAGGGGGCTGCGGACGTCGCGCGTGCGGCCCCGGGCGGCGTCGGTGTGGCACCTGCCCGTGGGACAGCGTCGGTCTCGTTCGCCACGGCGCAGGCGTGGCGGGACCCGTCGAGCCCTTCCTACGATCCGGTGCAGGCCGGCTCCTATTGGGGGATCGATCACCGCGCGATGTTCGACGTCGAGCCCAGGAACGAGGCGTTCGCCACGCCGAGAAGAGGACCTCCGGCGACGCTACGGGGCGTTGCTCGATCGTCTCGACCTCGGGGTCGCGATCGACGAGGTCGAGTGCCGGACGAGCATCTGCCGGATCCGGTTGACGGCGGGGCGCCACGTCGTCGACGAGCGCGTCGCGGGCACCGTGCCGTGGGCCGACTCGGTGAGCCACACGGTGATCGAGACCGAGGCGGGACCCGCGATCGAAGTGCTCGCCGCGTATACCGAGGAGACGCGAGATCAGGCGACGTTCGAGCAGCTCTCGTCGGGCCTGCTCGAGCGCGTCGAGCCCACGCTCGTCGAGGTGCGCGATCGCGCGCTGCGCGGGGACGCTGGCATCAGGTGAGGCGCGTCGGGCGGTGGTGTGGCGCGCGAGCGCTCGCCGCGTTCCCGCGTGGTGTCGAGCGGCCTAGCCTTCGATCAGGTGCGGGAGGAATCGTGACACGTCGGCCTCGCGGGGTCGACCCAGTGCTCCTGCGGTGTGCCGTCCAAACGCACGTCGAGTCGCTCGATCGTGTGGATCGAATGCGGGCTGCGCTCGACCAGCTCCATCGACGTGCCGTCGGAGAAGTGGAGCGTGTACGTGCCGGGCAACAGATAGAGCAGATAGCGGCCATCGGCGGCCGTCGTTGTGCGATCCCAGACTTGCCGCGGGCTGAGCGGAGTTCCTGGCGTCGTGACCTCGACCGTGGCACCAGCGGTCGGCGCGCCGTGTTCGTCGGTGATGACGCCCCACACCACGTTGGCCGTGGGTTCTGGCATGGGAGCGCGCTCGCAGCTGAGAGGCAGCGCGGGCTTGGATGGTGCGAGTGCGGTCGCGCGGCCGCTGCAACTGCCCGCCAGCGCCAGCAAGAGCCGCACGCGCATGCAGAGAGAGGATAGCACGGCCATGCCGCTCGACCGCATGTACTGGCTTGACGACAGCGAACATTGCCGGCTCGGGTTTCCCGGCCGCCCCGACACCAACGCAGGCTACGACATCCATGTAGTCCGTGACGAGCGCCGGCCCACGCCAGACTGGTCCTGGCCCGTGGTCGGCCTGGCGGTCGGCCAGCACACGGTCATGACCGAGTTCGAAGGGTGCGACAACGGCATGCGCGCGGTGCGTCGCGACGATAGCGGCACGTGGTGCGACGTTGTCAGCGGCGGCTTGCCCTGCGCGTGTGAACATCGAGGGCATGAAGGCGTCATGGGCGGCGAGTCGAAGTCGCGACGGTGCTCGGCATTGGAGTGGAACGCGCGCTGGCAGCGCCGCGACGAGGTCGGCGTGGCGAGGCTGAGGCGCTGTCACGCGGGAGGGCTCATTCGGCTGCTGTGGGACATTGCGCACGCAGGTGCGAGAGCCTGCGTGCCGCAGGTAAGACAACTTACGAACGTGCCAGCAAGTGTTTCTGATATTGGTCGTTCCACCGTGCGCTCCAGGATTGCCGCTGGTACGTGTGCGGGGTGCAGGTCAGCGGCGGGATGCGCGATGGCATCGGGATCGAGCGGGGCGACACCGCGTCGACGCGTCGGCACGCGGCGCATCGAGCGGCGACCGCGGCGCGGCGACCGGGCATCCGCTGGGGCCGCGGATTGCGGCGCCGGTCGTCTCTGGATGAGCCCGGAGTTTGTAGGGTCATCTCGTGGGCGTCACCAGGCGCTTCAGCGGCGGGATAACTGAGATCCACTTTGGCCGCCTCGATGAGATCCACCACTGCTCACATGCGCAGTGGCCTGGTTGCCACGTGGCAACCCGAGTCCGCCCCGTCGCAGCCCGTACCGAGCACGTTGCCAGCGAGCGGAGGCCGGGTCAAGGGCGGCGTAGCCGGCTCGCGGCACGCGAGCGAACCCTTGACGCGGCCGAGCACGCGGCGACCGTCGTAGCCGGGCTGGGTCAATATCCCGCCGCCGGGTGGATCCGGACTAGGTCGCCGCTGAAGCCAGGCGCGGCGGGCTCGGAGGCGTCATGTCTTCGGGACCCGACAGCTACACATACGGCGGCTTCGCGCGTGCCCGGCGCGGTGGTGCCATGACCGAGCACGCCTCGCAAGCCCCGGCCGGGCTCGCGACGATCGTTGGACGAGCGAAGGAAGATCGGTAGATGAAGCGCTTTCGTTGGCTTTCTGGGACGCGATCCACGCCCGTGCAGAGTTGCCGCATGCGATTGGTGAAGACGGGCGGGCGGGCGTTGCCACTGGCGCTGTCGATCCTCACGAGCACGGCCTGCTGCGCTCGCGCTGGCCATGAGTCGCGGCCGGGATCATACGTCGTCGAGAAGGCCCCGACGGGGCGGTGGCGCCAGGGCGACTTCCATTGCGCCGTCGGCGAAGTCGAGTCGATTGCCATTCGCGTGGAGCCGCCGTATTGCGCGGCGCGCGTGATCGATCCGCCACCGCTATCAGATGGCCGCGCCGTCATCGAACGTGATCCGCCCCGCGATCCACCACCGAGGCGAACGTCCTGCGCGCTGGGCATGGCCGTCGCATGCGCCACCACGTTCGGAGGCGATCTGGACGCGCATTTGCTATTGTGCCGCGACGCGGCCGGCTTCGTCGACGGTCCGATCGAACTCGTCGGGTCCGATGGCTCGCTCCTCGAGCACACCTTCTGCTCGGCCGGCCGCCCCGTCGGCCCGCGCGTGGTCTGGCGCCGCGGTCAGATCTTCTCGGTCAGCGCCACCGACCCGGAGCGGCGAGGTGTCCGCATCGACGGCGGCCGGTATCTGTATCCGGGACAAGCAACGAACGACGAGCGCTAAGTGGGATGTTTCTGATATTGGTCGTTCCACCTTGCGCTCCAGGATTCCCGCTGGTACGTGTGTGCTGAGGGATCCCCTCGTTTTGAGGGCGTAAATGCGTGAGATTGCTCCCGACGTTTCTTTGTCGTCGACGGAATTTCGGTTCGACGCCGCTGGTTCTCGCGGCATGATGAAACGCCGCGCGATGTCGAGCTTCGTGAAGAACCCGCTGCAGGTCGCCGAGACGATCGACCAAGTCTTCGGTGACGACCTGCACGCGCTGCGGGTGCGGTCGCTGGCGAATGGGGTCGTGGGCGTCTTGGACGCGGCGGTGCTGTCGGTGCACGCGATCGGGCGCGGCTACGCCCACGCGACGAATCACAGCGCGAAGCATGGGGTGAAGCAGACCGACCGCATGCTCAGCAACGACGGGTTCGACATGTGGTCGCTGTTCCAGCCGTGGGCCGAGTTCGTCGTCGGGCCGCGCAAGGAGATCGTGCTCGCGCTGGACTGGACCGAGTTCGACGCTGACGACCACGCGACGCTCGCGGGCTACCTGATGACGAGCCACGGGCGGGCGACGCCGCTGATCTGGCTGACCGTCAAGAAGTCGACGCTGGAGGGCAAGCGCAACGGGTACGAGTACCGGCTGATCGAGCGGCTGCATGAGTGCGTCGCGACTGACGTCAAGATCACGGTGCTGGCAGACCGTGGGTTCGGGGACCAGAAGCTGTACCGGCTGCTCGAGACGCTGGGCTGGGACTACGTGATCCGATTCCGCGCGGCTATCCACGTCGAGGATGCCACCGGTGATCAGCGTCCCGCCGGCAAGTGGTTGCCACCCAGCGGGCGCGCCACGATGATCCGCGGCGCGAAGATCACGCGCACGCGTGCCGAGGTGCCTGCCGTCGTGGTGGTGCATGCGCCGCGCATGAAGGAGGCCTGGTGCCTGGCGACGACGCGGCGCGACGACAAGGCCGCCGATGTCGTCAAACTCTATGGCCGACGGTTCACGATCGAGGAGACGTTCCGCGACCAGAAGAATCTGCGCTTCGGGCTCGGCCTCTCGGCGACGCGCATCGGCAGCACCGACCGCCGCGATCGCCTGCTGCTGCTCGCGGCAGTGGCGCAAGCGCTCTTGACGCTGCTCGGCGCCGCCGGTGAAGCGTGCGGCCTCGATCGCCTCATGAAGACGAACACGTCGAAGAAGCGCACGATGTCGCTGTTCAACCAAGGCCTCAACCTCTACGCCGCGATCCCGATGATGGGCGACGACCGCCTCGCTCCGCTGATGGTCGCGTACGACGCCGAGGTCAAGCAGCACGCGTTCTTCCGCAAGGTCTTTGGCATCATCTGAATGAGGGGATGGCTCAGACGTGTGTGGGGTGCAGGTCAGACGGGAGGTCTTGAACGAGGCGCGGCGTGTCGAGCGGCAGCATCAGACCCACGACTGGCAACCTGACCAGCGACAGAGGCAACAGAGACCTCGAAGCGGAGGCAGAAAAGTGACCGCGCTGCGTCGTGTTCGGTGGGGCGCACCATCACGTTTCGCCCCGGCGTCCCATTTCGTGGTGCGAGGTGAACGGTGATGAAGAAGGCGGGTTGGATCCTGAAGTCCGCGACAGCGTCAGCGCTCCTCTCTGGAGTCGCGTGTCCGAGCCGTCCTCCCCCCGAGGAGCCGGAGCCCGCAGAGGTGTGCACCCCGATGCCGCCGGAGGACTGGGCGCGGACGAGGACCCAGCCGCTCATCTTCGACGTTCCCGAGGTGCGAAAGAAGCTCGACATCCAGCTGGTTGCTCTCTTGCAGAACGTCGAGCGCGTCAACGCCGGCCAGCCAGCCTCCCGGCATCCCAACATCCCCGGCGTCCCGTTGCGCTGCATCCCGGCCGAACTTACGGTGTTGGTCACCCACCGCGGCATCGACATGCAGCCGCTCCTCGACGCCGGGCTACGCGCACCGGGCCAGAAGCCGCGGACTGATGTCGAGACCAATCTTGCGATTGGAGTGGTGTCGCCAGCGCGCCTGATGGATCTCGCCCGGGTGCCCTCGGTGATCAAGATCTCTGCGTCAAGGCGGATGGGCCTCGAGCTCAGCGACAGCGTCCCGCTGATCCGCGCCAAGCAGCTGCGCGATCAGTGGGACGGGGATATCGGGCGGCCGTACCCCGACGGCGCTGGCGTGATCATTGCGGTCATCGACTCGGGGATCGACTTCCGCCACCTGACGTTCCGGAAACCCGACGGCCGCACGCGCATCCTGGGCCTCTGGGATCAGTCGTTGAGCATCCACGCCGGGGATCGCACGCGCCCCGACGCGATCGCAGGCCAGGTGCGTGGACCGGTCTATGACCGTCACGACATCGACCACACGCTGGGGTACTCGACGCCGCCGGGGATTGCTCCCGTGGCGGTGCGCCACCGCGACAGCGCCGTTCGCGGATTCGCCGAGGCCTCCCATGGGACCCATGTCGCCGCGATCGCCGCCGGCAACGGGCTCGCGCCTCACTTTCTCCACTGCAGTGGAGGCAAGTAGCAAGGCGTAGCGCCGGCCGCTGACATCGTGCTCGTCAACGTGTTTGGCGGGCTGTACATTGAGGGTTTCGCCGCTGCATTGCGGTACATCGCCGAGATCGCAGACCAGGAAAACAAGCCATGCGTGGTGAACATCAGCGCCGGCATTACGTGGGGCGCCCACGACGGCAGCGATGAGCTTGAGAGCGAGGCCGAGCGCTTCATGACGCCGACGCCGGGCACCAAGACGCGCGTGGTTGTGAAGTCGGCCGGAAACGAGGCCCAGGCGCGACGACACGCGCGGGCCACCATCGACGAGCAACAGACGGCCACGTTCGCCTTTGAGATCAAGGAAGGCGAGAACCAGAACTGCGAGGTCGGCTTCTGGTACCGGGCTGACGCGACTCTCAGCCTCGAGCTGATCGTGGCCGGCCACAGCTTCGGGGTCCTGGTCCAGGGAGCTCCGAACGCCGGGCTCAATCTGGTCCCGGTCAATCCCAGTGCGCCGCCGACCAGCAGTCGACAGCCAGCCTCCTCTGGGACGAGAATTCGGTGGCCATCGATGCCCTCCATTTCGGCTGTCAATGATTCCGCCGAACGTCGGCGGCGAGCTGTTCCGGGGCCGTGGCACCTCAGGGTGACCAACACCGGCACCGCAGCGGTCGCCGTTGATGCCTGGGTCGATCGCTTCGTGGGTGACGTTCGGTTTCCGAGGCCAGGTGGCCCAGGCGACAACGTCAAGGCGACCGATCTCGGCACCATCACGATCCCGGTACCGCCGTCGGTGTGGTCACAGTCGCCAACCACGACAGCCCAACATGGCTGTCATCGGAATCGATCCAAAAGCAGTCGAGCCTGGGCCCAGCCCGGATCCTGGTAGGCGGCTACCCGAAGCCGACGATCGCGGCGCCCGGCACCAACATCAAAGCGGCCGAGGCCAACCACGACAACGTCTGCCCGCAGTGGATCTGCCCCGCGTGGGTCGAGCAGACCGGGACGAGCATGGCGGCGCCCCATGTCACCGGCGCGCTCGCGCTCCTGCTCCAGCGCTATCCCGACATGCCGCTCGCGGACATTCACGAAAGGCTGCGGACCTCGGCGCGCGGTCCCGTCGACCCGAGCAACGCGACGACATGGTACCGTTGGGGCGCTGGCAAGCTCGACGCCCAGGCGCTCGTGGACTCACCATGGCCGTGGCTGACCTTGGCGACGCCGAGTGACTCGTCGGCGCGCGTGTCGGCCCCTGACGCATCTGCGGCCGTCGTCGACGGCCGTCATCCAGTTGCGGTGTTGGCAGGCCGCGGCGACGCGCTCAACGCCGCGCTGTTCAGCCGGCACCTGAGCGAGGTGCGACGGCTGATCAACACCAACCGGCGAGTCGTGACGCTGTGGCATCGCGCCGGCGGTCCCGCGCTGCTGCACCGCCTGGGCGGACGCGCCGACGAGCGTATGCGCGACGACGAGCGTGCCGCGTACTTTGAGCGGATGCTCGGCCAGCTCACGCGTTACGGAAGCCCTGCGTTGCGCGAGAGCATCGAGCGCCACGGTCCCGGATCCGTTCGCATGATCTCCGACAGCGAGCGGGCGACGTGAGCGCGGCGGTACATCACTGGGGCGCGAGCCAGATCGCGACCGCGCTGGGCGCGCTCAGCGATCAGCCCTGGCCGGATACGACCGTCGCGCTGTTCCGGCGGATGGGCCTGCGTGCCCGGCCATCGGTGACCGGCGACGCAATGCTGATCGCCGCCTGGTCGGTGGTGCAGGAGGCGGCCGGTGGGCTCGAGGCCGCGCGCGAGACATTCGAGGCGGCCAGTGGCGCCGGCAGGATCACCGCAGGCGCCGAGTTGATCGCCGCGGTGGCCGCGGTGACCGGCGCGATCGCGGGCGCGATGGACCAACTCGCCGTGCTGTCGACGTCGGCGACCGACCTGTCAGCGACCGAGCGCGACGACCTGGCCGCGTTCGCTGGCGCGCTGCGCGGCCGGCTGCTCCACGAGGCGTTGATCGGCCTCCTCGCCGAGCACTACCCACGCGCTCGCCAGGTCTTGCAGCTGGCGGGCGTGATCGAGCAGGTCGAGGTCGCGGCAAACGCCGGCTTGGTGCTCGAGCACGCCGAGCCGCGCTTCCGCGGCGACCGGCTCCTGACCCTGTTCCGCGATCCCTGGCAGCTCCTGCGCGAGGTCTACGCCTGGGGCGAGCCAGACTTCGACGGCGTCACGCTCCACCACGCTGTCGCCGTTCTCGTCGAACAGTTGGGCCACGAGGCGACCGTCCTCGAGCCGCTCGGCCTGCCGGCCGGGGTCGAGCTGTATGGGATGGCGATGCACACCGACCCAACGGTGTCGCCGCCCGGTCTCGCCATTTCGATCCGGCAGCCGCTCGCGGTGACCGTGGCCACCGGCGACAGCCTTGGCCCGTGGCAGGGCGCGGTCGCGATCACCGCCACTGTGCCGGTCGATGTCGACCTCGCGGTGCGGCCGCCACTGACCGTCAACCTCGCTACGCCGGCGGTGACGGCCGTGCTGGACGTCGCGATCGGCGGCGCGCGCCACGCTGGCGGCGAACCGCTGCTGGTCGTCGGTGCCGTCGGCGCCTCGCGTATCGAGTTCGACGAATTGGTCGCCGGCCTTGCGGTGTCCGGGAGCTGGAGCGACCCTACTGCCGCGGTCGCGCTGACACCGCGCCTCGAGCTGTCCTGACCGGCGTTCAGCTGGTGCTCCGCGGCGGCGACGCCTTCGTGCGCGGCGCCCTCGGCGACCGCGGGCTCGAAGCCCGCTTCGACCTCGACGCGTCGTGGTCGCCGGCCGCCGGCCTGCGGCTCGGGGGGAGCGCGGCGCTCGTGATCGATCTGCCGGTGCGCACCGGCGGTAGTCGCGCGCGGGTGGACGGCGTGCGCATCACGATCGGGCTCGACGGCGACGCCGTGCACGCCGAGATCGAGGCGAGCGCGACCGCGACGCTCGGGCCGGTGACGGTCGCGATCGGTGGCGCCGGGCTACGTGGGGCGCTGGCTTTCCCCGACGGAGGCGGCAACCTCGGCCCACTGCACGTCACCGGCGGGTTGCGTGCGCCTGATCGCTTCGGCCTTGGGCTCAACGCGGGCCCGGTCTCCGGCGGTGGCTTCATCGAGCGCGACGCGAGCGCTGGACGGTATTCGGGCGCGCTTGCACTCGAGGCGATCGGCGTCGGGCTCGCGGCGATTGGCGTGCTCGACACGGCGGGCCCCGGCTACTCCCTCGCCGCCATCATCGCCGCAGAGTTCCGGCCGGTCCCGCTGCCGCTGGGCTTCACGCTCGAGGGCGTCGGCGGCCTGATCGGCATCCATCGCCGCGTCGACACCGACGCGCTGCGGGCGGCGCTCCGCACGCCGGCGGGGATGGGGGACATCTTCTTCCGGCGGACCCGATCGCGCAGGCGGGGCGGCTGACGACCGACCTGGCGCGGTACTTCCCGGCGGCGGAGGGGCGGTACGTGTTCGGGCCGGCGGTGAAGTTTGGCTGGGGCGCGCCGACGGTGGTGCGGGGACGCTGGCGGTGCTCCTGGAGCTGCCGGCGCCGGCGCGGGTGGTGGTGCTGGGGACCGTGACGACGAAGCTGCCGACGGAGGAGCACGCGGTCGTCGACCTGGCGATGGACGTGGTGGGCGAGGTGGATTTCGGGCAGCGGCGGGTGGCGGTGGACGCGTCGCTGCGGAGCTCGGCGATCGCGGGGTTCCCGCTCCCCGGGGACCTGGCGTTCCGGATGGGCTGGGGGAGCGCGCGGCGCTTCGCGCTGGCGATCGGCGGGGTCCGCTCGCAGTTCCGGCCGCCGGCGGACTTCCGACGCTGCGGCGGGTGCGGGTCGAGCTGGGGTCGGGGACGATCCGCGGCTGGACGCGGAGGGGTTCCTGGCGCTGACGTCGAACACGCTGCAGCTGGGCGCGCGGATCGATCTGTACGCGTCGGCGGGGCCGCTGAACATCACGGGCGCGCTGGGGTTCGAGACGCTGGTGCAGTTCTCGCCGTTCGGGCTGGCGGTGGACGTGTGGGCGGGGGTGGCGCTGCGGCGCGGGACGACGACGTTGGCGGCGGTGAGCTTCGAGGGCCACCTGCAGGGCCCGCAGCCGTGGCGGGTCGACGGCAAGGCGTGCCTGTCGCTGTGGTTCATCGACCTGTGCGTGCCGATCCACGTGCGGTTCGGGGACGGCGCGCCGGCGACGGTGCCGTCGCGGCAGATCTGGCCGGCGCTGCAGGCGGCGCTGGCGGAGCCGGCGGCGTGGGCCGCCGAGGTGCCGCGCGGGCTGGCGGCGGCGGTGGTCGGGACGCCGGTGGACGCCGACGCGAGCCAGCCGCCGGTGGCGCTGGTGGATCCGTGCGCGACCCTGTCGGTGACGCAGCAGGTGGTGCCGCTGGATCGGACGATCACCGCATTCGCGCACGGTCGGCCGGTCGGCGTCGATCGGTTCGAGGTGACCGAGGTGCGGGTCGGCGACGCGGTGATGCCGGCGGCGGCGGTGACGCCGGTGACCGAGTGGTTCGCGCCGGCACAGTTCGAGGCGATGAGCGAGACCGACAAGCTGGCGCGGCCGGGGTTCGAGCAGATGGTGGCGGGCGTGGCGGTGGGCGCGGCGACGGTGCGCGCGGGCTTGCCGCTGGTGCGGGCGCTCGACTACGACACGGTGGTGATCGCCGACGGGCGGCGGCAAGAGGCCGGGCGCTACCGGCCGTCGGTGACCCAGCAGCTCATCGGGACCGCGCTGTCGGCGACCGCGCAGGCGCCGCGGGGCCGCGGCGGCGTCGAGGCGTACGCGCCGCCGATCGGCGCGCCGCCGGCGCTGACGCTGGTGGAAGAGACCTACGTGGTCGCGACGACGGACGCGCTGGCGCCGCGGTGGGACCTGACCGCGGCGGCGACGCGGGGGCAGGCCGAGCTGGCGCTGCGGGCGCACCTGGCGGCGCACCCCGACGACGCGGCGCGCCTGCAGGTGGTGCCGAGCTACGAGGTGGCAGCATGAGTGACAGTGAAGCGGCCCTGCGGTTCTACCCGTGGGTGAGGCGCGGCGCGGCGGCGCAGGTGACGGCGGCGGACGCGGCGGCGGGCGGGACCCGCGCGGCGGTGCCGCGGTCAAGGCACCATGCGCCGCGCAACCGGCGCTCCAAGCAGGGTCGTTGCGTCTCCGCGATAGATCCACAGTTGGTCAGGGCTGTGGTCGCCGCTGGCGCTGCTGCTGGCGGCGAGGTCGTCGCGTCCATCGCCGTCGAAGTCGCCGACGGACAGGCTGAGTGGGAACACCTGTGCAGCCGGGGGCATGGACAATGTGACGGGCGCGACGGCCGGCGCCCCACCGCGGTAGGCCACGATGACACCAGCCGTGTGGGAGCCGGCGATCACATCGCTGCGACCGTCACCGTCGAGGTCTCCAGTGGCCAGGTAGTCGATCGTCGCGCGCGCGACTGGAAACAACAGCTCGGCTGTCCACGCCGGGGCGCCCGTGAGGCCAAGCCGAGCGAGCGACACCCCATGGTCTTTGGCGACGGCCACGGCGGCGCGGCCATCTCCATCGAAGTTGGGTACCACCAGTGGGCTCGGCGGACCGCTCTTGTTGCTGCGTGCAAGCACGTGACCTCGGTCGGCCGCGATGCCATCACTTCCACCGGTGTACACGCGCAACTCGACGACGTCAGTATCTGCTCCTGCGAAACGTGCGTAATTGGCCGCGTCGCGCTGTTGGGCCGGCAGGGTCCGCACGATCACGTCGTCGCACCCATCGCCGTCGAGGTCGCCACCGGCGATGACGTCGATAACGTCCCGGCTGTCGGGATTCGCCGGCCACAGCGCGTGGGGCGCGAGGTCGCTGCCATACACGTAGACGCCGGCACGCCACCGGGGCCGCAGCCCTTGAATGGTCGCCAGCGAGTTCGAGGGTGTTGCGGCGATCAGTTCGAGGCGCCCGTCGCCGTCGAGATCGCCGGCGGCGAGCGACGCGCCGAAACGTGGTGCGGTCCCGAGCACGGTGAGCCGCTCGGGAGTCGCCGCGCTCGAACCGCCGCGGTACAAGTACCCGGCCCCTCCTCGGAATTCGCCACCGCGCTCGCGCGAAGTGACAGTGGACGGGGCGGCGACCACCAGATCGCCGAAGCCGTCGCCGTCGAGGTCGCCGATCGGCACGAGGGCCTCGCCAAAGCCGGTGGTGTCCGCCGGCGCCGTGAGACGAAGCACCGGCCCGTCGCCAAGGCCGGCGTGACCGCCGAGCCAGATCGCCACGCTTCCGGCGGCCGAGAGCGCGAGGTCGTCGATGCCGTCGCCGTTCCAGTCCAGCCGGAACCGTCGCGGTCCGGGCGCCACCGCTTGTGCCGCACAACGAGTTACTGCGTCCGCGCCGGCCTCAGCGCTGCCCGCGCTGGATGGCGGCGGCGCCGAGCGGCCACAGGCCATTGCCACGAACAGTAGGCCGAGCGATGGTGGCATTCGCGCTGCGGCTGTCACGATGGTCACGATGGAGCTTTTTGGGTTGGACCATTGCATCGGCGATAGGTTGATGGTACCACGGCAACATCAAGCGGGAGTCTGGGAATTGGGGCTCGAAGACACCATCGTCGCGCTGGTCACGGCTGGCTTGGACCTCTCCACGGCAACGCATCGATTGCGCGCCATCCACGCGCGCCGCCGCGCTCACGCACTCGTTGAGGACAATCCGACGGGCGCGGCCGAGCAGCTCGCCCTCGTGGTCACGCGCGAGCAAGCGGTGGTCAGTGGCTTCGTAACACAACGCCTGATCGAGCTGACGGCACCCACGGCGATCATTCACGACGCGCTCGTTCCCGCGCATCTCGATCTGGATTCCGTATCGCAGCTCACCTCATCCACGGGTATGGTGGCCAGGAGCTTGCATGGTCGTAAACGCGCCGAGTATCTAGCTCAGCGAGCGCGATGGATTCCACAGATCATCTGGGAAGCGGCCGCACTGCACGGCGACGCGTTGTGGTCGGGGACTGGGGCGTCGCGGACGTTGCGAGCGGACGCCCTCGCGGATCTCTTCGACCGGCGCCTTCGTGTTGTTGAACGGATGACGTACAACGTCAATGTGAGCCCGACGATCCGCGTCTGGCAGGTGCCCGGTGGCGCCACCGGGCCCTGGTTCGATGGGAACCAGATGCGGTTGTTCGAGTACCCCGGTGTCCCCGTGCGCCCATTCCAGAGCATCCTTGGCGGCGACCCCGACTGGCAGGCAAGCGCGGTGGAGATGATCTACGAGCCGGCGGATGGCAGCCCACCCGTACGCCTCCCCGACAGCGTGGCTGACGCGTTCCAACCGATCGCCACGACCTACGGCGTGCTTTGGGTCGAGATGCGTGGCTCCCCGACCGTGACGCGTACCGACGCGTTGCTTGGGCTGTTCGATCTGCCGCGACCGGACTTTCGCCAGCGCGCGTGGCTATTTTGCGACATGGTCGGCGTCGCCTTGGCACTCGAGGCGTTGTGGTTCTCGCGGTGTCGGCGCACCGGCAGCGCGGGCGCGTTCGAGGCCATCTTCGCCGGTCGGGCGCTCGACTACGCAAGCTTGGGGCCCGTCATCTCGCACAGTGGCGTTCGCGACCTCGATATCCTTCTCGCTGACGGAAGCGCCGACCCGTACTTCGAGAACTTGGAAGTCCCGATACACGAACTGCAAATCGGAGATTTCGTGGTCTTCTGGAACAGTCGCATCTACTCGATGTTGGTACACGGCGCCTGGGGGAGCGAATATTCCTACGTGATGCACGTTGAGCGCGATGTCACGACGGGCAAGGTCCGTACGCGGGCGAGTGGGCCGCAGATCTGGCTCGCCGGGCACGGCCTGGCGACCTGTCTTTACAATGCGATGGCGATGGACCTGCTCGACCAGGTTGTGTTGATTCTCGACGGGCTGCGTCAGTTCGTCATTGCCGCAGTTGCGGCCAATCCGACTGCGGAGGAGTTGGTGGCACCGTGGCGGCAGACAAGGCTCCGACGCTGGGATCCGTACGAATCATTCGCCGCGCCGGGTGCCTGGTGGATCGAGATCCCGCGTGGGGTCTGGCAGAATGATTGGGGGTATGGGTCCGCACATGCGGCCGTTGCGGCTATCCCGCGGACCGTGGCCGGTCAGGGCCCGGGCCCGTCGGGCCCAGGCTTCCGACCACCGCCAGTTGGGGATGCGCTGTACTTTCCCCTGATGCAGCCGGTCGTCACTACACTGGCGCCCGACCACGATCCCTGGAGATCCTACCTGGCGCAACGCGCCGCGGACACCGCGTTTCGACCTTTTCTCGACTCTCTTTCTCCTCTGGTCATCGACGCGTCGGTGGCACCCGGGCTCTACTACCGGGGTAGCCAGTCGCCGATTTCGGTCGTCCGGCCACGCGTGAGCGCACCGTGAACACGATCGACGACGCGCTCGTCTGGCTCGGACACTTGCTGGAGCCGCTGGGCCTGGCGACAACCTCCGACGACGCCGTGCGGCGTCTGCTCGAGATCCTCGGGTGGAGCGTGCCCGCGGTGCCGCAATGTGTCCGCGACCTGGGCGGCCCGCTCGCAGGATTGCTCGACAATCTTGCGACGCTGCTGGAGACTCGCATGGAGGTCGAGAGCGACGACGCACCGCCGTCCAGCCTGGTCGCACCGGCGCTCGCGGTCGCGGGGGCGCTGGCCGGGAGCCTCGCAGCGGTGCGTGCACTGCCACCGCTTCTGCGAAGCGAGTTGGGCGCGGCGTGGGTCGACCTGACAGCGATCGACATTGAGTTTGAGCCGCGACTCCTGGGTTGGCTGATCGAGAGCGAGCTGCGTCGGCGCGGTGCCCTGTTGCACGCGCTTCTTGCAGCCGTCGGCGTCCTGGAACGCACCCCAATAAGCGCCGACCCAACCCGGCATCAGCCGCCGTACACGAGGATCACGCTGCGCCCAGAGCGGCTAGTCGACGCATTTCGCAATCCTGGCGACCTCGCGAGCGAGCTGTATGGTTGGCGAACGTCCGCGATCGATGAGGACCGCCTCTTGGGCTGCTTGTTCTCGCTGGGTGTCGCGCTCGGCGCGCCGGGCGAGTTTCGGCGACCGACGTCTGCACTCAGCCGCGTGTTCGCTCCCACTGCGCCGGTCGAGTCGGCGGGCCCACGGGCGGAGCTATGGCTGCCGCTGATTCGTACCGATCTGGTTGGCGTCGATCTGGTCGTGCAGACCGTGCCTGCGACCGCGCCGGGACTGCCCGAAGGCCTCGCGCTGTCCCTGGTTCCCTACGGTGACGTTGGTGGCGCGCTCGATCTCGGCGAAGGCCTGACGCTGACGCTCGAGGCCTCGGCTGCATTCGCGAGCGGGCTCGCAGTCGTGCTGCGGCCTCTGGTCGCGCCAGCGCTTCACCCTCGGGACAGCACGAGCGCGGGCGCCGCGACGACCGGAACACTGGCGCTGGTGCTGGGCGGGCGGAGTGCATCCGATGGTGCCGCAGTCGTCGAGTTGACCGCCGCCGGCGTCGGTGTCTCTCTGCACGAAGTCTCACTTGTCCTTGGCGCCGCGGCGGGAGGCGCGGCACTACCGAGCGCTTTCGCGGAGGTACGCATCGACCGCGGTGAGCTGCGACTCGCTGCCCTTGCCGCGGATGGGGGGGATGGGTTCTTCGCCAGCCTCTTGCCGGGTGGAGGCGTTACCGTGCCGCTGTCGGCGGCGCTGCGGTGGTCAGGGCGAGGGCTGTCGTTCACCGGCAGTGGCGGGCTCGAGGTCGAGACGGCGATCGATCGGCCGATCGGTCCGCTGCGGCTGGGTGCGATCCGTGCGGGGCTCGAACTGACGGACGTCTCGCTTGAGGCGCGGGTCGCGGTCGTAGCGGCGCTGAGCTGGGGCCCGGTGCACCTCGTGATGAATTCGGCGGGGTTTCGCGCTCGACTCGGGGCCAGCCCCGGCAACCTCGGGCCCGTGGATCTGAGTATTGGATGGTTCCCTCCATCGTCAATCGGACTTGCGATTGATGCAAGTGCAGTGCGTGGCGGTGGCTTCATCGAGCGCGACGCGAGCGCTGGACGGTATTCGGGCGCGCTTGCACTCGAGGCGATCGGCGTCGGGCTCGCGGCGATTGGCGTGCTCGACACGGCGGGCCCCGGCTACTCGCTCGCCGCCATCATCGCCGCAGAGTTCCGGCCGGTCCCGCTGCCGCTGGGCTTCACGCTCGAGGGCGTCGGGGGCCTGATCGGCATCCATCGCCGCGTCGACACGGACGCGCTGCGGGCGGCGCTGCGCACTCCCGCCGGCATGGGGGACATCTTCTTCCCGGCGGACCCGATCGCGCAGGCGGGGCGGCTGACGACCGACCTGGCGCGGTACTTCCCGGCGGCGGAGGGGCGGTACGTGTTCGGGCCGGCGGTGAAGTTTGGCTGGGGCGCGCCGACGGTGGTGCGGGGGACGCTGGCGGTGCTCCTGGAGCTGCCGGCGCCGGCGCGGGTGGTGGTGCTGGGCACGGTGACGACGAAGCTGCCGACGGAGGAGCACGCGGTCGTCGACCTGGCGATGGACGTGGTGGGCGAGGTGGACTTCGGGCAGAAGCGGGTGGCGGTGGACGCGTCGCTGCGGAGCTCGACGATCGCGGGGTTCCC
Organism: Myxococcales bacterium; assembly: GCA_016717005.1. Taxonomy (NCBI): domain Bacteria; kingdom Pseudomonadati; phylum Myxococcota; class Myxococcia; order Myxococcales; species Myxococcales bacterium. The sequence continues at coordinate 1,290,506 of JADJUF010000039.1, read as the reverse complement.
GATCACGGGGGACCTGGCGTTCCGGATGCCGGGGACGATCCGCGGCTGGACGCGGAGGGGTTCCTGGCGCTGACGTCGAACACGCTGCAGCTGGGCGCGCGGATCGATCTGTACGCGTCGGCGGGGCCGCTGAACATCACGGGGGCGCTGGGGTTCGAGACGCTGGTGCAGTTCTCGCCGTTCGGGCTGGCGGTGGACGTGTGGGCGGGGGTGGCGCTGCGGCGCGGGACGACGACGCTGGCGGCGGTGAGCTTCGAGGGCCACCTGCAGGGGCCGCAGCCGTGGCGGGTCGACGGCAAGGCGTGCCTGTCGCTGTGGTTCATCGACCTGTGCGTGCCGGTGCACGTGCGGTTCGGGGACGGCGCGCCGGCGACGGTGCCGGCGCGGCAGATCTGGCCGGCGCTGCAGGCGGCGCTGGCGGAGCCGGCGGCGTGGGCCGCCGAGGTGCCGCGGGGGCTGGCGGCGGCGGTGGTCGGGACGCCGGTGGACGCCGACGCGAGCGCGCCGCCGGTGGCGCTGGTGGATCCGTGCGCGACGGTGTCGGTGACGCAGCAGGTGGTGCCGCTGGATCGGACGATCACCGCGTTCGCGCACGGTCGGCCGGTCGGCGTGGACCGGTTCGAGGTGACCGAGGTGCGGGTCGGCGACGCGGTGATGCCGGCGGCGGCGGTGACGCCGGTGACCGAGTGGTTCGCGCCGGCGCAGTTCGAGGCGATGAGCGAGACCGACAAGCTGGCGCGGCCGGGGTTCGAGCAGATGGTGGCGGGCGTGGCGGTGGGCGCGACGACGGTGCGCGCGGGCTTGCCGCTGGTGCGTGCGCTCGACTACGACACGGTGGTGATCGCCGGCGGGCGGCGGCAGGAGGCCGGGCGCTACCGGCCGTCGGTGACGCAGCAGCTCATCGGGACCGCGCTGTCGGCGACCGCGCAGGCGCCGCGGGGCCGCGGCGGCGTCGAGGCGTACGCGCCGCCGATCGGCGCGCCGCCCGCGCTGACGCTGGTGGAAGAGACGTTCGTGATCGCGACGACCGACGCGCTGGCGCCGCGGTGGGATCTGACCGCGGCGGCGACGCGGGGGCAGGCCGAGCTGGCGCTGCGGGCGCACCTGGCGGCGCACCCCGACGACGCGGCGCGCCTGCAGGTGGTGCCGAGCTACGAGGTGGCAGCATGAGTGACAGTGAAGCGGCCCTGCGGTTCTACCCGTGGGTGAGGCGCGGCGCGGCGGCGCAGGTGACGGCGGCGGACGCGGCGGCGGCGCCGGTGGATCGAGGTCGAGGAATTTGTCATACCAGATTGCTTCGGGGCGCCACCTCTGGTATCTTTGCACGCATGGTTGGCGACGGGGAAGCGCAGCGGGCGAAGTCGGGCAACGAGGGAGTCGTGAGGCTTCCAATGAAGCGACTGTCACGACTTTCGATGCGCGCATCGAGGCTCGCGATCGGTTCAAGTGGCTTCGGAAGTTGGTGGGTGGCGCTGCTGGTCGCGGTGCTGTGGAGTGGGTGCCGAACACCCGCGCTTGCCCCGCTGCCGAAAGTGGGGACGTGCAGTGCTCCATCGAAGAGCCGCCGCTCGGCGCTTGGTCCGCGGGTCCATCTGCGCAGAAGCGACGCGCCGACGGACTCATGCTGGCGCTTTCTGGCGGTCGGGTGATGTTCGCGGGCGGACGGGCCGGGGCGAAGGACTCGCCATGTGGCAACGACGTCGAGTTGTTCGAGCCCGCCACCGTGGCGTGGCGCGCGCTCGCGCCATTGCCTGAAGCGATGTGCGACGGCGTCGGCGTCGAGCTTGCGCGGGGTCGTGTCCTGGTCGGGATTCAGTTGCCTGGCCCTCGGCCGAAAGAGGTCGCGCGGCAAGGGTCTGTCGTCTTTGTTCTCTACGACCCATCAAACAACCAGTGGACCGAGGTGGCGCGTGCCGCTGCGCCGTTCAACCTCGATCGCATCGTGCCGCTTCGCGGCGACGAAGCACTGGTCCTAGGATACGATGAAGGTAGCGGACTCGTCGGCAAGACGTGGTCGCCTGCCGGGCTTGCGAAGGTCGTCGTTCCGCCGCAAGTCCCGTACTACAGCATTGTAGCCGTGACCGCGGCAGCTGACCGGTCGCTCGTGTGGTTCTTCGGGGACGCGTCCGTGATGATTTCTGCGGCCCCGGACGCCAGTCCGGCGCCTCTGCCGGGTGCGCGACCGCGCATGGGGATCTCCGCCGCTATCGAGCTGCCCGGCGGTCGGGTCATTGCCAGGACTGGGTCGGGGTGGAAGGGCTGGGACCCAGATGGGGCGATATGGCGCGACATAGCCCCGCCACCGCCGCAGCACCCCGAAGGTGGATTGCTCGCAGTGCCGACGGTGGACGATCGTGTCTTGATTGCGCGCACCGGCACGCTCGACACCGAAGCGAGCCTGTACACGGTTGCCACGGGGAAGTGGGAGCGGATCGCAAGCCCCACGAAGTCGACCGCTTGTTCGCCGCACTCCCCGATGGTCGCATCCTCGCGGTCGACCAGACCGGGCGGACCACGATCTGGAGCACCGAGGCGACGATGGATCTGGCGTGGCGTCGCCTGGCAGCGATCCCCATGCTCCCGCGGGCGGCTCAGTGACGCCGCTCGCGGACGGCCGCCTCCTGGTCGCGGGAGGCAACGTGGGCGACTACCGCACGTCGCAGCGCGATCGTCGTGGATCCGGAGACCGGCGCGTGGGCTGAGACCGGCGCGATGTCCACGCCGCGGATGAACCACACCGCGACGCTGCTGCCGGACGGCCGAGTCCTTGTCGCCGGTGGGAGCGATCAGAACCGCATCGTAAGAACGAGCTACTGGTTCTCGACGAAGGAGCCGGGCTCCTCTGACTACGACGAAGGAGTGTACAATCTCGACACGCTCGAGGTGTGGGATCCCCGACGGGGGCTGGAGTTCAGCTGGGCGGTTGCCGGTTCCGCTGACCGAGCATGCGGCGGCATCGCTGGCGGATGGTCGCGTCGCGCTCGTCGGCGGCTACGCGCGTCGGCGAGTCCCGCAGCGCCTCGCCAATGACAACTGGAAGGTCGCCTACGCCACCTGGAAGTTCGGCGGAGTCTGATCTGGGGATCCGGCGACCAGGCGGGTGGTCGACGTGAACGCGACGCCGCGGCGTGACAGCGTCGGCGTGCTCGCGCGCTGCGGGATGGTCGCGTGCTGGCGCTCGGTGAGGTCCAGAGGGCTAGGAACCCAAGCCACTCGATCTGATCCAGGCGCTCGGCCCGCGAGACAACTCGTTTGCCACAGTCGGCACGCTGCGCGCCCGCGTGCGTCGCCGCTGGCGGTCAGCTCGCGGACGGCACCGTGCTCGTCACGGGGGCTTCCCGCCGTTCGAGGGCACCACGCGCAGGATTGGGCTCCCGATCGAGGCGGTGGGATCCGTCACCAACGGGCCCGCGTCCGCGCTGCCCGAGTTCGACCTACCCCAAGCGCCCCAGGCCGCGCGCGTGCTCCCCGATGGGCGGGTGGTCATTGCGGGGTGCGATCGCACCATTCTGTGGGATCCGGCCACGTCCACCTGGGGCCGCACCGACGACCTCCCGGCCGGCAGCTCCGGCTGCCGGATCCTGGTCCGCAAACAGACGCTGATGGCGATCACGTCCGAGGGCTGCACGTACGAGCTCAGGGGGGCGGCGCCATGACCTCGACATCGCGGCACTCCCCTTGGTGCTCGCCGGGCCGATCGTTCGGCGCGTGACCAGCGCCGAGGCCAGCATCTGGATCGCCTTGCGCGACGCGCGTACCGTCACACTTCAGCTCTACGACGTCGCCACGTCGGTCCCTGGTTGGCACGGCGACCGCTGACTCTCAGCGCATCGGCGATCACCTTCATGTCGCGCTCGTGACGCTGTCGGGTATCTCCCCTGCCATGGGGCGCCATCTACAGCTACGACCTGTGCCTTCTTGCCGATGGCAGCCTCGACGTCACCCATGGACCCAGCGGGCGGGAGTTCGCTGTTCTCGGTGGGGGTCATGACGCGTCACGCCGACCCCGGTGACGCCCACGCGGCGGCCGCTGCCGCCTTGACGTATGGGCCGTCGATCCCGTTGCCGTCCTTCGCACTGTCCCCTGACGACGTGCGTCGCCTTCGCGTGGTGCATGGGTCCTGTCGAGATCCGGACTATGCTGGCGAGGACGGCCTGCTCGCGCTGGACGTCATGATCGCCGATACGGTAGCGCAGCCGTTGAATCGCCCCCACTTGCTGGCACTGACCGGGGATCAGATCTACGCCGATGAGCACTCTGAGCAGCTCCTCGCAATGTGCAGCGAGATCGGCGAGGCCTTGCTGGGCTGGCCCGAGATCCTCCCGCAGGTAGAGGTGCTCGGCAGCGAGCTTCCGCCCGATGAACGGGAAGGCGTCGGAACATTTTCGAGCTTGATGAGCGGCCCCGGTGCCTCCGGCTGTCACTCGCGGAGTTCTGTGCTTCCTATCTGCTCTGGTGGTCGCCAATTCTGTGGCCGACGACCACGGGGCTCTGGAATCGCGAGACGATCAGCTTTGCGACAGATCTGCATCGGGTGCGAAGGGCGCTCGCCAATATTCCCACCTACATGATCTTCGATGATCACGAGGTGAAGAACAGCTGGAACCTCAATCATGAGTGGTGCAGCCGCCTGTTGCCGTCAGTCGCTCGGTCGACGGCTCGTGATGAACGCACTTCTCTCGTTCTCGATCTTCCAAGGATGGGGAAATGATCCACGTGGACCTGGATGGGGTGCGTTTCAGCGGATGATGAGAGTCCTCGACCTCGCAAACGTCGACCGCAGCTATCTTCCTGAATACGAGAATGCGCTGCGGTGGGCGATGTCTATCCCATTCGTTCAACCTGACGGGGCAGCGTCTCCACCTGCGCACGATCTGGGTCGCTGGCACACGGAGGTCCCTCGCCCCGTGTTGATGGCGCCGTCGGTGGCTCCGCTGTCCTTTCATTTTACAGTCGCCGGGCCTGGATATCAGCTACTTGCGCCTGACGAGCGCACCTGGCGAAAGTTCTCGCAACTGGATGACAATCTGAAGGCGGGCGAGCTCCTGTCGGAGCAGGCCTTGGCTGCCCAGATCCCTCCGCCCGCCGGTGCACCGCCCGAGGTGACGTTTGTCCTGTCGTCCTCGGCCCGCGATCCAAGCTCCGATGCCCTGGGTCGTTCGTGTTGAAGCAATGGTGGAGGACATCTATGAGTGGTGGAAGAGCTACCAGGGGGGGCCAGGCCCAACTCGGGCTGGGATTGGGTGGTCGCATACTCGCCAGAGGTCGGGGACATCTGGTACCTGGACAGTGACCCGCTCGAGCGCCTCTTGGCCGCGATCGTTGGGCGCGTCGTCGCCGGAGCGCGACGGCAAGGTCATCATCCTCGCGGGCGACCTGCACTACGCCCTACGCCGCGCGCGTCGCCTATTCCGCCAAGCCGCCTTCTCGGGCGCAGCGAGGCAGCGCCCCAGCGTGCGGTCATCGCCCACTTTGTGTCGAGCGCTTGTCGACGCGAGCGTGAACTCCAACCGACAGCACCGCTGGGGCTACAACTTCCGGAGATCCACGATTCCATCCGATCCGAAACTGTGATTAGGTTGGCCCGGTGCCGTTTGAGCACGCAATCAATACCGCAAGCAGAGATCGATAGAAGCGCGTCCTGGCGCCGCGGCCTAGTGGCCCCAAGGCCCTCAGGCCGATGCCTCCTGTTGACCGTTCGTGCGGAGGATGAGCTCGGCAGCCTGGTCGGGTCGGACCGCCCCCAGACTGGCGCTATCGCATCGACTACGTGGTCGCAGAGGCGTTTGAAGCGCCCTCTCCGCCCCATGTCGAGGGCGACCCGCTTGCACACGCTCAATACTGATGACGATCGCGAGCGCGTACCAAGACTACCAAGGCTCATTCGGCAACGGGAAGGAGGATCGTCGGCAAGAACAATCTCGGGGAGATTGTGCTCGGAAGGCCCTCGCCGGGCATCGTTTCCGCAGCGACCCAGAACCTGTGGTGGCGGATGGCGCCAGGGGTCTCGCCCGAGCCGTGGAGTTCTTTCGTCGTCGGATTCGACGTCGATGACGACGAGTTCCCGATCAGCGACTGGGAGCCCTCCACATGATCGAGCTGATTGGCGCGGTCGTGCGTTGGGCGCGGAGCGTGGGCACGACGGTACGAATTGCGACGGCATCACGTGAGTTTGGGCAGGAGCTGGTGGGCGCGCTGGGCTGGGAGATCGATCGCGTCACGGGCGTGCCGCTGGACCAGGTCCTCGACCGGATCGCAGCCATCGCTGCGAGCCTTGACGAACTCGAGCGATGGGTCGACGAACCGCCGACCGACGTCAGGTCAGCCCTCGACGCACTGGCCACGGTGCAGGCGTTGGTCGACCACGTGTTCACACTGGCCGACGGGTTTGACATCAACGCCGCGCCGCCGGAACTCGATCGGTTCGTCGTCGATCTGCTCGAGGTGATGATCGCCGTGGCGCTCCGCGCGAAGCCCGCGGCGTATCAGGTTGCACTCCTTCTCGGCCTCGTGGTCAGGGATCGCGACGTGGGGCTCCAGCCAGCGATCGTCGATGCCTCAGGCGCGGTGCTTCGGCGCCCGCGCGTGGTGGATCGCGTGCGGCTCGATCGACTGCCAGCGCTGGTCGGGGCGCCGATCAGCACGCTGCGCGCCGAGTACTTCGGCGAGACGGGGCTGGCCGACGATGCCGGCGCGCGCTTGGTCGCGAGCCGCCTGTTCCCGAGACTGGCGGAGTTCCTCGCTTGGTGCGGCCTGGAGACATCGTACGGGCTCAAGTCGAGATACGGCTACGACTACGGCAGCGCGACCACCGACCTGCGGCACATGATGGCGGTGACCCATCGTGTCGATGGTGTCGCGGTAACGCTCGGCGCGGTGCTCGCGGTCGTTCCGACGACACGCGGGGGCCCGGGCTTGCTGATCCGGCCCTCGGGGAGCGGCGAGATCTCGTCCGCCGTCGGCGCGTGGCAACTGTCGACGCGCATCACGGGGAGTCTGGACGCGCTTCTCATTACGCCTGCAGGTGTCCAGACGCACGGCACAGGCGAAGCCGCCGAGATCGAACTGAGCCTCACACGCCCGGCCGGGCAGCCGTCCGGCGCCGCGTTCGATCCCGGCGCGGTGTCGGTCGCGGCCCGTGTTGCGGTGGCACCGACCTCGCGCAACGTCGCGATCCGTGCGGAGCTGCGCGGCGCCCGTCTGGCGCTGGGCGCCGCCACTCATGGCGATGGCTTGCTGGCGCGCGTCACCCCAGGCGGCGCGGCCTCAGCCCAGTTCGACGCGCTTCTCGAGTGGGACCTCGGTGGCGGACTGAGATTCTGCGGCAGCGGAGATCTGACGGCGCGCATACCCGTGGGGGGGCGGTCGAGCGCGCTCGTCTTGGATGCGGTTCGACTCGGTCTGCGGGCCGTCAGCGGCGCGATCTCGCTCGAGGTTGGCGGCGACGTACGGGTCAAGCTTGGACCGGTGGAGCTGGCGGCCGAGAACGTCGGGCTTGAGGTCCGCGTCGATCCCGGCGCGGTGGGTGGGAGCCTGGGGATCGCCGACCTGTCGTTCGGCCCGCGCTGGCCCGAAGGAGTGGGCGTCGGCGTCGACGCCGGTGTGGTGTCCGGCGGCGGCCGCATCCAGACGACGTCCGATGCCGGCGAGCGTCACTACCAAGGCGCCTTGGCCCTGTCGATCTGTGGGGTGTCGGTCTCGGCGCTCGCGGCGCTGGATGCGACTGGTCACAGCTACTCGCTCGCCGCCGTGGTCAGCGCCGAGTTCTCGACGGTCCAACTTGGCCTGGGCTTCACGCTCGAGGGCGTCGGGGGGCTGATCGGGATCCATCGGCGCGTCGACACGGACGCGCTGCGGGCGGCGCTGCGGACGCCGGCGGGCATGGGGGACATCTTCTTCCCGGCGGACCCGATCGCGCAGGCGGGGCGGCTGACGACCGACCTGGCGCGGTACTTCCCGGCGGCGGAGGGGCGGTACGTGTTCGGGCCGGCGGTGAAGTTTGGCTGGGGCGCGCCGACGGTGGTGCGGGGACGCTGGCGGTGCTCCTGGAGCTGCCGGCGCCGGCGCGGGTGGTGGTGCTGGGGACGGTGACGACGAAGCTGCCGACGGAGGAGCACGCGGTCGTCGACCTGGCGATGGACGTGGTGGGCGAGGTGGATTTCCGGGCAGCGGCGGGTGGCGGTGGACGCGTCGCCGCGGAGCTCGACGATCGCGGGGTTCCTGATCACCGGGGACCTGGCGTCCGGATGAGCTGGGGAGCCCGCGGAGCTTCGCGCTGGCGATCGGCGGGTTCCACTCGCAGTTCCGGCGCCGGCGGACTTCCCGACGCTGCGGCGGGTGCGGATCGAGCTGGGGTCGGGGGACGATCCGCGGCTGGACGCGGAGGGGTTCCTGGCGCTGACGTCGAACACGCTGCAGCTGGGCGCGCGGATCGATCTGTACGCGTCGGCGGGGCCGCTGAACATCACGGGCGCGCTGGGGTTCGAGACGCTGGTGCAGTTCTCGCCGTTCGGGCTGGCGGTGGACGTGTGGGCGGGGTGGCGCTGCGGCGCGGGACGACGACGCTGGCGGCGGTGAGCTTCGAGGGCCACCTGCAGGGGCCGCAGCCGTGGCGGGTCGACGGCAAGGCGTGCCTGTCGCTGTGGTTCATCGACCTGTGCGTGCCGGTGCACGTGCGGTTCGGGGACGGCGCGCCGGCGACGGTGCCGGCGCGGCAGATCTGGCCGGCGCTGCAGGCGGCGCTGGCGGAGCCGGCGGCGTGGGCCGCCGAGGTGCCGCGGGGCTGGCGGCGGCGGTGGGGGGGACGCCGGGGGACGCCGCGGGGGGCCAGGCGGCGGGGGCGCTGGTGGACCCGTGCGCGACGTTGTCGGTGACGCAGGAGGTGGTGCCGCTGGAGCGGACGATCACCGCGTACGCGCACGGTCGGCCGGTCGGCGTGGACCGGTTCCACGTGAGTGAGGTGCAGGTGGGTGGCGCGGTGGTGCCGGCGGCGGCGGTGACGCCGGTGAAGGACTGGTTCGCGGCTGCGCAGTTCGAGGCGATGAGCGAGGCGGACAAGCTGGCGCGGCCGGGGTTCGAGGAGATGGTGGCTGGCGTGGCGGTGGGCGCGTCGACGGTGCGCGCGGGCTTGCCGCTGGTGCGTGCGCTCGACTACGACACGGTGGTGGTCGCCAGCGGGCAGCGGCAAGAGGCCGGGCGCTACCGGCCGTCGCGGGACCTGCAGCTGGTATTGTGAATTCTGCTGGGCGCTGATAGAACTAGTCCATGGTAGGCGGAGGTCATGGCGGGCATAGCTTTCGGCGACGGTCCGCGGTCGCTGTTGCGGCGGAAGCGGGCGTGGCCGCATCGCCGGCTAATCCGTCGCGAGCGTCCGGCATCGTTGTGCATGGATGGGCGCTGCGACACCAACCAGTCAAGCGCACGCCTCAGCCTGAAAGCGAACGTTTCGCCACCGAGGTGGTCGCTGCCGGGCGACCGTCGCAGGCTTGAGATGAACTCACAGCGCTCGCGAAATTTGCTCGGGGTAGGGGCTGCCACGTTGCACCCAGGGACCCCAGGGACCAGATCAAAATCCATCGATCCCGTCAAGCGCATCCTGCTGTCACGCTTACTGCCACAACTTCCGACTTCTTCCTTCACGGAGCTCGTCATGCGCATCAGCGTCACCCCGTCGTCATTCTCTCAGCGCGGCGATCGCAATTATGATGGGGTGTCCCGCCTCCGCGCGGGGGTGGCGACCGGAGCACCGCACCCCCGCGCGGGGCGCTCGCGCGAGGCACCGCCTCGGGCCGTGCAGGCGGTGGTGGCGGTGGTGGCGCTGGTGGCGCCAAACTCAGGTTGCGTCAAACCCCCAACCCGGCAGGACGCGCCGGCCATAGCAGCGCCGCTCGAAGGGCGCACTCGCGTGCTCACCTTCCAATGCCCGGGGGCGGATCCGGATCCGATACGCCATCCAATGAGCTGTGCGGTCGAGCGTCGAGGGCCTGGAGATTATATTGTCGTGGATGACGGGCCGTGGAATAGCATCGATCCGCCGTTGCCGGGTGATCCTTTCGCCTCATCGCATGGGGGCGGGCGTCCGATTGAGCCATGTAGACACGGCATCACGATTTGTCGTGTGCCCATTCCTGCGCTCGATGGGAGTCAGGCGCTTGCATGTCGCGATTCCGACGGTCAGAGCAACGGGCCGGTAGAGGTCATCGCACATGACGGTTCCCTGGTCGCCCAGGGATACTGTGTTCATGGAAGGCCCGCTGGGGCATGGTTGCAGTGGAAGCACGGGCGAATGATCGCCATGCGCGCATACGATGAGACCTATGGAGCCTACCTTGAGTACGGCGCTCCAGATTCTTACACATACGGCCCCGACGCGCTGACAACGCGGGTGCAGCCGTGACCGTCAAGCTCTATCCCTCGACCGACGTGCATCTTCTGCGTGGCATGTCGGTCACATTCGACCTGCTGCGGAATTTTAATGAACAGCCCCTGAACGATTGGAATTGGCAGTCCGGCTTCGACTTTGATCTTCCTGCCGCAGTTTCGCTGGCGACGATGACTGGTCTCACGCTCACCGCGTCTACGTCCGCTACAGGCAGCAAGCGAACGTCGCTCATCATGCGAAGCCCTGCCGGGGGGGCGCCAGTGTTGTCGCTTCCGGTGCGCATCTCGGTTCACCGGGCGATTCATCGCTTGTGGTGCTCGACCGCCGATCTCCAGCTTGAGACACAGCGCTCCGATCGCGTCCTTGTCGTGTACGCAGAGTTCGAGGATGCCACCGGTGCGCGTATCATCGTGGACGTCACCGGCCGTGACTTTCTAGCCTACCCTGTAGCAGGGACCGCCGGTCTCACGGTCGGCAGTGACGGCCGCGTGACGACCACCGCGGCCACTGGCACCTGGGTGGTCACGATCGATGTCGCCACAGGGGTGCCCGGGTTATCGGTCACGCCGCTGACTGGGAGTGTGACCATCCAGGTCACCGCACCGTCCGCTGATCTTGCCATCCTGCGCCAGCATCACAATGGAACTGCGATCGCCAAGCGCTCGATTCTGTTTCTAGCTGAAGGCTTCACGGCGGCCACCGAGCAGGAGTTTCATGACCTTTGCAAGGTGCTGACCTTGAAGCTCAGGAAGATTGAGCCGTACGCGCGGCTGATGGAATCACTGGACGTGTTCGGGGCGTTCTTTTCATCTGCGGACGAAGGTGTCTCGATTGGCGCTGACATGGTGCAGGCATCGGCAGGTGCGCCGGCGTATGCGCTCATCCCAGATGACTCGTTCTTGCCGCGGGTGCTGGAAACAATCGGCCACCCCAGCCGTTCGTCTGCGCCGGTGTTCGCGGATCTTGTCGCATTTGTCACCGCCGCGGGCGGTTCGATCAACACGGGCAATCGCACGCTCTGGCAACAGACTTTTGACGTTTGGAGGCAGCTTGGGGTCGCACGGCAGAGCCGAGTTCGCGACACTGCATTTGGGCTTATGATCACGTATCCGCACCATGGTCCGTACGTGGAAAAGTTTCATCCCCCGGCCATCTCCGATGACACGTGGCTGGATGGGTCCGCGAAGTCACGGGGGCCAGCGCGCGCGCCGTTCTTTCCCGATCATCGCCTGCCGCCGCTTCTCGGATCGGTGCCAGTCGATCCCGCGACCGCGCACCGGCCGATGTTGGACACGCTGGTCGGCAAGCTGCGCACACCGGATGGCCCAATGCGGTTTGGGGAGCGCTGGCAGACTGGCGGCGATTCGGAGGGGATGGTCGTGTTCTTGTGTCGGACGGATCTCTATGGTGGAGTATCGATCCCGGGGGCCGTATTGCTGTGTACAGGGAATCAGGTGACTGTCGGCGTGGCCAATTCGCCAATTCATACGACGGCTTCGCCGGCTCAGCACCTCCTTGACGTGGAGGTGGGCGTCACGAGCTCGTACGAGCGTCGGCCGCTAATGGAGATGGCGGACGTGCTTGCGCACGAGCTCGCCCACAGCGCGGCCCTTGGAGCGCTCAACGATGAGTATGGCGGGCGGATGCCGGACGCTTCAGCGCTGCCGGCGGGCTTCCACCACGCCAAGTCGAAGGCGAACTCCGACACGCTTGCCAACGTGCAGGGTGTCGGGCACAGCGTCGATGCCAGCCGGCTGAAGTGGCGATGGCCGCGGGCCGCGGCCGGTGCGGTTGTCGAGGACTGCTTCGTCAGCGGAAGCGACGTCGCTTTCGTTGTCAACCTTTCGCACGCGATACGATGGAAGCGCCGCACCGGGCCTGCTCCGGTGTGGGTGCGCAATGGTCCGCTATGGGAAGCAATTCCGCCGGTGGGGCCGATCGCCGTCAATCCGTTCGAACTCGAGTTGGTGGCCTTCGATCCGCAGACGCAGATCGTACGCTGCCGGCCCCTCGGCGGGGTCAGTGCAGCGGACGTCGTCGACTCGTTCTGGACTCAACTTTCGGTTGGCGGCGCAGTTCCCGACGTGCGGATCGTGCTCCAGCGGACTGATCCAGCAGGCGCGCCGCAGTGGTTGATCAAGCCCGCGGTGCAGGCCGCACTCGCCAATGGACCTTTGACTACCAATGCCTGTAACCCGCTGGGGGTGTTCGATCGGACCGCGTCTGTGACCGGCCTGCGTGCCAGTACGCCAGCGGCCTACGAAGGCGGGGCGGGTCTCGATTGCCTTGTGGTGCGGCCTTCGCGCGCATGCAAGTTGTCGCGGCGCATGGAGGACGTGACGGTGTTGTCGTTCCCTATGATCATCAAACGTCTCCAGGCAGAGGAGTTCTGCGCCGTGTGCCAATACGTTCTGACTTACCAACTCGATGTGTCCCGCTTGCCGGCCGTGGACCGCCTCCTATGAGCACCGATCTGTTTCGCGCCCTCGTCAGCGGCGCGGCGGGCGTGGTCGAGCGACTGGCCACCGTGGGCCGCGATGCAGCGTCGCTGCGCGCGATCGGAAGCCGGCTAGGGTGGAATCTCACCACAGAGTTGGCGCCGATCATGGCGTTGGCGGCCCAGGCGCGGACGGTCGCCTTGATGGCGCAGTCTGTTGGTGACGCTAGCGCGGAGGCTGATTGGTTGGCCTTGGCTGGTTCCATCGCCGATGTGCACGATGCGATCGTTGGGCTTGAGTCCACCGCCTTCGGTGCGGAACTCGATTCCGCCGGGTTTGCTGGCGAGTTCTCAGCGCAGCTCTTGCAGTGGGCTGTGATCGACTACCTCGATCAGGAGCGTCCCGTCCTGGCAGGTGCACTGAGGGCGGCGGGGTTCGTCATGTCGGTCGCACGACCGGCGGAGGGGATCCGGCTCGCGTACGAGGATACGCGGTTTGCGGAGCCCGATTTTGGGGCGCTGTTCGAGTCACCGTCTGCCTGGCTGCGCACGGCGTGGGCGTGGGCGGCGCCAACCTTCCGCAGCGACGCCATGCTCGATCGACTGGCCGAGATGTGCGGGCAGCTGGGTATCGCAGCTGGCTTCGTCCGCGTGGCGCCCCAGGCGGGAGAGGTCGCATCATCACCGCCCGGCGCGATGCGCATGCACCTCATTGCTCGTCTGGTGCGGGGCTTTCTGCCAGCCGGTGATGTGGAGCTGGGGCTCGAGGTGGCCGCTTTCGAGGACGCAGGCGGGCCGGTGGTCGCGATCGTCCCGTACGCACTGGGTGCGCTTGCCGCTGGCGTCAGCGTTGGGGATCTGTACCTCGTCGTGAACGGGCTTGCGAGCGCAGGCGAGCGTGGCTTGGTCGTCCGTCCTGATGGTGTGCAGGTGTCTGACGATCCGCTGTCGACCGGGGCCGCGCCGGTTCACACCTCATTGACGGTCAGCCTCTCGCGCGAGGCAGGTCCGGCGGAATCTGTGACGCACGGCCCGACGAACGTGACGACGCGGGGCTGGCAGGTCATTGCCGGTGGCAAGGGTGCGTTGGCTGGTGGCAGCGAGCTGTGGATCGAACTGAAGCTTCCGAACCTGACGGTCGGGCTACCCGAGGCCGGGAGTGGTTTTGTAGCCTCGGCGATGGGGAGAGCCCCTCGCCAGGTCCCGGCACCACTGACCGTGGGGCTGTCGTCGACGCGTGGCTTGTACCTCGGGGCGACGGGCTTGGTGCTCGACCGCGCGACGTCGCTTCGCCTGGGCGCACTCGAAGTGCAACGGGTCTTGCTGGCGCTGTCCGGTGGGGAACGTGGGGTCGTTTCGGAGATGCGCACGGATTTGGCCATGGCGGTGGGGCCGGTGCAGCTGGTCGCGGAAGGTCTCGGCGTGGCGTTGTCGGTTGGCTTCCCTCGTAGGGGGGGCAACGTTGGCCCGGTTGACCTCGGAGCTGCGCTGTTGGCACCGACGGGATTTGGGGTCGCCATCGACACGGCGCTCGTACGCGGGGCAGGTGAGGTCGCGCGGTTGGGAGCAGTAGAGTACCGGGGCGCATTGGCACTCGAGGTCCAGGGCTTTGCCATCAATGGAATCGGAGTCCTCAACGACGCGCCGGGCGTACGCTCACTAGCGGCTGTGATCGCCGCGTCGTTCCGGCCGATCCCGCTGCCGCTGGGCTTCACGCTGCAGGGCGTCGGGGGGCTGATCGGCATCCATCGGCGCATCGACACGGACGCGCTGCGGGCGGCGCTGCGGACGCCGGCGGGGATGGGGGACGTCTTCTTCCCGGCGGACCCGATCGCGCAGGCGGGGCGGCTGACGACCGACCTGGCGCGGTACTTCCCGGCGGCGGAGGGGCGGTACGTGTTCGGGCCGGCGGTGAAGTTTGGCTGGGGCGCGCCGACGGTGGTGCGGGGACGCTGGCGGTGCTCCTGGAGCTGCCGGCGCCGGCGCGGGTGGTGGTGCTGGGGACGGTGACGACGAAGCTGCCGACGGAGGAGCACGCGGTCGTCGACCTGGCGATGGACGTGGTGGGCGAGGTGGATTTCGGGCAGCGGCGGGTGGCGGTGGACGCGTCGCTGCGGAGCTCGACGATCGCGGGGTTCCCGATCACCGGGGACCTGGCGTTCCGGATGAGCTGGGGGAGCCCGCGGAGCTTCGCGCTGGCGATCGGCGGGTTCCATTCGCAGTTCCGGGCGCCGGCGGACTTCCCGACGCTGCGGCGGGTGCGGATCGAGCTGGGGTCGGGGGACGATCCGCGGCTGGACGCGGAGGGGTTCCTGGCGCTGACGTCGAACACGCTGCAGCTGGGCGCGCGGATCGATCTGTACGCGTCGGCGGGGCCGCTGAACATCACGGGGCGCTGGGGTTCGAGACGCTGGTGCAGTTCTCGCCGTTCGGGCTGGCGGTGGACGTGTGGGCGGGGGTGGCGCTGCGGCGCGGGACGACGACGCTGGCGGCGGTGAGCTTCGAGGGCCACCTGCAGGGGCCGCAGCCGTGGCGGGTCGACGGCAAGGCGTGCCTGTCGCTGTGGTTCATCGACCTGTGCGTGCCGGTGCACGTGCGGTTCGGGGACGGCGCGCCGGCGACGGTGCCGGCGCGGCAGATCTGGCCGGCGCTGCAGGCGGCGCTGGCGGAGCCGGCGGCGTGGGCCGCCGAGGTGCCGCGCGGGCTGGCGGCGGCGGTGGTGGGGACGCCGGTGGACGCCGACGCGAGCGCGCCGGTGGCGCTGGTGGATCCGTGCGCGACGGTGTCGGTGACGCAGCAGGTGGTGCCGCTGGATCGGACGATCACCGCGTTCGCGCACGGTCGGCCGGTCGGCGTGGATCGGTTCCAGGTGACCGAGGTGCGGGTCGGTGACGCGGTGATGCCGGCGGCGGCGGTGACGCCGGTGACCGAGTGGTTCGCGCCGGCGCAGTTCGAGGCGATGAGCGAGACCGACAAGCTGGCGCGGCCGGGGTTCGAGCAGATGGTGGCGGGCGTGGCGGTGGGCGCGACGACGGTGCGCGCGGGCTTGCCGCTGGTGCGGGCGCTCGACTACGACACGGTGGTGATCGCCGACGGGCGGCGGCAGGAGGCCGGGCGCTACCGGCCGTCGGTGACGCAGCAGCTCATCGGGACCGCGCTGTCGGCGACCGCGCAGGCGCCGCGGGGCCGCGGCGGCGTCGAGGCGTACGCGCCGCCGATCGGCGCGCCGCCGGCGTTGACGCTGGTGGACGAGACGTTCGTGATCGCGACGACCGACGCGCTGGCGCCGCGGTGGGACCTGACCGCGGCGGCGACGCGGGGACAGGCCGAGCTGGCGCTGCGGGCGCACCTGGCGGCGCACCCCGACGACGCGGCGCGCCTGCAGGTGGTGCCGAGCTACGAGGTGGCAGCATGAGTGACAGTGAAGCGGCCCTGCGGTTCTACCCGTGGGTGAGGCGCGGCGCGGCGGCGCAGGTGACGGCGGCGGACGCGGCGGCGGGCGGGACCCGCGCGGCGGTGCCGGTGGCGCTGCGCTTCAACGACGACCCGGCGCTCGAGGGGGCGACGACCCTGACCTTGGTGGGGCCGGGCGACGTGACCGGGTTCGACGCGCGGTCGATCAGCCGGCGCTCGCCGCCGGATCGAACGCTGGACGCCGAGCCGAACTACTTCCCGGCGGTGGAGTTCGACCAGGCCGACCTGCCGTGGCGCTACACGCCGCGGGCCGAGGACGCGACCCGGCGGCTGCGGCCGTGGCTGTGCCTGGCGGCGTTCACCGAGGCGGAGCTGGGGGCGTTCGAGCCGACGACGTCGTCGCGGGCGCTGGAGGCCGTGACGATCCTCGCGGGGCCGCCCGAGCAGCCGACGCCGATGCCGCCGGCGGATCAGCTCTGGGCCTGGGCCCACGTGCAGGTGAGCGGCGACGACGGTGCGCCGCTGGCCGAGGTCGTGCTGGGCCAGCCGTCGCGGTGCCTGGCGCGGCTCCTGTGTCCGCGGCGGCTGGCGCCGAGGACGAAGTACCACGTGCTGTTGATCCCGACGTTCGAGGTGGGGCGACGGGCCGGGCTGCGGCTGGCGCTCGGCGACGCGGCGGCGTCGCTCGCGACCGCGTGGGCCGGCGCCGCGCTCGTCGAGGACCTGCGCGTCCCGATCTATCACCGGTGGACGTTCTCGACCGGCTTCGACGGTGACTTCGAGACGCTGGTGCGACGGCTGACGCCGGCGCCGCTGCCGGCCACGGCGGGCAGCCGCGGGCTGGATGTCGCGACGCCCGGCGGTGGCTTGCCGGCGGCGGCGCCGGGGCCGCTGGCGCTGGGTGGGGCGTTGCGCCCGCCGGACAGCCCGGCGCCCGAGGCGATCGCGCCGGAGTTCGTCGACGGCATCGTCACGCTCCTGGACCTGCCGGCGACGGTGCGCGCGGAGGGCGGCACGCCGCTGGTGGCGCCGCCGCTGTACGGCGCGTGGCACGCGCGGCGCGAGACCGTCGCCGAGGCGGCCGCGGCCGGGTGGTTCCGCGAGCTGAACGTGGACCCGCGCGGTCGGGTGGCGGCGGGCATGGGCACCGAGGTCGTGCAGGAGCAGCAAGAGGGGCTGATGGCGTCGGCGTGGGCGCAGGTCGCCGGGATCCGCGAGGCCAACGCGCAGCTCCGCATGGCGCAGGTCGCGCGGGCGGTCGGCGAGCGCCTGCATCGGCGCCACGTGGCAACGGCCGACGACACCCGGGTGCTGGAGCTGACGGCGCCGACCCACGGGCAGATCAAGGCCTCGACGGCGACGGTGCGCGCGCGGGTCGAGGGCAGCCCGGCGCGGCTGGCGCTGGTGTCGAGCGGGCTGCGGCGCGCGGCGCGGCCGCTGGGGCCGGTGGGCCGCCGCCAGGGGCGTCCGGACGTCGTGCGGCCGCACGTGCTCGGGCGCGTGAACGCCGGGACGCTGACGGCGCTGGCCGAGACGCCGCCGGCGCTGCCGCGGTCGGTGCCGACGGTCGGCTGGCTGGAGGACCGCATCAAGCAGACGTTCCCGAGCACGAAGGACGTCGAGGCCGCGCCGCCCGCCGAGAAGGTCTACGCGTGGGATCCGGTCGACGGCGAGGGCCCCGACAAGTGGGACGAGGGCAACGGCGAGGACAGCCCGTCGATGGCCGCGTTCCGCGAGGCGGCGCTGGCGCTCCTGGGGCGGCCCCCGACCTCGAAGGACGGCGAGACCCTGACGCGGCTCGACCTGCCGACCCTGGGCGCGACGGTGGCGGCGGCGATCGATCCGCGCACGACGATCGCGCAGGCGCTGGCCGCGCGGATGGTGCGCGCGCCGGGCTTCGCGTGGTCGCCGAGCGATCCGCTGGCGCCGGTGATGGCGCACCCGGTGTTCCCGCAGCCGATGTTCCAGCCGCTGGCGGCGCGGTCGCCGGACTGGATCTTGCCGGGGCTGTTCGACCTGCCGGCCGACCGGGTGACGCTGGCCAAGACCAACCCGGCGTTCATCGAGGCGTACATGGTGGGGCTCAACCACGAGCTCGCGCGCGAGCTGTTGTGGCGCGAGTACCCGTCGGATCAGCGTGGCAGCTACTTCCGCCAGTTCTGGGATCCGGCGGGCGTCGAGGCGACGCCGGTGCCCGAGACGTCGAAGGACGTGACGCCGCTGCACGGGTGGGACCCGGCGTCGACGCTGGGCAGTCACAGCCCGCGGCCGCTGGCGCCAGGGCAGGAGCACCTGGTGCTGGTCATCCGCGGCGAGGCGCTCCGGCGTTACCCCGGGACGCTGGTGTACGCGCAGCGCGCGACGCGCACGGGCGACGTCGTGGGGCTGGGGATCGAGCAGCTGCGGCCGGTGTTCTCGGGGCGGCTGCCGCCGGACGTGGCGATGTTCGGCTTCGCGCTCACCGACGTCGAGGTGCGCGGCGACGGCACCGCGGCGAACCCGGGCTGGTGCTTTGTCTTCGAGGAGCAGCCGGGCGATCCGCGGTTCGGCCTCGACGAGGGCGCGGCGGGGGCGCCGCCCGCGGTGACCTGGGACGACCTGTCCTGGGGCCACCTGGCGGCGACGCCGGAGGCGCTGGCGGCGATCAACTACGTCGATCTGGCGGTGGATCTGCCGGCGCGGCCGACCGGCGAGGGGGCGAGCGGCGCGGGGTGGCACCTGACCGCGAGCGCCGGGCAGCCGATCGCCCGGGGCGCCGATCACGCTGTCATCACCCTGCAACGAGCGGTGCGCGTCGCGATCCACGGGGCCGATCTGCTCCCGACGCCGACGCCCGCCTGACCCCTGACCTCTCATCCTGGTGAGTACGACCCATGGGCGATCTAGCGCTGGAGCTCGCGCAGCTCAGCACCGAGTATCCGATCGCGCTCTTGCCGGTGCGGCTCGAGACGCGCTTTGTCGCGAGTCCGCCGTCGCTGAAGATCCGGATCTATCCCGATGAGATCGTCGCGGACGGCCACCGGCGCCAGCTGACCACCGACGAGTGGACCGACGCGGTCCAGTACTGGACCGACGGCTGGGCGCCGGCGGCGGAGTACGGGGCGTGGCAGGCGCTGACCTCGCGGTACCCGGCCGAGCGCGCGGCGTGGCTGGTGGAGCGGGCGACGCCGACCAACCTGGCGGCGCGCCCGGCCGAGGCGCCGGTGTTCCCGGCGCCAGACCTGAAGGACGATCTGCTGCCGGAGGTGACGGCGGCGGCGCTGCCTCGGTCGTGGCTGGTGATCGCCTACCGCGGCGGGGTCGAGCAGCACCGGGTGACCAGCGCCGACGTCGCCGAGCCGGTCCACCTGTCGTTCGCGCCGACGGTGGCCGCGGGCGACCCGACGCTGGTGACCCGGGACGGCCTGACGATCGAGCGCGAGCTCCTGTGGACGATCGACTACGACGAGGCGGTCGCGATCGGCATGGCCGTGACCATGCCGCTGACCAGCGCCGATCTGACGGCGGGCTTCGACCGCGTGATCGTGGTCGGCGTGCGGACCCAGACCAGCGCGGCCGACGGGGCGACGCTGGTGACGGACCTGCTCGACGCGCACCGGTACACCCGCGGCGTGGCGCTGGTGCCGCAAGGGACGCCGACCAACAACACCGCGGCGGCGCCGGCGGGCTATCCGACGCCGGGTGACACCGAGGCCCGGTTCGCGCTGGAGCGCGCCAAGGCGTCGATCACGCCGGGGACCGACGGCGTGGCGGTCGCGGCCGCGCTCGGCGTCCCGGCGACGGCGCTGGCGCGGGTCGCGGGGCAGGACCGCACCGAGCAGGCGGGGGCGGCGGCGATGAACCTGGCGCTGTGGCCGTGCACGCTGGGCTACTTCCTGGGCCAGCTGATGGCGCCGCACGTGACCGACGAGCAGATCGCCGCGGCGCGGACGCACTTCCACGAGTTCGTGCGCGGGCGCGGGCCGTTGCCGGTGGTCCGGGTCGGGCGGGTGCCGTACGGCCTCTTGCCGGTGACGTCGAGCGCGCGGTGGCAGGCGGCGGCGCACCCGATCGAGACCGGGCTGGCGACGCTGCTCAAGGGCTGGCGCACGCAGTTCCTGGCGCGCGCGGCCACGGTGCCGCGGGTCGGCGCGACGGCGGATCCCGACGAGGATCTGCTCGGCGTGCTGACGCGCGACGCGCGCAGCCGCGAGGTCCGCACGCGCGAGGTCTACGGGCCGGCGTTCGTCGCCAACCTGTTCTTGCTCCTCGGCGTCGACGGCAGCGGCGCGGCGGCGGCGCGCTTGACGCTGATCGCCCAGGCCCTGGCCGAGGCCGGGTTGACCGGGCTGTCGCCGCGGGTCGCGGAGCTCACGCTGGGCGACCGCGCGCTGCGGATCGGGCGCAACTGGGTCGTCGACGGGGCGGTGTCAGAGACCGCCGCGCTGGCGCCGAACTACATCGACTGGGTCCGCACCGCGGAGCTCATCGATCTGCGGCGGGCCGGGGCCCCGTCGAACCCGGCGTTCGACAACCCGCTGCTGTTCCACCTGCTCCGGCAGGCGACGCTGGTCGAGAGCGCGCGGGTGGGCGTCGACGTCGCGGTCGGGGCTGGCCTCGCCGACGCCGTGGAGCGGGTCGAGCGCGAGCTGCATCGCATCGGCCCGGGCACCGAGGCGCGGCCGACGTCGTGGGAGCGGCTCGACGCGCCGGTGAGCGGCGTGACCGGCGGGCAGACGCTGGCGGCGTGGCTGGGTGATCCGCTGTCGACCGGTGAGATCCGGCAGACGCTGCGCGAGCACCGCGCGGCGCTGGCGACGCTGGCGACGGTGCCGACGGCGGAGCTGTCGCGGCTGTTCATCGAGACGCTCGACGTGTGCTCGCACCGGGTCGACGCGTGGCTGACGTCGCTGGCGACGCGGCGGCTGGCGACGATGCGCGGCGCGCACGCCACCGGGGTGTACGTCGGGGCCTACGGCTGGGTCGAGGAGCTGCGCCCGCGGACGGCGCCGCGGCCGGGCACCGCGGGCGGGTTCATCCACGCGCCGTCGGCGGCCCACGCGACCACCGCGGCGGTGCTGCGCAACGCGCACCTGACGCGGGTCGGGGCGCAGCGGGACCTGGCGGCGGTCGATCTGTCGTCGCGCCGGGTGCGCGGCGCGCTCGAGCTGCTCGACGCGGTCCGGCAGGGCGTGCCGCTGGCCGCGGTCCTGGGCTTCCGGGTCGAGCGCGGGCTCCACGACGCGCAGCTCGATCGCTACATCGCGCCGCTGCGCGCCGCCTTCCCGCTGGGGAACGATCCGGCGCTGCCGGTCACCGGCGGCGAGCGGATCGCCGCGCGCAACGTGGTCGACGGCCTGGCGCTACGGACCGCGCTGGGCGGGCAGACGACCGAGGCAACGATCCCGTGGGCGAGCCTGCCGCCGGTCGACGTCGCCGACCGAAAGGACCTGACGCCGGTCCTGGCCGCGCTCGAGCACGACGTCGACGCGGTCGCCGACCTGCTCCTGGCCGAGACCGTGCACCAGACCGTGCAAGGCAAGACCGAGCGCGCGGCCGGGACCCTGGCGGCGCTGGCCGGTGGCGGCGCGGTGCCGGAGCCCGAGGTGGTGTCGACGCCGCGCCGGGGCGCCAGCGTCACCCACCGGGCGGCGATCGTGCTGGGTGCGCCGGGGAGCGACCCGGCGATGGCGACCTGGACTGCGACGGTGCGCACCGCGGCCGAGCCGCGCCTGGCGAGCTGGGCTGCGCTGCGGCTGGGCGATGCCAGCGCGGTGCAGGCGCGCGTCACGTACCCGGCGCCGACCGAGGCTGATCCGGCGGCGCGCGGCAGCGCGGTCGTGACCCTGGCCCAGCTCGGGATCGGGCCGCTCGACGCGCTGGCGATGGCGCGGCGGACCGGCGCCGACGGCAGCGGCGAGCTCGACCGCCGGCTGCGGGGGCACGCCGCGACGGCGCTGGGCCAGGTCGACGGCGTCGAGATCGAGCACGCGCGCGTCGGTGGCGAGGTGACGTTCCTCGAGCTGGTCGAGGTGGCGAGCTCGCTCAACCAGGTGCTCGACCAGGCGCGGCCGCTGGCGCCCGCGGACGTCGCGGCGGCGGGGGACAAGGTCGGGGACATCGACTTCGCCGAGCTGGCGAGCCGCGCCGACGCCGCGACCGGCGCGCTGACAGCGGCGCGGACGTCGCTGGCGGATGCGCTGGCGGCGGCGGCCGCGGACGACGCGCCGAGCAGCGCGGCGCTCCGGTCCGCCCTGTGGCCGGCCGCGGCGTTCGGCGTGGCCGAGGCGCTGCCGCGTCAGCTCGACGACGGCATCGCCAGCGAGCGCGCGGCGCTCCGGGACGCGGCCGTCGCTGCGCTGGCGACGATCGATCGACGGCTGGCCGAGGCCGCCGCCGCGGCGATAGGCGACGCGCGGCTGCGCGCGCTCTTCGGCGGCACGCTGGTGGTGCTGCCGACCTTCGCGCCGGTGAACCAGCCGGAGCTCGAGCAAGCCGTGGCCTACGGCCCGACGCTGGTTCCGGATCCGGTCGGGGTTCGGCGCTGGTTCGTCGGCGCCGCCGCGGTGCGCCCGCGCCTGGCGGCCTGGCGACTGGCGACCTTGGCCAGCGAGGCGCTGTCGGCCGCGAGGACCGCGCTGGTGCCGGCGCAGGTGCCCCACCGCGTCGGCGCACCCTGGGCCGGCGGGACCTTCGACCTCGCGTCGACGGCGCGGCCGCGGCCGGGGACCGTGTCGCTGGTGATGGATCGCCAGCTCGCGTTCGGGCCGACGATCCCCTGGGCCGGGCTCCTGGTCGACGAGTGGTCCGAGGTGATCCCGAGCGAGGTGCAGGAGACCAGCATCGCGCTCCATCACGACGCGCCCGGCGCCGAGGCCGCGCAGTGCGTGCTCCTGGCGGTGCCGCCCAACCCGAAGGGCGCCTGGGATCTGCCGAGCCTCGAGGCCATCGTCAACGAGACGCTGGAGCTCGCGAAGATCCGCGCGGTCGACAACGAGGCGCTGGGGCCGCTGGGGCTCCTGGCGCCGACGACGTTCCTCGCGGCCAACCTGGCGGACGACACCATGACCGCCGACCTGGCGGCCCTGACCATCGGCGAGGCGACGGTCCTCGCCGCGGAGTAGCCATGCCCTCGATCACCTACTGGAATCGGCTCGAGCCGCGGCCGCGCGCGACGGATCTGGCCGAGGCGCTGACCGCGCGGATCGCCGATCCGGCGTGGCTCTTGGCCCGGCAGTGGCAACTCGGGGAGTTTCAGGGCGAGGACGCCGGCGCGCCCGCGTACGTGAAGGTCGACGCCCAGCTCGGGCGCGTGCGCGGCTGGGGCGCGCCCGGCGCGAGCGCCGAGGCGTTGGCGGCGACCGCGCCGGTGGAGGTCCAGGTGACCGCCGAGCCGGGCGGCGGCGATCTCGCCCACGCCGTCGAGCTGGGGCAGACCTTCGAGCTGTTCCTGGCGCAGGCGTCGGCGACCGACCTGCGCGGGTACTTCCTGACCGCGTACCCGATCGGCGGCGGCGCCGACGACGAGCCGCGGGCGGCGCGGCTGCGCGCGCTGTGGCAGGGGCGGGCGATCGACGGGCTGGCGCTGTGGGTCGCGACGACGCTGGCGGTGCCGCCGGCGCCCGCGGGCGCGGCGCCGCAGCCCAAGCCCAAGGCCGGCGTGCCGTGGGCGGTGCCGGCGGACCGGCGCGCCGCGGCGGGCGCGGCGGTGCAGGCGTTCGTGGCGTGGGTGCAGTCGACTGGCGTGCCCGGCGCCGGGGCGCCGGCGGGCTGGAGCGCCAGCGAGCTCGCCAGCCAGGCGCTGGTCTACGCCGACGCGCCGGCGGGCGGGACGCTGAGCCTGACGGCGACGCCGGACCGTCGCGGCGACCTCGACTGGTACGGCTTCGACGGCGCCAGCGCCGCGGCGCCGGCCGGGACCCCGACCGGCGTCGTCGAGACGATCACGCGCTCGGTGATCCCGGGGCCGGTGCGGTTTCGCGGGATGCCCAACGAGCGGTTCTGGGACTTCGAGGACGCGCGCTATCCGATCGACCTGCTGCGCCCCGACCGGCGCAGCCTGGCGTCGATGATCTTGCTCGACTTCATGCTGGTCCACGGCAACGACTGGTACCTGGTGCCGTTCGCGCAGCCGGTCGGCAGCGCGTGCGCCGCGACGGTGGCGGTGGTCGACGTGTTCGGCACCACGACGATCGTCCCGCGGGCCGAGCCGACCGGGCCGTCGGGGCCGGGCCGGTTCGCGATGTTCGCGATCGATCGGGGCGACGCGGGGCTGGCGGGCGTGCACCTGGTGACCGCGTCGGCGGCGACGTCGGTGCAAGAGAGCGAGCCGCTCGAGCAGGTGCGGTTCCTGCGCGACGAGCAGGCCAACCTGGTGTGGGCGGTCGAGCACGCCATCGTCGGGGCGCTGGGCGCCGGTCGGCGCGCCGCCGACGACGCGCCGGCCGCGGCGGTCGTCGAGCCGCCGCTGCCCGAGGGCGCCGCGCTGCGATATCGGGTGCAGTCGGCGGTGCCCGCGAGCTGGTTCCCGCTCCAGCCGGTCAAGCTCGGCGGGGCGGTGCCCGACGAGGTCGCGCTGGAGCTGGCCGGGTTGGTGGCGCTCGAGGGCGACGGGATCGAGGTGCGCACGCCGCGCGGGCGGATCCTGGCGAGCCCGTCGGGCGCGCCGCTGCGGGTGCGCGAGGAGCAGGTCCCGCGCGAGGGCACGCGCGTCAGCCGGATCGTGCGCCGCGCCCGCGGCACCGACGGCGCGACCTACGTCTGGGTGGCGCGGACGCGGGGCGTCGGCACCGGCGAGGGCAGCGCGGGGCTGCGGTACGACCGCGCGGTCGACGCGCCGCCGGCGGCGGGGTGACGCGCGGGCGCGTCGGGGGCAAGCCCCGACGAGCCACTCCTCCGAGACGCGAGACTCCTGCCGCTGGTCCTCGACCGAAGGAGCTCCGAGCGCGCAAGCGCGCGCTCAGAACTGCTCGGCGCACCAGGGCGCGACCGGCCAGGCGAACAGGCGATCGAGGCGGGCGACGGCGTCGGGGGCGCCGGTGATGCGGCCGGCGCGGGCGAGGGTCGAGGCGGCGACGCCGCCGAGGTAGATCGAGCCGAGGGCGGCGCGGTCGAGGGTGACGTCGACGGCGCTGATCGCGGGCACGCAGGCGGCGACGCCGTCGGTGACGGTCAGGCGCCAGCGCGACGGCTCGCCGTCGTCGCGCACGGCCAGGGTCAGCTCGCCGTCGATGGGGTAGCGGCGCGCGGTCAGCGCGGCGGCGACGTCGTCGACCCGGAGCCAGAGCGTGTCGGTCCGGCGGCGCCGGGTCACGCGCCGGTGGTCGCGCGCGAGCCAGGGCGCGACGCTGTCGACGGGCGCGTTGGCGAACGTCACCCGGGGGAACAGATCGATCGTCGCGAGGTGGCGCCAGAGCGCGGCCTCGGCGTCGGCGTCGAGCGCGATCAGCTCCTCGACGTCGACGGTGCCGGCGGGGCGGCCGTCCTCGAACGCCAGGTGCTGGCGGTAGACGACGTAGCCGCGGGTGACGCCGCCGACGCGCACGACCACGTGCCGGCGCCCGCTGCGGCCGCGCCGCCCCTGCGGGCGATCGAGGATGCGCCGCCACCGCCACCAGTCGTGGGTGCGCGCGTACATGCCGGGCCGCGTCGCGAGCGCCTCGGCGTAGATCGTCGGCAGGGTCGCGAGCGCGTCGTCGTCGGACAGCGCCACGTACGCGCGGTCGGGGCGCGGCTCGAACAGGTCGTCGCCGCCGGTCAGGGTCAGCTCGTCGCTCTCGACCGCGACGCCGTAGCCGTAGCGGCCGTAGATGCTGGCCTCGGACGCGTACAGCCCCGACAGCGGCTCGTGGCGCGCGCGCACGTCGGCGAGGTGCGCGGTCATCAGCCGCCGCAGCAGGCCGCGGCGGCGGTGGGTCGGGCGCACGGTCACGATCGTCAGGCCGCCCATCGCGACGGTGCCGCCGCACGCGGTGAGCCGCAGGTCGTACGCCGCCGTGGTCGCGACCACGGCGTCGCCGTCGAACGCGGCGAACGTGCGGTCGAGCGGCACCAGCGCGCGCACCCGCTCGACGACCTGCGGGTCGGCGGCCGGGTCGGTGCCGAACACGTCGAGCACGCACGCGACGACCGCGGGCACCTCGTCGGCGGTGATCGGGCGGATGGTCACCTCGGTCATCGCGGCACTATCGCACGAGGCCCGGGTGGCCGCCGGGGGGACACCGTTCGCGCTACGCTGGCGCGATGCGCACGCTGGCCGACTGGCTCGCCGAGGCCCCGTTCGGCCTGGGCATGTCGAGCGGGTTCTTCTCGTTCTTCGCCCACACCGGCATGCTGTCGGCGCTGACCGCGCGCGGTCTGGCGCCGGCGCATGTGGGCGGCTCGAGCGCGGGCGCGCTGGTCGCGGGCGCGTTCGCCGCTGGGGTCGCGCCCGAGGCGCTGGCCGAGGTGCTGGTCGGCCTCGACCGCCGTGACTTCTGGGATCCGACGCTGGGGCTGGGGCTCCTGGCCGGCCGCAAGTTCGACGCGCTGCTGCGGCGGGTGCTGCCGGTGACCACGTTCGCGGCGTGCGGGCGCCCGGCGATCATCAGCGTGTTCGACATCGCCAGCCGGACCACGCGGGTGGTGCGCGACGGCGACCTGCCGACGGCGATCCGGGCGTCGTGCGCGGTGCCGGGCATGTTCCAGCCGGTGCGCGTCGACGGGCGCGCCTCGTGGGACGGCGGCATCCTCGATCGACCGGGGCTGGTCGGCATGCCCGCGGGCCGGACGCTGTTCCACCACATCGCGTCGCGCTCGCCGTGGCGCCGGCGCGGCAGCCAGGCGCTGGCGCTGCCGCAGCGGGCCGGCCTGGTCAGCCTGGTGATCGCCGACCTGCCGCGGTCGGGGCCGTTCAAGCTGGCCGCCGGCCGCGCGGCGCTGGCGGCGGCCCGAGCCGCGACCGAGCGCGCGCTCGATCAGCCGCTGGTCGACGGCGTCGTCGCGGTGTGAGCGCAGGCGAGCTTCGGGTGCGCGGCCGGCCGGGCGTCGACCGCGGCGCGGTCGTCGTCGTCGTCGTCGTCGTCGTCGTCGTTCGGAGAGGCGACAGGCGCGCGCGCGCGACGGGCGAGCACGCGCGGTGTCATCGCCGGCGTCAGTGCCAGAGCAGGCTGCGGTCGGCCTCGAGCACCAGCCGATCGCCCTCGACGCGGTACACGCTGGCCGGCGTCGCCGAGGCCGTGCCGCCCCCGCACGAGCGGATGAACATGCTGTCCTCGCCGCTGGGGCGCGCCAGCACGTAGCGATGACCGCCGACGACCGCGGTGGTGATCGCCGAGACCCCGCAGCAGAAGTCGACGTCGGCCAGCGCCCCTTGATCGGCGGTGAGTCGGCGCGCGCCGGCCGCGGTGCGCAGCTCGACCTCAGGGCAGACGGTGTCCTCGGGCATCATCTCCTCGTCGGGATCGGCGGCGTCGGCGGCGTCATCGTCGTCGCGCGGGGTGTCGATCCCCTCGACCAGCGCGAAGCACGCGTCGGCGCTCGGGCAGGTCGGCGGCACGAACGCCGCCAGCTCGGCCTCGGCCGCGACGCCGCAGCGCTCGCCCAGGGCCTGCGCGGCCGCCGCGCGCTCCTCCAGCGCCTCGGGCACCTCGGCGTCCTCGAGCCCGCCGGGGTACGGCGTCGTCACCGTGGTCATCAGCGACTCGCAGTCGTGCGGGAAGCCGGCCTCGAGCAGCGCGGTCCCGAACTCGACGTACGCCGCCAGCCCAGCCGGATCGATGCCGTCGCGCTCGCCCTGCCAGTCGAGCCCGCAGGTGTCCGTCAGCGCGGCCCACGCCGCGGCCCGCGCCGCGGGTGGCTCGCTCGCGTGGGCGTCCAGCTGCTGGTAGTCGGCGGCGGCGCACCGTCGGCTGCCGTCGCCGTGGTGGTGCGTGTCCCAGAACGACGGCAACAGCCGCACGGCCTCGGCGCGACCGACGGGCGTGTTGCCCGGCGCCGCGGCGGGCGCCTTGCCGTGGCAGGCCAGCGCGAGGACGAGCAGCGAGCAAGCGAGCGGAGCGCGGCGCGCGATCATCGTGCCTCCATGGATCGCACATCCAACGCCCGGCCGGGGCGCGATCATCCGCGCCCTCGTGCGCGAGTTGCACGCCCGCGCGTCAACGGCAGGGGTACCCCGGCATCGACGCGCGCGGTCCGCTCGTGGTCTTGCGCGCTCGGCGTTCAGCGCGACGAGCGCGCCTCGTGGGCGGCCTGCTCGGCGGGCGTCGCGGGGCGGAAGGTGGAGTACGGGTACCACCAGCCGTCTTGCCAATCCCAGTCGTCGGGCATGTACGGGCTGCTGCCGTACTCGGGGAAGAGCCGCAGCTCGGCGACGGGCGAGTCCGGGAGCGCGGCGATCCACTCCTTGTCGTCGGGGCCCGCGGGGGCCGGGTTCCGCCGCACGACATAGAGGCTGTAGAGGTTCCCCGCGCCGACGATGCCGAGCTCGGCCTGCAGCTGACCGAGGCGCTCGCGCGCGTTGTCCGAGCGCAGCGCCGTGGGCGGTCGCCAGGTCGTGTGCACCGGCGAGAGCACCTCCGGCCCGCCGACGCCGGCCCAGACCGTCGTGAGGAACGGCGCGCGCTCGCCGTCGGCGCCATCGCCGCGCACGATCTGACACGCGAGCTTGCCGTCCTCGGCGACGAACAGCGCGCCGAGCAGCGCCGCCGGGACGTCGGACGGCGAGGGCGGGACGCGCGGGGCCGGGGCGTCGAGCGGTGGAGGCGCGGCCTGCGCGGGCGGCGCGTCCCGCGGCGCGCAGCGGCGGATCGACTGCGAGACGTCCGGCAGCGTCACGCCGGCGGTCTCGATCTCGCAGGCGTAGTACTGCTCGTAGCGGGTGCCGCAGCGCGGGCAGCGCAGCGCCCGTTCGACGAAGTCGATCTTGCCCTCGCTCGCGCGCCGCTCGTCGACGATCTCGAGCCAGGCGAGCTCGGCCGGCGCGCCGCTCCACCGGTCGTCGGGGTCGATCAGGTCTGGATACCGGGCGCAGACGTCGCAGTCGCCGGGCGACAGCAGGGTGCCCGCGGCGGGCGCGCGCAGGGGCCGGCCCAGGACGCCGCGCTCCACCAGCAGCTCGGCGATGCCCGCGCAGCGGACCATCGCGAGGCCGAGCGCCGTCTCGCCGTGCGCCCCGACGGCGTCGAGCTGGGCGCCGCGTTCGATCAGCAGGCGCGCGACCCGGGCCCGGCCTTCGCGACAAGCGATCATGAGCGGCGTCCAGCCGCGACCGTCGGCCTCGTCGAGGTGCGCGCCCCGGTCGATCGCCGCGCGCACCGCCTCGAGCTTGCCGTCACGGACGAGATCGGCGAACGCCATCGACCGACCGTACGCGCGTGGGGCGATGGCCGCAATCGGGTCGCGCGCTGAGGCGGGGCCCGAGACCGGTCGCGATCGTGGACCGGCGACGCACCCGCGGCGTCGCGCGGCCGATCGGTCGCGCGCGTCGCGCACCGGGCTACGCCGCCGTCGCCTGGCGAAGTTCTGACGGTGGGCGTCGGTCACCGGGCCGCCGCTGTCGAGGATCGCGCGGCCAGGCAGCGAGGCCCCGCGCGCCCGGCATCACGGGCAGCGCCCGACCGCGGTCCGCCTCGGCCCCGATGCGCGGCGCCGGCGGTGGCGCGGGCCGCGACCGACCGCGCGCTCGATCAGCCGCTGGTCGACGGCGGCGGAGCGGCGTGCGCGTCGGCGAACTGCGGGTGCGCGGCCAGCCGGGCGTCGACCGCGGCGCGGTCGGCGTCGTCGACGACGTCCCTCGGGTAGGCGGCGGTCGAGCGCGCGCGGTGGGCGAGCCAGGTCCGATCGAGCAGCCGGTAGTCGGCCAGCGCGGTCGGCGCGAGGCCGTGCAGCGCCAGCGTGGTCTCGGGCTTGGGGCCGGACGGCGCGCCGCGCGCGACGAAGAAGCCGGCGGCCAGCAGCGCCGCGCGCACCGCGGTCGAGCGCGAGTAGGTGACCAGCTCGCACGGCCGCGCGAGCCGGGCCGCGAGCGCGGCGAAGACCGCGCGGGTCCACAGCGCGCCGTCGACCTTGGTCGACCACGGGTCCCACCAGATCACGTCGGGCGCGGGCGCGGCGGCGAGGTGATCGCGCACGTCGCCGCGGGCGAGGGTCCAGGTCAGGCCCGGCCGCTCGAAGCGCGCGCGCGCGGCCAGGCGGTGCGGGCCCGGGTGGCGCAGGTGCGGGAACGCCCGCGGGTGGGCCAGCGCCAGGGTCAGCGCGTCGGTGTCGTGCTCGAAGCTGACCAGCTCGACCGGGCCGTGGCCGGGCGCGCGCGCGAGCGCGCCGAGCAGCGCCATCGCGTTGTGGCCGGCGCCGAGGCCGACGTCCCAGACCACCAGCGGCGCACCGGCGAGCGCGCGGGCGATCGCGCGGGGCTGATCGACGTACAGGCGCGCGGCCTCGTCGTCGGGGTCGTTGACCGAGTGCATCGTCTCGCCCGACGCGACGTGGCGCATCCGGCCGCGGCCGTCCGCGCCCGGCGCGATCGCGAACGCGCCCCGGGTCGGCGTCGGTGCGCGCGGCGGCCGCGGCGGCGGGCCCGGCGGGTGCGCGGGGTCGTCGGCCTCGAGCCGCGGGCGCTGGTCGGCGTAGAACCGCGCGAACGTCCCGGTCGCGAGCGCCGCGCGCATCGCGGCCATCAGCTCGACGTAGAACCGCAGGTTGTGGAAGGCCAGGAGGCTCCAGCCGGTCGGCTCGGCGGCCTTGATCAGGTGGTGCAGGTACGACCTCGGCAGGCGCGCGCACGCCTCGCACGGGCACGCCGGATCGAGCGGGCCGTCGTCGTCGCGGTAGGCCCGGCGCCGCAGCTCGACCCGGCCGACCGAGGTGAACGCGACGCCCTGCTGCGCCAGCGCGGTCGGCAGGATGCAGTCGAACAGATCGACGCCGCGGTGGACGCCCTCGAGCAGATCGATCGGCGTGCCCACGCCCATCAGGTAGCGCGGGCGGTCCCGCGGCAGGCGCTGGGTCACCTCGGCGGTCAGGTCCTCGCGCTGGGTCCGTGGCTCGCCGACCGCGAGGCCGCCGATCGCGTAGCCGTCGAAGCCGGCGATCGCCACCAGCGCGTCGGCGCTCTCGCGGCGTAGGTCGGCGAAGCCGCCGCCCTGGACGATCGCGAACAGCGCGGCCCCGGCGTCGCCGCGCGCGGTCAGCGAGCGCTGGGCCCAGGCGTGGGTGCGCGTCATCGCGGCCGCGGTGGTCGCGCGGTCGCTGGTGGTGGCGACGCACTGATCGAGCACCATCATCACGTCGCTGCCGATGACGAGCTGCGCGGCGATCGCCGACGCCGGCGTCAGCGTCACCACCGGGCCGTCGCGGTGCGGCCGGAACCGCGCGCCGACGTCGTCGATCGTGCACGCGTGCGCGAGCGAGAACACCTGGAAGCCGCCGGAGTCGGTGAGGATCGCGCCGTCCCAGCCGATCCACCGCGCCAGCCCGCCGACCCGGCCGAGCACGTCGAGCCCGGGCCGCTGGACCAGGTGGTAGGTGTTGGCGAGCAGCATGCGCGCGCCGAGCGTCGCCACCTGCGACGGCGGCTGGGTCCGCACCGAGCCGCGGGTGCCGACCGGCATGAACGCGGGCGTGGCGACCGTCGCGCGCCCGGTCTCCAGCCGCCCGAGCCGCGCGTCCGAGCCGGCGGCGGTGGCCTCGACCGCGAACCCCACCGCGGGCTACCGGCGCCGCTTGAAGAGCAGCAGCTGCTGCTCGATGACGATCCGACCGGTGAGCCCGCCGGCGAGCTCCTCGGCGCTGCCGATCGCCAGCGCCACCGGCCGGGCCGCGGCGTAGCCGCCCGGGACCTTGGCGGTCAGGTGGCCGAAGATGAACGTGTTGTCGCCGGCGGCGGCGTTGTACTCGGCGGCGGCGCCGGGCAGCACCGGCAGCTGCACCTCGGCCGCGTCGTGGGGCGCGACCACGTCCCAGGTCCAGCTCGACTTGGTCGCCGAGCGGCTGATCTCGAGCGAGATGAACGTGAGGTCGGGGGTGGCGCCGGTGGTGGCCTCGGTCCAGGTCACCGCGTGGGTGGCGTCGTCGAACGACGCCGACGCGGTGAAGACCGGCAGGAACAGGCCGGTGGTGTCGAGCGTGTAGTCGCCCGCGGTGGGCGCCTCGAGCACGACGTGCTGGCTGAAGCTGCCCTCGCTGCCCCGCGCCGAGGCCACCAGCCGCAGCCCGGCCGGCAGCGGCGGCACCGTCAGCGTCCCGGCGGCGACGCCGGCGACCACGTCGACGCCGAGCGACTCCTGGCGCAGCAGGCCGCGGCTCGACACCACCGCGCGCCCGAGCTCCATGAACGACACGCCCGCGCCGAGGTTGCTGTAGGTCAGCGTCCCGTCGACCTCGGCGGCGTAGGTCCCGGTCAGCGTGACCGCCTGACCGTTGGTGACGGCGACGTCGGTGGCGGTGAAGGTCGAGCGCGGCCCGCCGTCGCCGTTGTCGGCGGTGACCACGAAGTCGGTGGTGGCGCCGCACCCGTACAGCGACACCGGGAAGGTCACCGTCGAGCCGGGCTCGATCAGCACGTCGGCGCTGCCGCACGAGGTCCAGACCGCGTAGTGGCCGTTGGTGCCGTCGGCCGGGATCGTCAGATCGAGGAGGACGTCGAGCTGGGCGCCGGGCGCGCGGATCCGCAGCACGTCGCCGGGCGCGACCGCGAGGATCGTCGCCAGGCGCGGCGCCGAGTTGAACGGATCCGGCAGGAGCGCGGTCACCGAGCCGCCCGCGGCCATCTCGACGCTGGCGACGCCGTCGGCGCCGGTCGGCTGCAGCGCGACGAGCGCGCCGTCGGCGTCCTGGAAGTACACCGGCACGGCCGCGACCGGGCCGGCCTCGTCGACGACCACCACCCGGACCTGGGCCGGCGCCGCGTCGGGCTGGTTGTCGCCGTCGGCCGACGGCGCGTCGCTCGGCCCGGCGTCGGTGATCGAGGAGCCGCCGTCGTCGCAGGCGGCGGCGAGGGCGAGGGTCGCGAGCAGGACGGACGTACGGCGCATCGGGCCAGCCTACACGGCCGGTCGGCACAGGTCACCCGCGCGGCGGGCCGGCGCGACCTCGATCACGCCCGCCCCCACGCCGACCACACGGCGCGCCCGCCGGTCATCTGTCGCGCACACGCCGACCACACGGCGCGCCCGCCGCTCACGCGGGGCTCACACGCTCTTCTTGACGCCGTAGACCAGGAGGCCCAGGAACACCAGCACCGGGATCAGGTACGGCACGACGAACAGCCCGCCCAGCTCGAAGTGCTTCCAGCCGACGATGATCTCGGTCGCGGCCACCGAGCCGGCGATGATGAAGCCGCCGATCGCCTCGGGCCAGTCGGTCTCCATCTTGAGCCCGAGCCAGAACACGACCGCGCCGATCAAGAACGCCACCGCGACCAGCGCCCACGTCGGCAGCCCGACGAACGTGTGGACGCCGTGCTTGGCGGCGGCCGGGTTCGAGAACACCAGGTTGGCGACCAGCGCGCCGACGATCAGCAGCCCGAGCATGATGAGGTACGTCCACATCCGGCCCGCGCCCGTCCCCAGGAACTGTTTCTCTTCGGCCATGGCGCGATCGTATGGCGGCGGCGCCGCCGACGCCAGGGCCGGCGGCGGGCTCGGCACCGGGCGGACCGGCGTGCCGGCGGGCGTGCGCACGCGAGGTGACCGCGCGGACGTCACGAAGTCCGGGTCGCGGACTCCATCAGGTATGCGCATCGCCACGACCACCCTGCTCCTGACCCTCGTCACCGCCGCCGCGTGCTCCAAGAGCGACGCCACCCCGCGTCCGCCCAGCCCGCTGGTCCAGGGCCTCGAGGCCGCCGCCGACGAGAGCTGCGCGTGCAAGGACATGACCTGCTCGGACGCGGTCAACGCCAAGGTCGAGGCGCTGGCCAAGGGCGCCGGCACCATCCCGCCCGCCGACCTGCCGGCGCTGCAAGCCGCACAGGCGCGCATCGACGGGTGTCGGGTCGCGCTCAACCCGCGGCTGATCGCGTACCGGGCCCTGCTCGACGAGGCCTGTGCGTGCGAGACCCCGGCGTGCGCGACCGCGGTCGCCCGCAAGGTCTCGGCGTGGGCGGCGGAGCTCAAGGCGTCGAAGACCACGCTGCGACCCGGCGAGCTCAAGGTCGTCGTGGCGGGCGCGGCGTCGGCCAGCGCGTGCTTCACCGAGCACGGCGTGGCGGTCCCACAGTGAGCGGCGGCGTGGACCGCGCGGTGCGGTGCCGGCCGCGCGCCGAGGAAGCGGCCGACCTGGCGGCCTGACTGCAGCGCCCCGCGCGAGCGCCCCGCGGCCGCGACCGGCCGAAAGCGCTCGAGACGCTCAGCGCGAGGTCAGATCGCGCGTGATGTTCTTCTGGTGCGCCTCGATCGTGCCGCCGCCGATCTCGATCAGCTTGGCGTCGCGCCAGAACTGCTCGACGCGGTACTCGCTGCAGTAGCCGTAGCCGCCCAGCACCTGGATCGCGGCGTCGGCGATGTCCTTGGCCGCGGTCGCGCAGAACAGCTTGGCGGCGTCGGTGCCGAGCCGGTTGCGGGCGTCGGGGCCGCAGGTCGCGGCCACGCCGTAGACCATCGCGCGCATCGCGGTTAGCTTGGCGAAGCCGTCGCCGAGGTAGCGCTGGATCTGGCCGAGGTCGTGGAGCGGCTTGCCGAACGACCGGCGCTCCTGGCTGTAGCGCACCATCACGTCGAGGCAGCGCTGGCCGATGCCGACCGACATCGCGGCCAGGCCGAGGCGCTCGATCTCGAGGTTGCGCATCATGTTGGTGATGCCGCCGCCCTCGCGCCCGAGCAGGTTGGCCGCGGGCACGCGGCACTCGTCGAAGAGGAGCTCGCTCATCGTCGACGCGCGCATGCCCAGCTTGGGGATCTTGGGGCTGGTCGCGAAGCCGGCGAAGCCGCGCTCGACCACGAACGTGGTGATGCGGTCGTCGAGCTTGGCGTAGACGCAGAACAGGTCGGCCTCGGGGCCGTTGGTGATGAAGGTCTTGCGGCCGGTGAGCACGTAGTGATCGCCGTCGCGCCGGGCCACGGTCTGCATGCCGAGCACGTCGGTGCCGGCCGCGGGCTCGGTCATGCCCATCGCGCCGATGACCTCGCCGGTCAGCACCTGCGGCAGGTAGCGCGCGCGCTGGGCCGGGGTGCTGGCCCAGTAGAAGTTGTTGACGAACAGGAGCGCGTGCGCGAGGTAGGCCAGCGCGAACCCGGGGTCGGCGTAGGCCAGCTCCTCGTGGACGATCACCGACGCGACCGCGTCGAGGCCGGCGCCGCCGTCGGCCTCGGGCACGGTCACGCCGAGCAGCCCGAGCTCGCCGGCCTTGCGCAGGAGCCCGATGTTGAGCGTGCCGCGCTCGTCGTGGGCCATGGCCTGGGCCTCGACCTCGCTGCGCGCCCACGCGCGCACGGTGTCGCGCAGCATCGCGTGCTCGTCGGTGGGATGGAGCAGTCGGTCGGGGAGGACGGCCATGGCGCGTTCTACCGCGGCCAGCGCCCGTCGGAAAGCCGCGGCGCGGCGTGGCCGCAGGTATTGGTCGATCGTGAAACCCGGCGACGGCCGCGAGCATCGAAGCCGGCTGTATTACTGTCGGGCATGGCCCGGACCAAGGCAGCTCCGCCCGCGCGGCCACGGGCCAAGGCCGCGCCCACCGCACCGAAGGCGCCCACGGCGGCGAAGACGCCCACGGCGCGGACGCCCGCGAAGGCGCAGCCCGCGAAGGCGCAGCCCGCGAAGGCGCAGCCCGCGAAGGCACAGCCCGCGAAGGCGCAGCGCGCGAAGGCGCAGCGCGCGAAGGCGCAGCGCGCGAAGGCGCAGCGCGCGAAGGCACAGCCCGCGAAGGCGCAGCGCGCGAAGGCGCAGCGCGCGAAGGCGCAGCGCGCGAAGGCGCAGCGCGCGAAGGCGCAGTCGACGCACGCCTCGACCCACCCGCCCAAGCTGCGCTCGCCGGCGACGCTGGCGCTGATCGACCAACTGCGCACGATCTGTCTGGCGCTGCCCGACGCCACCGAGCAGGTGGCCTGGGCCGAGCCGACCTGGCGGATCGGCGGCAAGATCTTCGCGATGTGCGACACGTACCACCACGGCAGCGCGCACCTGTCGGTGTACCTGCCGGCTCCGCTCGGAGCCCAGGCCGCGCTGATCGACAGCGATCCGGCGCGGTTCTTCCGCCCGCCCTACGTCGGCGGCAACGGCTGGGTCGCGGTCGTGCTCGACACGTCGCCCGACTGGGACATGGTCGCGTCGCTGGTCGGCACCGCGTACGCGCTCAAGGCGCCGACGCCGCGTCCGGATCGTCCGCGCGGCCGCGCCACGTCCCCGCGTCGCTGACCGCGCCGGCCTTCGGCGCCAGGCGGCGCGACCGGCGCCGACCGAGCGCGCTACACTGCCGGGCGATGGCTACTGTCGATGCCTGGCGCGGCGACGCGCCGGTGGTGCTGTTCGCCAACCCGACCGCGCAGAGCGGCAAGGCCGCGGACGCGATCCGCACCGCCGAGCAGCTCTTGACCGACGCCGGCGTGCCGCACCGGTTCATCCCGACCGCGCCGGCCGGCGGCACGGTCGACGTCGTGCGCCGGGCGATCGACGACGACGGCGCGCGGGTGGTGATCGCGATGGGCGGCGACGGCACCTTCGCCGAGGTCGCCAAGGGCGTGCTGCGGTCGGGCCACGCCGCGCACGTCGCGATGGGCATGCTGCCGACCGGCACCGCCAACGATCAGGGCAAGTCGTTCGGCCTGGCCGCCGGCGCCGGCGCGCTGGCCGACAACGTCGGCGTGATCGCGGCCGGGCGGGTCACGGCGATCGACGCCGGGCGGATCGAGGTGATCGCCGGCGAGGCCCGGGTGATCCACCGCGATCTGTTCTTCGACTCGGCGTCGGTCGGGTTCGGCGCCGACGCGCTGGTCGCGCGCAACCGCGATCGCGAGCTGGTCGGCAAGATCCCGCTCGCGCGCTTCTTCTACCGCGACATGCTGGTCTACGCCGGCGCGGTGATGCGCAAGTTCGCCGAGAGCTACGTCAGCGACGTGAAGTTCGATCTCGCGGTCGAGATCGACGGGCACCACCACAGCTTCGATTCGCTGCTCGACGTGATCATCAAGAACACGGCGGTGTTCGGAGGCGAGTGGGTGCTCGACCCCGACACCCGCGCCGACGACGGCGTGTTCGAGCTGATCCCGATCTACGGCCGCCGCGACCTCACGTCGAAGCTGTTCGCGTCGCTGCGGCACCTGCCGGTCGACGGCGACACGCTGCGCGATCTCGGCATCGAGCACTCCGAGCCGATCGCCGGGCGCCGGTTCGCGCTGACGGTCACCCAGCCGGGCCAGGCCGGGTACCCCGGGGCCCAGATCGACGGCGAGGAGATCCCGAGCGGGCGCCGCTACCTGATCGACGTGCTGCCGCGGTGCCTGAACCTGATCGTGCCGCGGGCCGCGACCCGCTAGCGCGCCGACCCGAGGTGCGCGCGATCCGTCGACGACGTCGCGGTCCAGCACGCGCGCGCGGAAGCGCACGGCGCCAACGACCCGGGGCTCCGGGCCGGGGACCCGTGGAGGTGGAGCGACGCCCATGGACGATCGGCGTCGGACCGGCGGCGGACCGGCGGCGCCGCACGACCCAATGCGCGCGTCAACGTCGACGGCGGCGCCCCAGCAGCGCGAGCGCGAGCAGGCCCAGCGCCGCGGCGCCGTCGCCGCGCCCGCCGGTCTGGCAGCAGCCGGCGCTCTCGACCGGGAAGTCGCCGTCGTCGCCGCCGTCGGGGCCGCCGGGGCTGACGCCGGCGTCGACGTCGCCGGGGCCGGCGCCACCGACGCACGCGCCGCTGGCCAGGTCGCACGTGCGGCCGCCGCCGCAGACGACGCCGTTGCAGGTGTTGCAGCCCGGCAGGCACACGCCCGACAAGCACGCCAGCCCGGCGCCGCAGGTGACGCCCTGGCACGCGTCGACGCACTGGCCCTGGTGGCAGATGTAGCCGGCGTCGCAGGTCACGGCGGCGCAGTCGCCCTGCAGGTTCTCGCAGCCGGGCACGTCGTCGATGATGCCGTTGCAGTCGTTGTCGGCGCCGTCGCAGCGCTCGGGCGCGGGGGCGAACGAGCGCACGCACTCGATCGCAGCGCCGACGCACTGCGCGACGCCGTACTGGCACATGCCGGGCTCGCCGGTGTCGCACGCCGTGCCGCCGCCGCTGCACTCGACGCCGCTGACGCTGGTGACCAGGTCGGTGAAGTCGTTGTTGGCGGCGTCGAACGTGTCCTCCCACGCGAAGTAGAACTTGCGCGCGGTGATCGCGGAGTCGTAGACGATCAGGTGGATGATCGACTGGGCGCCGGCCTGATCGGGGTTGAGCGCGCGCTGCGAGTAGTACGCGTAGCCCGCGGCGGGCAGGCGATCGACCCGGGCGCAGCAGTCGCCGCCGGCGCACTGACCGCTGGCGCCGTGCTGCTCGGGCGTGGCCAGGAAGAACCCGATCTCGCCGCCGGTCCAGCGCGGGTCGCTGCGCACGTCGAGCACGACCTCGGTGCCCTCGGCGGCGCCGCACGCGATCATCGGGAACAGGTCGGTCGGCGCGGGCGCGCCGCCGGTCACGTTGTACCAGCCGAAGGTGTTCTGGAACCGCGCGGTGCCGCGGCTGACCACCTTGAAGGTCAGCGCGCACGTCGGCGTGAAGGTCTCGGGCGTGAGCGCGCCGTCCTGCCACGGATCGAGGCCGGTGCGCTGGGACGGGATGCAGGTGTTGTCGTTGACCGCGTGGTAGAGCGTGGTCTCGCACGTGCCGGTCGGGATCACGCACGGACCCGGCGGTGGGCACGCCGGGCCGATGTTGCAGCCCGGGCCGCTGGCGCACTCGCACGCCAGCTCGGCCGCGAGCCCGGTCGGCTGGTTGTTGGCGCAGCCCGGCTGCGATGGGATCATCGCGCCGTTGGGCTGCTGCAGCGGCGCCGCCGCGGCGATCCCGGCGGTGGTGGCGAGGACGACGACGATCGACGCGCGGGCGAGCGACATGGCGATGTCGCGAGGTCGCTACAAGGCACGTGCCACGTCGACGGTCGACCAAGTGCCCGGCATCGCGACGACGCGCTCGGTCGCGAGCGCGCGCCGACGTTGCGATCCGCAACCTGCGTGCGCCAGCGCGACGCGACCGCAGTGGCGGCCGGCGTCGCGAACGGATTGCGCGTCAGCGATGATCTTGCACGCGGTCACGACCCTTGGGCTTGTCGTGGTCATGACCGCGGGCCTGGCCGCGCGCCTGCCACGAACCAGCGACCCACGCGTGGCCCTTGCCGCGTCGCTCCCAGCGCCCCGGCTTCCAGTCGTGATCTGCGCGCGTGCGCTCATGGTAGCCATCTCGCCACACCCACTGGCTGCCGCTGCGCTCCCAGTGACCGCCCACCCACACGTAGCCCGAGCGCACCACGATCACCTCGTGGCGTGGTGGGGGCGGCGTCTCGTCGACGATGATCACCCCCGGCGTCGAGACCCAGGCGGAGCCGTGGAGACGGCAGGCGCCGACGGAGGTGGCGACGGCGCCTGCGAGGATCAGGCGAGCGAGGATAGATCGGGTGCGCATATACGACTCATTCTGCATCACCCGTGCCGGCGCTTCCACGGGCGAAGTAGCCGAGAACCTGTGGCCACTGTGGACCGCGCTTGTGCACCGTGGCGCCGTCGCCACGGTAGGCGCTACCACGACATCGGCACCTGGACCTTGGTCTCGCCGGCGGCCTTCGCGAACGCCGCCTTGCTCAGCGCCTCCTTGACGCACCCGTCGAGCTTGGCGACGCCGCTCGCGTCCTTGAGCACGATGTTCTTCACGGTGCCGTCCGCTCGGATCGTGAAGCGGACCTCGGCGCGCTTGCCGGCGACGCTGGTGGTGCCGACGCAGGTCACGATGCGCTTGTGCACCGGCACCAGCCCGGCCTGGACCTGCGTGGGCGGGAGATCGCCGCTGGTGCTCCCGGTCGGCGGCGGCTGGGAGCCGCCGGTCGGCGGCGGCGTGGGCGCGGTGGCGGTGCCCGAGAACGCGATCGCGAGCTGGTAGTTCACGGCGCCGGCCGCGCCGGTCGGGGCCAGCTTGATCGCCACCACCGCGCGCGCCACGCAGGCGTCGAGCGCGTCGCCCAGCTTCGACGTGACCGCGACGTCGCCGATCGCGCCGTCGGGGGCGATCCGCATCTTGATCGCGGCCGCGCCGGCCTTGCCGGGGGCGCGCGCCTGGCACGCCTTGATCGGCGCGCTCGCCGCGAGGAGCTGGTGCTGGATCGTGGACGCGAGGTCGGGCGTCGTGGCCGCGCCGGCGCCGATCTCGACCTCGCCCTTCCACGCGCCGCCCGGGATGGTCCAGACCGCGAGGATGCCGGCCGCGCACTGGGCCGCGGCGCCCTTGCTGACCGCGCGCGCGATGACGCCGCCGTCGGCGGCCACGGTGACCGCGACCCGCACCGCGCCCTTGGTCGGGACCCGCCAGCACACCGCCATGGCCTTGCTGGCCTCAGCCAGCGCGCCGTCGGCGAGCGCGCGCGGATCGCCGCCGGGGCCGCCCTTGACGATCGTGACGTCGGCGGTGGCGGGGGCGGCGCCGAGCGCGAGGGCGACGAGCAGCGAGGGCAGGGAGCGCATGCGGGGTGTGACGACGGCCATGGCGATGGGTTCCTCCGGGCCGCTCGATCGTGTCAGCCCGCGAAGGTCTGCGCCAGTCGCCCGCGCCGGAACACCCACGTCGTGCCCGGAGCCGCGGCGATCCAGCGCTCGTCGCTGGTCAGCGGCTGGGTCGCGACCACCGCGACCCGGTCGCGCGGGGTCGTGACCGCCGCGAAGTCGATGCTGAGATCCTCGTCGGACAGGGTCGCCTTGGC
This sequence comes from Myxococcales bacterium, assembly GCA_016717005.1. NCBI lineage: Bacteria > Pseudomonadati > Myxococcota > Myxococcia > Myxococcales > Myxococcales bacterium. The sequence continues at coordinate 1,249,440 of JADJUF010000039.1, read as the reverse complement.
GAACGGCGCGGCCCGGATGATGTGGTGCAGCTTGGTCGAGCAGCGGGCGATCAGCTGGTGGCCGTCGCCGAGCAGGAAGTTGAACGAGCCGCCGTCGCCGATGCGGGCGCCGTGGGCGGCGATGGCCTCGGCGAGCTGGTTGGGCGCGCGCGGGTAGCCGTCGAAGTCGGCGGCGACCGCGCCCAGGAGCGCGCAGAACGCGTACTCGCTGTCGGTGGTGCCGATGGGCTGGAACCGGCCGAGCTGCTGGCGGCGCACCTTGCCGACCGTGCCGTTGTGCGCGAACACGAACTGCCGGCCCCACAGCTCGCGGATGAACGGGTGCGTGTTGACCAGGCTGACCGGCCCGCGGGTGCGCTTGCGCACGTGGGCGATCGCCAGGAGCGTCTTGATCGGGTGCTCGCGGACGAACCGGGCCAGCGGCGAGTCGGCGGCCGCGGCCGGCTCGCGGAACACCCGCGCGGCCTTGCCCTCGTACAGCGCCAGGCCCCAGCCGTCGCCGTGGGGCCCGCGCTTGCCGCCGCGCGCCGCCAGGCCAGCGAACGAGAACACGATGTCGGTCGGGACATTGCACTCCATCCCGAGCAGCTCGCACATGGCCGCGCATCATACGCGGACCACGCCGCCTGTGCGACCATGCGGCCACGTGGCCCACGACTTCCGCCTGTACGCGCACCGCGGCTGCCCGGCCGAGCTCCCCGAGAACACCCTGCCCGCGTTCCAGCGCGCGGTCGACCTCGGCGTCGACGCGCTCGAGCTCGACGTCCACCTGACCCGCGACGGGCACCCGCTGGTCTCGCACGACCCCGACGCGCAGCGCATGAGCGGTCGCGCGGCGCGCTGGACCGACCTCGACCTGCGCGAGGCCCAGGCCCTCGACGTCGGCCACGGCTTCGTCGCCGCCGACGGCAGCCGGCCCCACGCGGACCGCGGCTTCCGGGCGCCGACGCTCGACGAGCTGCTGGCGACGTTCCCGACGGTGCGGCTCAACGTCGACGTCAAGCAGTGGCTGCCCCCGATGGTGCGGCCGCTGCTGGCGCTCCTGCGGCAGCGCAAGGCCGAGGACCGGGTCACGCTCGCCAGCTTCCGTGCGCGCACGCTGATCGCGGTGCGTCGGGGCGGCTACGGCGGCGAGACCGCGCTGGCGCAGACCGAGGTCGCGGCGCTCCTGGCGCTGCCGCGGCGGGTGATCCGCGCGCTGCCGTTCGTCGGCAGCGCCGCCCAGGTGCCGCTGCGGGCCGGGCCGGTGCGGTTCGATCGGCGAGGCTTCATCGACCGCTGCCACCAGCTGGGCCTGCGGGTCGACTTCTGGACCGTCGACGATCCCGCCGAGGCCCGCCGCCTGATCGCGCTCGGCGCCGACGGCGTCATGACCGATGATCCGGCGCGCATGACCGCGGCGCTGCGACCGCCGGGTTGATCGACGACCCGATCGGCGCCCCGGCGCCCGCGCGTAAGCGCCGGGCCGTGCGAACGTTATCGCGGCGTGCGTAGCCTCCTCTTGCCCCTGATCGCCGCGGCCGCCTGTGGCGGGCCTGCGCGCGCCTACCCGCGCTGGTCCCTCGACAGCGGCACCCACCTCGATCACGGCTGCCTCGACGCCGACGCGTTCGTGCGCACGTCGGGCAAGACCGGCGTCGGCGTCACCGTCGCGCTGCGCTCGCACGCGACCTGCGCCGTGACGATCGCCCGGGCCGAGCTGGTCGTCGACGATCTGCGGGTCGCCGCCGAGCTGCCGCCGGTCCAGACCCTGCCTGGGCGCTCGCTGATCTACGCGTGGCTGCCGTTTCCGTTCGACAACAACGGCGCCTGGAACGACGGGAAGCGCCGCGGCCAGTTCGAGCTCGAGGTGATCGTCGGCGACGGCGCGCGCGCGACCTGGATCATCCCGGCCCACCACGCGTTCGCGAGCGGCCGGTACGAGCCGGGCCCGGGAGCGGTGCGATGAGCCGCGCGCTCGTCGTCGGGCTCGCGCTGGCCGCGGCCGCGGGCTGCACCCAGGCGCGCTATCACTCGACCGTCAACGCGCCCGGCATCGTGACGCTGGCGCCGCCGGCGCGCGAGAACGGCTCGCCGGAGCTCTACGTCCCGCCCCAGGACCCCGGCGAGCACGAGCTCTACGTCGCGCCCGGCGTCATCGGCGGCATGGGCGTCGGTCGCCACGAGCCGGGGCCGAACAAGAACGGCGCCGAGCTCGGTCTGTACCTGCGGATGGCGTACAAGACCACGACCCGCAGCCATCACCGCGACGACCTGCCGTGGCCGGCGCCGGGCTGGGCGCTCAACCTGGGCTGGGCGCCGTTGCAGTACGGCCCGCACGCCGAGGTCGGCCCAATCCACGTCGAGGTCGAGCGCCAGTGGTTCCTGGCCTCGGTCGGCCTCGGGGTCGCGGTCTACCCCGACGACGGCACCGCCGGCGTCCAGCTCACCGGCGCGTTCAAGCCCTACGTCGCGCGCGTCCGCTACATGGCCGAGACCGGCTTCGAGGTCTTCGCCGGTCTCCAGCTCGAGCTGCCGCGCGCGATCACCTGGAGCCGCTGAGCGACCTCGGGCGAGCCGCGGCCTGCTCGGCAGGCCTCCGCGCTAGATCGTCGGACGCGCCGATGAAGCGATCGTCGGCCAGGAGTCGAGCTCGGGCCGCGGCCTACTCGGCGGACTTCCACCCAGCTCCCCGCCCCCCCGGCGTTGGTCGGCGACGGGCCGCCCGCGGGCCGCGGCCTACTCGGCGGACTTCCACTCCAGCTCGTTGGACTCGTCGACGAGGCGGTTGTAGGCCTCGAGCAGCTGGTTGCGGCGGACGTCCTCGGCGTCGAGCGGCTTGCCGGCGATCTTCGCGGCCGCGTTGCGCTGCACGTCCTTGAAGGCTCCGAGCACCACGTTGGCGTCGGCGATGAAGGCCACCAGGCCGCCGCCCAGCTCGACCTCCTCGGGGTGCTTGGCGTGGCGGTCGAGGAGCTCGGCGTAGAGCGTCTTGTAGGCCTCGATGGCGTCGCGGACCGCCGCGGGCTCGGCGGCGGGGTCGAGCGCGACGTCGAGCGTGGCCTCGCCCTCGATCATCAACCGCCGGGTGTAGTAGCGCAGCGACTTGCCCTCGCGTTGCTCGAGGCGCGCGAGGCTCCGCGCCATGAGCTCGTCGTTCTGCGCGTCGACCGCGTCGCGGAGCGCCCGGCGGGCGGCCCGCACCGCGTCGAAGCCGGCCAGGATCTGCGGGTGGAGCTCGTTGCCGTGGGCGAAGTCATCGTCCTTGAAGTCGCCCTGCGAGTAGTAGCGATTGCCCTCGAGCAGCAGCGGCTCGAGCTGCTCCAGCGCCGCGCGGTAGGCGACCGCGCGCTGCTCCAGGTCGGGGCGCTTGGGCTCGGCCGTCGCCGCCGCTTCGAGCTCCTTGAAGCAGGGCTCGAGGCGAGCGCCGGTGCTCCGGACGTTGGGCGTGCGGACTCGGTTGATCTCGCCCTTGGCCGATAGATCCTTCGTGTAGTACTGGTAGCTCTCGCTGACGAACGGGTCGACCGTGTTGATGCACTCGATGTAGTGCGCGAGCTTGTCGGACAGGACGTCGTCGGCGGCGGCCTCCTGGTCGGCCGCCGACAGCGGCGGCGCCTCCTGGACGGTGGCGCTGGTGGTGCCGGTCGCCTTGCCCTCCCTCTTGCATGCGGGCAGGGCGAGCGTGGTCGCCGCGAGGGCGAGGGTGACGGCGACGAGACGGTAGGTGGACATGTGCGGTGACGCCTTGGTGGAGGTGGGTTCGCGGACCGAAGCGGCGATGGCTCACTTCGTCCGCGAGGTCCGACGGAGGCGCGCGTCGATATTTGTGACGTCGAATGCGATCACTTTCGGAGGGCGATCGCTCGACGACGATCGCGGGTGTGCGCCGCGGCGCGACCGATGGCGCGACGACGCAAGATCTTGCGCAGGCGCGCAACCCGCGCCCGACCGCGCGGCCGGCGCGCTTCGGGGTACGCTCGCGGGGGTGAAGGGACCCGGAGCGCCCGAGCGCGGCCCCGCCGACGCGCCGCCGGTGGATGAGACCGTCAGCGCCGCGCCGCGCCCCGAGCCGCCGCGCGGCGGCCCGACCGCCCCGGCCGCCGCGCCCACGCTGCCCGCGCGCTTCGAGGCCCGGCGCGAGCTCGGTCGGGGCGCGATGGGCACCGTGATCGTCGCGTTCGACACCGTGCTGCGACGGGAGGTCGCGGTGAAGGTGCTGTCGGGCCCGCGCAGCCGCGATCCGGCCGCGCGGAGCCAGCTCCTCGTCGAGGCCCGGGCCATCGCGCGCCTCGCGCACCCGAACATCGTGCGGGTGCTCGAGGTCGACGTCGCCGCCGGCTGCATCGTCATGGAGCTGGCCCGGGGCGAGACCCTCGCCGCGCGGATCGAGCGCGCGCCGCTCGGCCCGGCCGAGCTCCGCGGCGTCGCGGTCCAGCTGCTCGACGCCCTCGACGCCGCCCATCGGGCTGACGTCCTGCACTGCGACGTCAAGCCCGCCAACGTGATCGTCGACGACGACGGCACCGTGCGCCTCGCCGACTTCGGCGTCGCCCGCCTCGTCGACGAGGGCGTGCGCGACGTCGCGGGCACGCCCGCGTACATGGCGCCGGAGTGCTTCGACGGCGCGGTCGACGCACGGAGCGATCTGTACTCGCTGGGCGCGACGCTCTACCGATGCGCGACCGGGCAGCTGGCGGCGCGCGCGCTCGACCCCGCCGCCCGCGCCGCCGCGCTGCGCGCCCAGCTCCACGACCGCGCGCTCGCGGCCGCGATCGTGCGTGCGCTCGAGCGCGAGCCGGCGCGGCGGCCGCAGAGCGCCGCGGCGTTCCGCGCGCTGCTGGCGCCGCCGACGCCGCGCCGTCGACGGCGGTGGCTGGCGGCCGCCGCGGCGGTCCCGGTCCTGCTGGCTGCGGGTTGGTTCGCCGCGCGGCGAGACGCGCCGCGCCGCGCGTCCCGGCCGCCGCTGCCCGGGCCGGTGGCGCTCTTGCCCCTCACCGACCGCACCGGCGATCCCGAGCTGGCGTTCGCGCCCGCCGGCGTCCCGTACCTGATCGGGCTCGACCTCACGGGCGCGGCCGACGTGGAGATCGTCGACTACTACCGGCTGCGCGCGGCCATCGACGGCGCGCCGACCCCCGCGGCCTGGGACGCGGTGGCGCAGGCCCTGGGCGCCCGGGTCGCGCTCGACGCGAGCGTGGAGGCGCGCGGCGCCGGCGCGCACCTGGTCCTGCGGCTGCGGTCGCTCGCGGCGCCGTCGGTCGAGCTGCGCCGGGCCGAGGCCGACGCCCGCGCGACCGAGGTCCCGACCACCGCGCGTCGGCTCGCGCGGGAGCTGCTCGGCGTCGATCCGTCCGTGGCCACGGCGGTCCGGCCCGGCGAGGTCGAGCTCGCCCTGGCGGTCGCCGCGCTCGAGCGGCACGCGCTCGACGAGGCCGAGCGGACCGTCGAGCGCGCGCTCGCCGCCAGCCCCGCCTGGCCCGAGGCGAACTACGTCGCCGCGCTGATCGGCTGGTGGCGCGGTCGGAGCCCCGACCGCGTGCTCGCCCGCGCCCGTGCCGCTGGGGTCGGCCCGGTCGCACCGGCCCGGCGGGCGTTCCTCGACGGCCTGGTGCTCCTCGTCGGCGGACACCTGCCCGAGGCCAGCGAGCACCTGCGCGGCGCGGTGGCCCTCTACCCCGACGATCGCGATCTCCGCTACGGCCTGTTCGAGGCGCTCTGGCACGCCGGGCGAGGCGCCGAGGCCGTCGCCCAGTACGCGCGGGTCGTGACGATCGCGCCGCGGTTCCAGCTCGGGCTCGACCACGTGTGCGCGTGGGCCTTTGCCCACGGCGACGACGCCGAGCTCACGCGCTGCGTCGCGCGCGCCGACGCGGTCGAGTATCCCGACCGCACGCTCCTGCGCGCCCGCGCGGCGATCGCGCGCCGCGATCCGCGCGCCGCGGTCGCGGTGCTGACCAGCCACCTGGCCGACCCCGCCGCGGCGGCCAGCTACCACGCGGCCGACCTGCTCGTCCTGGCGCAGGCGGCCCGCTTCGATGGCGTGGCCGTGCGAGCGGCGCTCGCGGCGCTGCCGACGACGGGCCAGCGGCCCGAGGACCTGGCGCTGGCAGAGCTCGGCGTCGCGCTCGCGACCGGCGCGCCGCCGGCCGCGGTCGGTCCGCTGCGCGCCACGGCGCGGGCGCGCATGATCGCGTCCGGCGCCAGCCACGTGTTCTGGCTGCGCTACCTGGCGGTCGAGCTCGCGCTGCCCGACGACGGCCACCAGCCCGCGATCCTCGACGGGTTCGCGCGGGTCCGCGCGGCCGACGTCCGCACCGCCGTCGCCGCGGTGCTCGCGGCCGCGCAGCGCGGCGACGACGCCTACCTGGAGGCCGCGCGCGCGTCGCCGTTCGATGAGGCCCGCGAGCTCGCCACCGGCCTCGGCGCGGTGCGGCGCGGCGAGCTGGCGGCGGCCGGCTTCGCGTTCGAGCGGGCCGCTGCGCTCTCGGTCGACGGGCGCTTCTTGCTGCAGGCGCGCTTCCTCGAGGCCAGCGCGTGGCGCGCGCTCGGCGACGCGGCCCGGACCCAGGCCGCGTGCGCCGAGATCATCCATCCCCGCGTGCTCGACTGGTCGTGGACCGCGTTCGTGCGTCCGTGCCTGGGCTGGGCCGCCGCAGACCGCGACCGCTCGCCCGCCGCGGCGGCGGCCCGGGCCGCCCTCGCCGCGCTCCGCTGACGCGCGCGGCGGCCGCGGGCGCTCAATCGGTCGGCTCGTAGCGGCCGACGCGGCGGAGCCCGAAGCGCGCGAGCTTGTAGACGAGCGTGCGCTTCGGCAGGCCGAGGAGCTTGGCCGCGACGCCCTGGTTGCCCTTGGCCTGATCGAGCGCGCGGACGATCAGGCGGATCTCGACCTCGCGCAGCCGATCGCGGAGCACGCCCGTGCCGGTGTCGTCGGCGCCCGCGTCGGCGTCCGCGTCGGCGTCGCCCAGGTCGGCGGCGGCGACGCTCGCGAGCTCGGCGTCGGGGTCGTCGACGCGGACCTGCGCCGACGCGCGCAGCGCCTCCGGCAGATCGGCCAGGCTGAGGCTGTCGCCGACGGCGACCAGCGCCGCGCGCGCCATCGTGTTGCGCAGCTCGCGGACGTTGCCCGGCCACGCGTGATCGAGGAGCGCCTGGGTCACCGCGCCGTCGATCGCGAGGACGTCCTTGCCGGCCGCCGCGCACGCGTCGCGCAGGAAGTGAGCGGCGAGCTCGACCAGATCCTCGGGGCGCGCGCGCAACGGGGGCAGGGCCACCGACAGCGCGTTCAGCCGGTAGTACAGGTCGGCGCGGAACGTCCCGGCCCGGATCATCGCCTCGAGGTCGCGGTGGGTCGCGGCGACCACGCGGGCGTCGACGGCGCGCTCCGCGACCGCCCCGACCGGGGTGACCTGGCCGCGGTCGAGCACGCGCACCAGCGCCGCCTGGGCCGCGAGCGGCAGCTCGGCGATCTCGTCGAGGAAGACCGTGCCCTGGGCGGCCTCCTCGAAGACGCCGGCGCGCTCGGCGGCGGCGGCGGACGCATCCGGCACGTGGCCGAACAGGACGCGCTCGAGCGACGCCTCGGGCACCGCGCCGCAGTTGATCGTCCGGAACGGTCCAGCGCGGCCGCTCGCCCGATGGATCTCGCGCGCGATGAGCTCCTTGCCGGTCCCGGTCTCGCCCAGGATGAGCGCCGGCAGCGCGGCCGGCGCCCACCGGCGCAGCTCGTCGAGCACCGCCCGCATCTGCGCGCTGGCCGCGACCAGGGTCGGCGGCGGTGAGGCGCGCGGCGCCGCGACCTCGACGCACCCGGCGCCCGCGGTCGCCAGCGCGCCGCGGGCGGCGGCAAGGAGCGCCTGGGCGTCGGGCTCGGTCGGCGGACACGCCGCGATCCCCGCGCGCCCATCGCCGCCGAGGGCCCCCTCGATCAGCCGGGTCGCGGTCGCCGCGTCGCCCTGCGCGACCACCACCAGCACGAGATCGTCGGCGTACGGGCCGACCGCGTCGACCGGGCGCACGGCCGCCGACAGCGCCGCGCGGACCGCGCCGCTCGGGCCGGGGGCGACCAGCGCGATCGCGAGCGGTCGACCGAACGTGCGCGCGGCCGCCAGCTCGAGATCCAGCCGATCGAGCACGGCCTCGTCCGAGCGGGTCGGCGCTGGGCCGGCGACCGAGCGCGACAGCGAGGTGACCGAGATCCGGAGATCGCCCAGCTCGCAGGTGTCGCCCGGGAACAGCTCGGCCGAGGCGACCCGCCGACCGCGGACGTGCAGCCCGTTCTTCGAGTCGAGGTCGTCGATGCGCAGGCCGCCGACGAACGGCTGCACGCGCGCGTGCTCCCGCGACAGCGTCGCCTCGGCCACCACCAGATCGGCGGGTGGGCCGCGACCGATGACCACCGGATCGAGGCCGAGGCGTTCGATCCGTGGACCGCCGGCGAGCCAGATCACCAGCGCGACCGGGCTCGCCCGGGTGGCCTCCGCAGCGCGCCGATCGTGGGTCGACTCGTCCAAGCCCGGACAGTATAGGCGTCCGCTGGCGATTGGTGTCCCAGGTCGCGCCGCCGGGCGTACGCTCGCGCGATGCGGCCGACGACCTCGACCCTCGCCGCGTTGATCGCGATGACCGGGTGCCACGCGCGACCGACGGCGCAGCCGCCCGCGGTCGCCGGCGCGCCGATCTCGACCGCCGATGGCGTCACGCGCTGCGGTCCGCACGCCGCGCCGGCGGAGCTGCCGGCGAGCCCGCGGGGCGGGCCCGTGCGCGAGCCGATGTCGCTGTCATCGCGTCCGGCGGCGACCAGCGCCGCGGCGTTCAGCCCCGCCGATCCGGCCCGCGGCGTGCTCGAGGGCCGGCGCGGCCAGATCCTCGGCTGCTACCAGAAGCTCCTGGCGTGGGAGCCCGACGCCGGAGGCAAGGTCCAGACCCGCTTCACGATCAAGCGCGACGGCTCGGTGAGCGACGTCGAGGTGCGCGGCCTCCAGGCGACGATGGACGCGTGCGTGTGCGAGGTGCTCGCCGGCCTGCGGTTCGGGCCGACGATCCGCGGCGTCGTGCGCTACCCGCTGATCTTCAGCCACTGATCTTCGGCCGCTGATCTTCAGCCACGGCCCGTGACGACGGTGCCGGGACGCTCAGAACGTGCGGCGCACGAACGGCACGCGCACCTCGAGGTAGCGCTCGCCCAGGTAGCTGCGCGGCGCCAGCTCGACGTCGGGCAGCGCGATCGCGAGCCGGTGCCCGGCGACCGCGACCTCGAGGCGGGCGTCGAACGCGGCGGCGCCGCGGCGCAGGGAGATGTCGCTCGACAGGCGGAACGACAGCAGCGAGGACTCGCCGTGCAGCAGCAGGCGCGCGCGGCGGGCGCGCTTGTCGAACCGCAGCTCGATGGCGTCGAGCTCGAGCGTCGCGATCTGGGTCTCGAGGCGCGTGAGGTGCGCGTCGAACTGCTCGCCGATCGTCTGCGGGCGGGGCGTGGCGCCGGCCGCGGCCATCGGCGTGAGCAGCGCGGGCGCGGGGGGCGCGCTGGCGATCTTGGCGGCGGGCGCGATCTCGACGCGGCTCGGCGGGTCGGCGTGGGCGCGCGTGACCGCGGTCACCAGCGTCGCGATCACGACGCAGCTCCGCAGTGTGATCGACCCCATGCTCCGACGATCGCGCGGCGCGGGCGCGGCCGTCAACGGAAACCGACGGTGGCTCATCGTCGGAGACGTCGTCGAAGGTGACGCCGCGACGTACCGGTAGGTGAGCGGCGCACCCACGGCGCGGCGCCGACGCCCGCGCGACCACCTGTCACTGCGGTCGTCGTGCGACGAGCCACCGCACGCGGACGTCCCGGTCGACGACTGACCGCGCGCAGCCGGCTCCGGCCGCGCGCCGCGCCGCGCTACTGGCCCCAGGTGGTCGGCGTGTCGGACATCGTGAACGTCAGGCGCGCGGCCTGGCGCAGATCGGCCTGCGTGAGGCGCGGCGTCGTGAGCGGGACGTCGTCGAGGGCGACCGCCGCGACGTACCGGGAGGTGCTCGACGCGCCCGGGGCCTCGATCGTCAGCGCGTGGCCGTCGACGACGATGCGTGCGCGGTCGAAGATCGGCGTCGCGATGACGTAGTCGGCGCTGCCGGCCACGGGGTAGAGGCCGAGCGCGGCCAGCACGTACCACGAGCCGAGGGCGCCGCCGTCGTCGTTGCCGACCAGCCCGCTGGGCGTGTCGGTGTAGTGGTGATCGATGATCCAGCGCGCCCACTCCTGGGTGAGATCGGGGCGGCCGAGCTGCGCGAACAGGAACGCGGCGTTGAGGTCGGGCTCGTTGCCGTGCCAGTAGTACGGGCGCGGGAAGTTGGCGGCCGAGGGGTCGGCGATGTCCCAGTCGCGGCGGGCCTCGGTGAAGAAGGTCTCGAGCTTGGCGATCGCCCCGGCGCGCCCGCCGAACAGCTCGGCCAGGCCGTCGGGGTCGTGGATGCCGGCCATCCACAGCGAGTGCCAGGCGTTGGCCTCGGCGTAGTCGTCGGTCATCGCCAGCGGATCGAACGTGCCGGCGGGGAACGAGCCGTCGGCGTTGCGGGCGCGCAGGAACCCGACCGCGGGATCGAACAGCATCCGCCAGCCGTGGCTGCGGGCGCGCAAGGTCGCGGCGGCGGCGGCGTCGCCCATGTGCTCGGCCAGGTTGGCGAGCGCGAAGTCGTCGTGGGCGTACTCGGTGGTGTGGCTGACCGAGCGGCCCACCGACGCCGGCACGTAGCCGTACTGCATGTACGGCTCGACCCGGTCGCGGCCGCCGCGGCCCTCGGGCGGCGCGGTCGCGTCGAGGGCCGCCCCGCGCAGGAGCGGCCAGATCGCGTCGGCGTGCGCGGTCACGCCGCGCGCGACGGCGTCGGCGATGACCACGTCGCAGCTCGCGCCCAGCATCGTGCCGCTCTCGCCGATCGCGATCGGCCAGCGCGGGCAGCCGCCGATCGCCGCGAACGCCGCGAGCGAGCCGGTCGAGTCGCGGGCGCTGCCGGGCGCCAGCCACGCGTAGAGCGGGTGGACCGTCCGGTAGGTGTCCCACAGCGAGAAGTCGGACATGGGCGTGTAGCCGACCGCGGTCGCGGGCGTCGCCATGCCGTGCAGCTGGTAGCGGCCGTCGGCGTCGCCGATCACCGTCGGCATCAGGAACGCGTGGTACAGGCTCGTGTAGAAGGTGCGGCGCTCGGCCGGCGTGCCGCCGGTGATCGCGACCGCGCCGAGCAAGGTCCGCCAGGCCGCCTGGGCCGCGGCGTAGGTGGCGGCGGCGTCCCAGCCCGGCAGCTCGGCCGCGAGGTTGGCGTCGGCGCCGGCCGCGTCGACCAGCGACACCGCGACCTGGAGCTCGACCGGGCCGCCGGCGAACACCAGCGCCGCGCCGACGCCGGTGCCGGCGGCGTCGGTGCCGGCACCGGGCGGCTGGCCGTCGGCCCAGACCTGGGCGCTGGCCCACGGCGCGCGGGTGCGCGCGGTGAAGTAGAGATCGTAGCCGCCGTAGCCGCCGCTCATGTTGCCGGCGTGGTGGAACCGCCCGCGCACGGTCTGGGCGCCGGCGTCGAGCTGGAGCGCCGCGTCGGTGACGTCGCCGCCGAGCGCGGCCGCGAGGTCGAGCACCAGCGCGCCGCCGCCGCCGGGGAACGTGTAGACGTGGTGCGCGGCGCGGGCGGTGGCGGTGAGCTCGACGGCGACGCCGCTGGCGAGGGTGACCGCGTAGCGGCCGGCGCTGGCGTGCTCGTCGGCCTTGGCGAACTTCGCGCGGTAGTCGGACGCGCGCGGCTTTGCGGGATCGAACGCCGTCGTCGGCATCACCGCCAGCACGCCGTAGTCGGTGGCCCCGGCGCCGTGCAGGTGCAGGTGGGTGAACTGCTCGATCGTGTCGTCCTCGGCGAAGTAGCCCGAGAAGTGCTGGAAGGCGACCGTGCCGAACGCGCCGCTGGTGTCCGGGCCGAGCTTGATCAGGCCGTGGGGGACGACGGCGCCGACGAAGCTCGAGCCGTAGCCGAAGCCGAGGCCGCCGGTGCCGATCGTCGGATCGACCAGCGGCAGCGGGTCGGTGACCTCGGGCAGCGGCGCCGGGGGCGCGTCGTCGCCGCCACACGCGCCCACCAGGACGAGGACCGCGAGCCAGCTCCGCATGGGCGCATGCTACCCCAGCCGCGAGGGTGGGCGCGGCCGATGTGGTAGCGTCGCCGGCCCCATGGACCTGGCGCTCGTCATCGCGATCGCGGCCGTCGCGACCGGCGTGATGGCGGCGGTGGTCGCCGACGCGCGGCTGTGGGTGCTGGCCCCGGTGCGGGCGTTCGCGGTCATGGCGGTGGCGCTGGCGATCGCCGTCCACATCCTGCCCGAGGCCATCGACGGCGGGGGCTGGGGCGTGCTGATCGTGGCCGCCGTCGGCCTGGTCGCGCCGATCGCGCTGGGGCGCGCCACGGCCACGCTCGGCGCGCGTCACCGACGGATGGCCGCCGAGCTCGGCTACGTCGCGGTGCTGGTGCACCAGCTGTCCGACGGCCTGGCCCTGGGCGCGGCCACCGGCGGCGCGGCCGGCGGGGTCCGCCACTGGGATCTGCTGATCGGCGTCGGCGCGCACACCGTGCCGCTGATCGCGATGCTGACCCTGACGTTCGCCGAGCTGGGCGGGCGCAGGAGCGCGATCGTGCGCGCGGTCGGGCTCCTGGCCGCGACGATCGTGGGCATCCTCCTGACCCGGCTCGACGGCTCGGTGCTGCCGTCGGCCGAGCCCTGGCTCAACGCCGCGGTCAGCGGCCTGCTGCTGCACGTGCTGGTGCACGACAGCGGCGACCGCGAGGTCCCGGCGGCGACCCGTCCCCTCGAGGCCGTCGGCGTCGCGATGGGCGCGGCGCTGCCGTTCCTCACCGGCGGTCACGAGCACGGCCCGCTCACCCACGCCCTGCGCGAGAACCTGGCGACGATCGTCGTCGGCGCGTCGCCGTGGATCGTCGCGGGCGGGGCGCTGGCGGTGATCACCGCGCCGGCCTACCGCCGCTCGCCGCGGGCGATGATCAGCACCGTCACCGGTCCGCTGACCGCGCTGGGCCTGGTCGTGGCCGCGTACGCCGCGACCGGGCTGACCAACGTCGACGGGATCGGCTCGGTCGGGGCGGCGCTGATCGACGCGGCGACGGTCGTGCCGCGGCCGATCGCGCTGGTCGCGGCGATCCTGCTGGCGGCGGTGGCGCTGGCGCAGATCGCGCGGGTCGGCCTGCTGACCTGGCTCGGCACCAGCCACGCCCACGATCACGGCCCGGCGCGCGCCCACGATCACGCCGCCCACGATCACGCCGCCCACGGTCACGCCGCCCACGGTCACGCCGCCCGCGATCACGCCGCCCACGATCACGCCGCCCGCGATCACGCCGCCCACGATCACGACGCGTGATCACGCCGCCCACGATCACGCCGCCCACGATCACGCCGCCTGACCGGCGGCCGGGCTACTGGCCCATGAACTGCTCGGCGAACCGCCGCAGGCGCAGCACCGACGGGATGCCGTCCTGCGAGCTGAAGGTCAGCTGCTTGGCGAAGGTGATCTTCGCGGCCGCGCGCCACGCCACGTAGGCGCGCCCGGCTGGCGAGCCCAGGAGCGCGTTGAGCTTGGCCTCGTACTCGCCCTGGACCTTGGCCAGCATCGCGTCGCCCTCGGCCTCGAGGCGCCCGGCCACGGCCTCGCCCTCGGCGGTGACCCGCCGCTTGTACTCGAGGGTCTCGGCCTGGAGGTTCTTGGTGCCGATCAGGTAGGCGTCGGTGACGAGCGCCGGATCGCCCAGCCCGAGCGCCGTCGCGATCCGGGCGCGGGTCTCCTCGCGCGCCTCGGGGGTGAGCGCCGCCAGCGCGGCCCGGGCCTTGCCGGGCACCGGGTCGGCGATGTCGAGGCCGCCGATCTGGTAAGCGCGCTCGAGCTCAGCCTGGCGCTTCTTCCAGTCCTGCTCGCGGGCGCTGGCCAGCGCCGCGGTGCCCTGGTTGTAGTTGTCGAGCTTCTGCTGCTCGGCCGCCAGCTTCTCGCGGGCGCGGTCGAGCAGCTTGTTCTGCTCGTTGAGCTGGATCGCTGCAGCTGCTGCTCGTACTCGGGCCGGAACCGGACCGCGCGGATCAGCACCGCCTGGGCCTCGAGGTTGAGCGGCCCGAGCGCGTCGTTGAGCATGGTCAAGGCCTTGTCGGAGATCTCGAGCCGGCGCTCGGTCTTGTAGAACCCGACCGAGTCGAGGTTGGCCAGCTCCTCGCGCAGCACGCTGACCGCGGTCTGCTCGGCCAGGCGCATGTAGCGGAACCGCCCGTCGGGGTCCTTGCTGTGGTTGCCGGCCTTGACCACCTCGTTCGCGCGCCCGGGCTTGATCCGGACCGGCACCGAGACGTCGAGCGTGACGTTGTTGTTGTCCTTGGTGCGGATCGCCAGCGGCTCCTGGGGCCCGGCCGTGTCCCCGGTGTAGTCGAGGAAGAAGTAGGTCGAGGGCAGATAGGTGAGCTTGTGCAGGCCGGGGATGCGCACGCGCCAGCCAGGCCCGAGGTCGTCGGCGTCGACGCCGCTGGCGGCGCTGCGGCGCACGCCGATCTGGCCGGGCTCGACCTTGGTGAAGAAGATCCACGGCACGATCCACAGCGCGAGCGCGCCGATGACGATGACCTTGGCGACGAGGATGAGCGACTTCACTGGGCACCTCCGAGCCGCTCGACCTGGAGCCGCGACGGCGCGCTGTCGTTGGACCACGGCTGGATGTCGATGACGACGCCCTCGAGCCGCTCGCCGAGGCGCTCCATCACGCGCTCGACCGGCTGGACCCGGAACGCGTCGATCTCGGCCTTCTTCGAGGCGTACTGCGCCTCGAGCTGGCCCTTGAGCTCGATCGCGCGCTGCCGCGACGCCGACAGCGTCGCCTCGCCGCCGGCGACCTTGTCGATCTTGGTGGTGTCGACCGCGCGGTGGGTCTCGGTCTGGGCCGCGACCGCGGTGGCCAGCGCGGCCTCGAGCTCGGCGCGCTTCTCCTGGATGATCTTGTTCTGATCGCGATCGACCTCGGCCAGGCGCCGGCTGCGCTCGGTCTCGGCCCGCTGCAGGTTCGAGTCGATCACCGACAGCTCGTTCTCGGTCTGGTTGCGGGACTCGATCAGCTCCTCGTACTCGTTCGAGAACCGCGGCCGCGGCGTGACGATGCTGGTCACCTCGAGGCCGTGGTGGACCAGCAGCTGGTTGATCCGGCTGCGGGCCCGCTCGGTGGCCTGGCCGAACGTGGTCGGGTTGGACACGCTGATCGTCGACTCCTTGCCGAACTCGTCGCGCAGGATCGAGCGCGCGTAGGGCAGCATCCACATCCGGTAGCGGTTGCCCTCGCCGGCGTCGGCGATGACCCGGGCGCCCTGGGTCGGGATGACCCGGAACAGGATCGTCGTGTCGTTGAACACGAAGTTCGAGCCGTCGGACGCGCGCACGGTCAGCTCGTCGACGTTGAGCGGGTCGATGTACTTGGTGCCCTTCATGTGGAAGGTCTGGGGCGCGGCCTCGATCGTGTAGACCGTGTGGATGCCGAACGGCAGGCGCAGGATCAGCCCGGGCTGGGTGATGGTCTCGACCGCGCCGGTCAGGTTGTTGACCCGGACCGCGACGTGGCCGGGCTCGACGGTGACGCACGAGCGCATCCCGATGACGAGCAGCACGAGCGCGGCCGCGACGAGCCACAGGCGCGCGCGGTTGCCGCCCAGCGAGCGCATCGCTGCCTGGGCGCGCGCGCGCGGATTGTCAGAGCTGGACATGAGTAGCCTTTCGGGCCGTGGACCGGCCTTCCCCGGCGGCAGGATAGCGGATCTCGGCCGGCGCGGGGTAGGCTGCGCCCGGTGCGCGCCCGCCTCGCCGCGATCCGTCGCAGCCTGCCGGACGCGTTCTGGGTGGTGTGGCTGGGGACGCTGGTCAACCGCGCCGGCGGCTTCGTGCTGCCGATGCTCGGCTACTACCTGACCGCCGAGCGCGGCCTCACGCGCGGCCAGGCGGTCGCGATCGCGACCTGCCACGGCGTCGGCATGATGGGGGCGGCGCTGATCGGCGGGGTCCTGGCCGACCGCATCGGCCGGCGCGCGACGATGGCGCTGTCGCTGTTCGCGGGCGCGGTGATGCTGCTGGCGCTGGCCGAGGCCCGCGATCCGACCGCGATCGGCGCGGCCGCGGCGGCGCTGGGGCTGGTCGGCGATCTGTACCGCCCCGCGGTGATGGCGTTCGTCAGCGACGTGGTGCCGGCGGCCGACCGCCCGCGCGCCTTCGGCGTCCTGTACTGGGCGATCAACCTCGGCTTCACGATCGCGCCGCTCGCCGCCGGCGCCATGGCCGGCTGGTCGTACCGGGCGCTGTTCATCGGCGACGCCGTGACGATGGCGCTCTACGGCGTGATCGTCCTGGCGTGGGTGCCCGAGACCCGGCCGGCCGTGGTGGTCGCGCCGACGGCGCCGCGGGTGTCGCTGGCGACGGTCCTGACCGATCGGGTGTTCATGATCTTCGTCGGGCTGATCCTCGCGACGACGCTGGTCTTCCACCAGTCGACGGTGACGCTGTCGCTCCACCTCGAGCACGCCGGCTACGCGACCTCGACCTACGGCGCGATCATCGCGGTCAACGGCGTCCTGATCATCGTCGTGCAGCCGTGGGTGACGGCGTGGCTCGGCGGCCGCGCCAGCGCGCCGGTGCTGGCGGTGGCGGCGGTGCTGTGCGGCGTCGGCATGGGCGGCCACGGCCTCGCCACGACCGTGCCGCTGCACGCGGTCGCGGTCGCGGTCTGGACCTCGGGCGAGATCATGCAGTCGCCGTTCTTCGGCAGCGTGGTCGCGACCCTGGCGCCGCCCGAGGCCCGGGGCCGCTACCAGGGCGTGTTCGGGCTGTCGTCGGGCGTGGCCGCGATGCTGGCGCCGGTGACCGGGCAGGTCACCGTCGCGGCGTTCGGGCCGCGGGGGCCGTGGGCGATGTGCGCGGTGCTCGGCGTGCTCGCGGCCATCGGGCTGCTGGCGACCGCCCGCGGTCGCGCCGCGCGCGGCGTGCGCTGAAGCACCGCGGTCCGGGAGTTGCGTCGCCGGCCGGCACCGTCGACCATGGACCGATGCCGGCACTGTTGCGCCGCGGTCTCGAGACGCTGGTCCGCCCGTTCCCGGCGGCCGAGGTGACCGCGATCGGCGCGGAGGGCGATCCTGCGGCGGCCGGGGTCACCGCCGGCGACGTCGACGCGATCTGGCGCGCCGCGGTCGGCGCCTACGAGTCCGGCCTGTACCCGGCGCTGGCGCTGTGCGTCCGGCGGCGCGGCCACGTGCTGATCGATCGCGCGATCGGCCACGCCCGCGGCAACGGCCCCCACGACGCCGCCGACGTGCGCAAGGTCGCCGCCCGCACCGACGGGCTCTACTGCATGTTCTCGGCGTCGAAGATGGTGACCGCGATGCTGGTGCACCTCCTCGAGGAGCGCCACCTGGTCCACCTCGACGATCCGGTCGCGCATTACGTCCCCGAGTTCGGCAAGAAGGGCAAGCACCGGATCACGCTGCGCCACGTGCTGACCCACCGCGCCGGCATCCCGCGCATCCCGTCGCAGCTCGCCGATCCCAACCTGCTGGGGCGGCCGGCCGAGATCCTGGCGCTCCTGTGCGAGCAGTCGCCGGTGTGGCGGCCCGGGCGGCGCCTCGGCTACCACGCGCTGACCGGCGGCTTCATCCTGGGCGCGGTGATCGAGCGCGTCACCGGCCGCGACGTGCAGCAGTTCCTGCAAGACGAGATCGCGCGGCCGCTCGGGCTCAGCAGCTTCGGCTTCGGGGTGGCGCCGGACCGGCTGCGCGACGTCGCCGAGAACGCGTTCACGGGGCCGCCGGTGGTGCCGCCGCTGGCCGGGTTCATCAAGCGGGCGCTGTCGGTCGGGTTCGCCGACGCGGTGCGGATCTCCAACGACCCGCGGTTCCTGCACGCCGTGATCCCGGCCGGGAACATCTGCACCAGCGCCGGCGACGCCGCGCGGTTCATGCAGCTCTTGCTCGACGGCGGCGAGCTCGACGGCACCCGCGTGTTCGCGCCGCGCACGATCGCGCGCGCGGTCGCCGAGCAGAGCTACCTCGAGCTCGATCTCACGCTGGGCGCGCCGATCCGCTACGGCGCCGGGTTCCTGCTCGGCTCGAACGTCACCAGCCCGTTCGGCCTCGGCACGCCCAAGGCGTTCGGCCACCTCGGCTTCACCAACGTGTTCGTGTGGGCCGACCCCGAGCGCGACCTGGCCGCGGCGCTGCTCACCACCGGGAAGCCGGCGCTGTCGCCGGGGCTGGCGTCGCTGTGGTGGCTGCTGACGACGATCGCCCGGCGGATGCCGCGCGACGGGCGGCGCACGATCAAGGGCGCCTGACCCGATTCGCCAGGGCGCGCGTGTCACGGGCTGAGGCGCGGCGGCCACACTGGCGCGCCGCTGGTGGCGCGCAGGTGGCCGGAATCGCGTCGGGGGCGGCGGTGCGGGCCCCTGGAATTGCGCTTGCAAGCCTGCGTGGCGATGCGCTCGCTCCTCGCGCTCGCCCTCGCCGTCGCCCTCGCCGTCGGCCTGCTCTCGGGCTGCGACACGCTCGACTGCGCCGACGGCGGCGCGCTCCAGGCGTCGTTCGACGACGGCACCGGCGCGGCGGCCACGGCCAACCGCGACGCGTTCGCGCAGGGGCGGCGCGCCGGGCTGGCGTTGACCCGCGCCGACGGCGAGGACGAGGGCCGCGCCGACGGCTACCGCGCGGGCTACGCCGACGGCTTCGCCGGCAGCTACGCCGACGGCTACGCGGTCGGCTGGCGCGCGGGTGGCGCCGCGGGCTCGGGGCCGGGCTGCGACGACGGCGTCGCGGCCGGCGTCGCCGACGGGTGGCAGGACGCCTACGACGCGGCGTGGTCGGCGGCGTGGAGCGACGGCTACGCGCCGGGCTGGGACGACGGATGGACCGCGGGCGCGGCGACCTGCAGCTCGACCTTGCGCGCCGGCGACCGGCCCGATCCCGAGGACGTCGCCGCCTGCTACCAGCGCGGGTACCAGGCCGAGGTCGATCCGTTCGCGTACGAGCGCGGGCTCGCCGAGGGCAAGCGCGCGAACCCCGAGTTCCAGGCCGGCTATCAGGTGGGCTACGCCGCCGGGTGGCCCGCCGGGCAGGTCGACGGCGCCGCCGCCGGCTATCAGCCCGGCTACGACGATGGCTTCGGCGCCGGCTGGGATGACGCCTACGCCGCCGCGTACACGAGCTGCTACCAGCAGGCGTACCCCGACGGCTACGCCGACGGCTACGACCGCGGCTACGCCGACGGCTGGCCGGCCGGCTACGACGAGGGCTACCGCGCCGGCTACGACGAGGGCGCGCGCTGCTAGCGCACGCCGTCGACGAAGGCGTCAACGGTCCACGCCGCCGCCGCGACCGAGCCGGCGGGTGGTGCGCCTGCGTTCATCCCGGCGCGAACGTGATCTCGATCCGCGGCCGACGGTCGAGCGCGAGCACGAACGACAGCGCGTCGTGGCCGCGGCGGGCCTGCACGATCAACGCGTAGCTGCTGTGGCGGCCGGTGACGGTCCAGCCGGCGCGCGCGACCTGCGCTGTCATCGCCATCAGCCGCGCGATCGTGACGACGGCGCCGCCGTCGTAGGCGAACACCAGGTGCGTCATCGACGGCATGCAGTGCGCGGTGCACGCGCCGAGCGTCACCGTCGGGCAGCCGGGCTCGGGCACCTCGGGCGGCACCACCGGCGCCGACGCCGGCGCCGGGCAGGTCGCGGGGCGCGCGGTTGCGGTCGCGGCGGTGGTCGCCACGGTCAGGACGGCGGCCAGCCACGGGGTCGGCACGAGGGCGCTCATGCCCTGCTTGTCATCGCGGCGGCGTCAGGTGTCGCGCCGCGCGCAGCTCACGGTGCGCCGACCTCGCGGGCGACCACCAGCGCGACCAGGCGCGCGCCCAGGGCGACGTACGGGATCGTCAGCGTGGCGGCGGTGTCGGTGGCGGCGTGGTAGTACGGGGTGGTGTCGCCGGACGCGAACTCCTCGCTGACGCCGACCGCCGGGAAGCCGCGCTCGCGGAACGCCTGGTGATCGGTCGAGCCCGTGGCGGTCTCGTCGACGCCCACCCCGAGCGTGGTCGCCGCGGCCTGGTACTGCGCCCACAGGGTCGGCGTCGGCAGCTCGATCTCGAACCGGCGATCGCCGTCGCCGTCCCAGCCGAGCTGATCGAGCGTGTGGACCGCGGTGACGTCGGCGCCGGTCTGGCGCAGGCGGTTCGCGAGGTAGGTCGAGCCGATCAGGCCGATCTCCTCCTGATCGAACAGCACGAACTGGATCCGGCGATCGCGGCAGGCGACGTCGCGCAGCATGCGCGCGACCGCGAGCGTCGTGGCGACGCCCGAGGCGTTGTCGTCGGCCCCGGGGCTGCCGGCGACGGTGTCGAGGTGGGCGCCGACGATCACCAGCGCGGCCCCGGCGCCGCTGGTCGCGGGCAGCTCGCCGACGACGTTGGCGCCCTGGCCGTAGTCGTCGAGGGACGCCGCGAGCCCGAGGCCGGTCAGCTCGGCGGTGAGGAACGTCCGGGTCGCGGCGCGCCGCGTGGCGGTCGCGCGATCGGTCAGGCGGACGCCCGGCGCGAGCTCGGCGGCGCCGGTGAGCTTGGCGATGGTCGAGGTCAGGTAGGCGTCGAGCCAGGCCGGCGCCGCGGTCGGCGCCTGGCACGGGTCGGCGTCGGGCGCGCCGCCGTCGTCGTCGGCGCCGCCGCCGTCGGGCCCGTCGGCGCCCTCGGCCGCGCACGCCGCGGCCAGCGCCAGCGCCAGCGCCGCGAGCGTCCTCACGACCGCGGGCGCTTCGGCGTCGGCGGGGCGCTGAAGTCGGCGCGCGCCTCGACGTGGAAGTGATCGTAGTGGCTGGCGGGATCGTTGCGCGGCGTCAGCACCGTGCGGAACCCACCCGAGTCGTTGAGGTACGCCTCGACCGCGAGCAGCAGCGGGTCGTCCTTGAGGTAGTCGTCCTGCACGACCGCCTTGTGGCCGGTGTCGTCGACGATCGCCCGCACGTCGACGGCGAGGCCGAGCGCGTGCCGCGACAGCGCCTTGAGCACCTTGCCGCGCGTGCGCACCGGCGTGTAGCCGTAGATGCGCGAGAAGTGCAGCTCGCGGACGCCGCGGGCGTGGAGCTCCCGGCCGTGCATCGTCAGCGCCCGCGCGAGCTGGCAGTCCATCACGAACGGCGGCCGGCGGAACGTCGGCACCAGCTTGACCCCGCCGAACACCATCGCCGGCACGGTGATCGGCGTCGCGATCTTGCGCGCGGCCGTGGCCGGCTTCCAGGCCACGCCCAGCCGCGACAGCTCGGTCGTGCAGGCCTTGCCCGCGGCGCGCATCGTCTTCGAGGGCGGCCACGTCCAGCCGTCGGGCATGTTGGCGGGTCGCCGGGGCGCGCGGCGGGTCGCGTGCGCGCGCTTGTGCTTGGGCTTGGGCCGGCGGGCCTCGGCGTCGTCGACGAGGATCCCGAGCGCGAGCAGCGCGGCGAGCACGGCGATCAGGCGGGGCGCCACCGCCGCACCGTACTACGCGGCCCGCGCGCGGGCGCGGCAAAACCGGCGCGGCGGAACTTCGGTCGCCCCCGGCCCGACCAGGCGGAGCCGCGGCGGTACCCTCGCGCCATGGACACCGAGCAGCTCGAGGCCTTGGCGCTCTCCGACGATCGCACCACCGCGCTGGCGCAGCTCGTCGCCGGCAGCGAGGACCACGACTACTGGCGCGCGATCGACCTCCAGCACCGCGGCGCGCTGGCCGAGGTCGACGCGATCCTCGCGACCTGGCCGAGCCACCACGGTCACACCGACCGGTTCCAGCGGCTGCAGCGGCGCCAGCGCTTGCTGCTCGCCGGCGTCGATCTCGCGCGGCACGCCGCCGCGCTGACCGACGAGCTCGGCGTCAGCCACGAGCACCAGCCCGAGACCGAGACCGCGGCCCAGCGCTACCCGAGCGTGCTCGCGCCGACGCGGATCGACGAGGCCGCGCTGGTGGCGCAGGCGCTGGCGCGCGGGCCTGGGCTCGACGGCCTGACCGCGTGGGGCCGCCACGGCCTCGATCCGCGCACGCTCGACGCGACCCGGCGCCGGCAGTACCTCGAGCGCCTCGAGCGCGCCGGGCTGCCCGGGCTGGTCGAGGCCATCGACGACGATCTCGGCGAGCGCTCGTCGCGCGGGTTCGGGTCGCTGCCGATCCACCACCAGCTCACCGCCGCCGACCTCGCCGCGCTGGCGGCGCGGCGGCCGACGCTGCGCGCCGATCCGGCCTGGGTCGCCGCGACGGTCGCGCGCCTGCGCCCGGCCGACCACGTCGACTGGAGCGACGACGTCGACGCGCGGATCGCGTACCTCGACGCCGTGCTCGCGGCGCTGGCGCCGCTGCCGCAGGTGTTCGCGCCCCACCGCGCGCTGGTGCTGTACCACCGCCTCGCGTGCGACCTGCGCACCGGCCAGTTCGACCGCGCGCGGCTGCGCGCGTACCTGGCGCTGCCGCGCTCCGGCGCGAGCGCGAACCGCGCCATCACCGAGCGCTACCAGGCGGGCACGCTGGTCGCGATCGACGGTGGGTTCATGACCGCGGTCGGCCTGCCCGCGGTCGGCGACGATCTGGCGGTGGTGCGCCCGTACGTGCACGCGCTCCTGCGCGACGACGACGGCGCCGACCTGGCCGAGCTGCTCGACGGCGGCTGGCTCACGCGCGCCCGGGCCGAGGTGCGCCTGCTCGCGGGCGCGACCGATCCGCGCTGGGCCGGTCAGCTCGGCGCCGACGCCGTGGCGGCGCTGCGCGACCGGGTCGACCTCGAGCTGGCGCCGACCAACCCGAGCCGCTGGGGCCGGGACGGCGAGGTCGCGGTCACGGTCGCGATCAAGAACGTGCCGACGCTGCGGGTGCGGGTCTTCCGCATCAACACCGCGGCCTGGTTCCACGCCCACGGCGCCGACGTCGATCCGGCGATCGACCTCGACGGCCTGGCCGCCGGCTGGGAGGAGACGCGCGAGCTGCCCCAGGCGCCGATGGTGCGCCACGACCTGCGGCTGGCGCTGCCGGCGTGCGCCGAGCCCGGCGTCTACGTGGTCGAGCTGATCGGCGGCGGGCGCGCCAGCCGCGCGCTGATCCGCCGCGGCGACCTGCGGTGCGCGACCCGGCCGACCGCGGCCGGGATCGCGGTCGACGTCGTCGACGAACGCGGCCAGGCCTGCCCCGGCGCCAGCGTGTGGATGGGCGGCCGCGCCTACCCGGCCGGCGCCAGCGGCGCGATCACGCTGCCGTTCTCGACCCGGCCGGGCTCGACGCCGGTGCTCCTGGTCGACGGCGACGTCGCGGTCGCGGCCCGGGTCGAGCTGCGCGCCGAGACCTACCAGTTCACCGCGGCGTGGCTGCTCGATCGCCAGGCCGTCATCCCGGGCGAGACCGCGCGCGCGGTGGTCCGGCTCGATCTCGCGATCGGCGGCGCGCCGGTGTCGCTGGCCGTGCTCGAGGACGCCTACGTCGAGATCGCGACGACCGATCGCCGCGACGTGACCGCCAAGCAACGCCAGCCGCTGGTCGTGGGCGATCCGCGCGACGCCGTCGTCGAGATCCCCGTGCCGGTCGACGTCCGCGACATCGCGCTCGCGGTCGGCGGGCGCGTGCGCGTGGTGTCCGAGCAGCGCACGATCGACGTGCGCGCCGACCACGCGATCAGCGTCGGCACGATCCACGCGGGCCTGGCCACCGGCGCGGTGTACCTGCGGCCCGGCGCCGACGGCCTGCGGCTGGTCGCGCTGGGCAAGTCGGGTGAGGCGCGCGGTGGCCGGGCGCTGGCGCTGCGGCTGCGGGCCCGCGCGGTCACGCAGCCCGTCGACGTGGTGCTGGCCACCGACGAGCTCGGCGAGGTGTTCCTGGGGCCGCTGCGTGGGATCGAGGCCATCAGCGCGACGCTCGGCGACGTCACCCAGGAGTTCCGGCTCGACGCGCTGGCGCCGACCGCGCCGACCGCGCAGATCGTCGCGGCCGGGACCGAGGTCGTCGTGCTGGTCGCCACCGCACGCGGGGGCGAGGCGCTCGCGGCCCAGGCCTGGTCGCTGGTCGAGCTGCGCGGCGGCGTGCCGACCCGCGACTGCGCGGCCCAGGTGCGGGCCGAGCCCGGTCGGCTGATCGTGTCCGGGCTCGCGCCGGGCCGCTACCGCGCGTGGGCCGCGGGCGTCGACCACGACCTCATCGTCGTGCCGGCCGCGACGCCGGTCGCCCGGGGCTGGGCCGCGCTGCCCCACGCGCTGGTCGAGATCGCCGCGCGCCGGCCGACCACGGCGACGGTCACGGGGACCGCCGCTGGCGACGTCGAGATCGCGATCAGCGACGCGTCGCCGCACACGCGCGTGCACGTGCTCGCGTCCGCGCTGGCGCCGGCGCCGGCGGCCGACCCGCGCCTGACCGCGACCGTGCGCGGGCCGCAGCAGCACGGGGGCGCGCTCGGGCGCGCGACCTACCTGTCGGGCCGCGACATCGGCGACGAGTACCGCTACGTGCTCGACCGCCAGCGCCAGGGCCGCCGCGCCGGCGTGCTGCTCGACAAGCCGTCGCTCTTGCTCAACCCGTGGGCGCTGCGCGCGACCTCGACCTCGGTCCAGGAGGCGCGCCGGGGCGGCGGCTATCCGTCGCCGGCCCCGGCACCGTCGGCGCCGATGCGGGCCGCGAGCATGGCCGGCTACGGCGGCGCCCAGGCGGCGTCGATCGATCCGGCGTTCGCCGCCTACGACTTCCTGGCCGCGGGGCCGATCGTGCTGGCCAACCTCGCGCCCGACGCCGACGGGACGCTCACCGTCGCCGCGGCGGCGCTCGGCGCCGCGACCCAGGTCCACGTGGTCGTCGTCGATCCGTCGGCCACCACCGCCCACCGGCTGCAGCGCGCCGGCGCGCCCCTGGCCGTGCGCGATCTGCGCCTGGCGAGCCCGCTGCCGCTCGATCGCCACGTGCGCGAGGATCGGCGCCTCGTGGCGGCCCCCGCCGGCGCCGCGATCACCGTCGTCGATCGTGCGACCTCGCGGGTCGAGCTGGTCGACACCGTCGACAAGCTCTACCGGGCGCTGTGCGCGCTGTCGGGTGACGCCACGCTCGCGAGCTGGGACTTCCTGGCGCGGTGGCCGTCGTTGCCCGAGGCCGAGCGCCTGAGCCTGTACTCGCGCCACGCCTGCCACGAGCTGGCGCTGTTCATCTACGGCAAGGACCGACCGCTGTTCGATCGGGCGATCAAGCCGTACCTCGCGGCCAAGCTGCACCCGACCTTCATCGATCGCTGGCTCACCGACGCCGACCTGCGCGCGGACCTCGAGCCGTGGCGGCTGGCGCGGCTCAACGCGCTCGAGCTGGCGCTCCTGGCTCGGCGCCACCCCGAGGTCGGGCCGCTGGTGCATCGGCGTCTCGCCGACGCGGTCGAGCTGCTGGCGCCGGACCCGGGCGCCGACGATCGGCTGGTCGACACGATCGTCGCCGGCGGCGCGCTGGCCGGCGACGGCCTCGCCGACGAGTTCGCGGCGGCAGAGGCCGAGCCGATGCTGGAGCTGGCGCGGGGGATCACGACCGAGGGCGTCGGCGGGCTCGGGGGCGGCGGCGCCGCGGCCAAGGCCAGGCCCAAGGCCAAGAAGGGCGCGATGCGCAGTCGCAGCGCCGACCGCGCCGACGACGACGAGTCGGACGACGTGGTCGAGCGCGAGGAGCAGGCGCCGCTGTTTCGCGCCGCCGATCGCACCCAGGAGTGGGCCGAGCACAACTGGTGGCAGCGCCGGGTCGAGTCGGTGGACGCGGCGCTGATCCCGGCGGCGCGGCTGTGGCGCGACCTCGCCGGGCACCCGGGCGGTCGGTTCCTGTCGCCGCACGTCGTCGACGCGGCGGCGAGCCTGCCGGCGGCGATGGCCGCGCTGGCGTTCATCGATCTGCCGTTCGCCGCGGCGCGCCACGCGGTGGTCGCGGCCGGCGCCGGCGCCACGCTCACCGCCGGCAGCGACGCGATCGCCGCGGTGATCGAGGTCGCGGCCGTCGCCGGCCCGCCCAACCAGCAGGTGCTGATCGGCCAGAGCTACTTCCGCGCCGACGACCGCTGGACCTGGGACGGCGCCGAGCAGATCGAGAAGTACGTCACCGGCGAGCTCCTCGTCGGCGTGGTCTACGCCTGCCAGATCGTCGTCACCAACCCGACCAGCCGGACCCAGCAGCTGGCGGTGCTGCACCAGATCCCGGTCGGCGCGATCGCGGTCGGCGGCGCCATCGCCACCGCCACGACCCGCTGCCGGCTCGAGCCGTACCAGAGCACGACCGTCGAGTACCCGTTCTACTTCCCGCGCGCGGGCGGGTTCGATCACTACGGCGCCCAGGTCACGCGCGCCGCCGGCGCCGAGCCGGTGCTGATGGCCGCGATCGAGCCGCGGCGCCTCATAGTGGTCGCCGTGCCCAGCACGGTCGACGCCGGGTCGTGGCCGCACCTGGCCCAGCGCGGCTCGCTCGACGAGGTGTGCCACTTCCTCGCCGAGCGCAACCTCGGGCGGGTCGACCTCGAGGCGATCGCCTGGCGCTGTCGCGACCGCGCCGCGTTCGAGCGCATCACCGCGGCCCTGGCCGGCCGCGGCGTCCTCGACGCCACGCTGTGGTCGTACGCGCTCGTGCACCACGACCGCGTCCGCGCCGGCGAGTGGCTGGCCGCGCTCGGCGCCGACCTCGGCGACGTCGGGCCGACGTTCGCCAGCCCGCTGGTGACGTGGGAGCCGGTCGAGCGCGCGACCTACCAGCACCTCGAGTACGCGCCGCTGATCAACGCCCGCGCCCACCGCCTCGGCGATCGCCGCACGATCCTCAACGACGGCCTGGCCCGGCAGTGGCAGCAGTTCCTCGAGCAGGTCGGCCACCGGCCGCGCCCGCGCGCCGAGGACTTCCTGGCCGCGAGCCACTACCTGTTCGCGATGGATCGCCCCGACGACGCGATCGGGTACCTGGCCCGGGCCGACGACGGCGACGCCCCGGCCGCGCTCCAGCGCGACTACCTGCAGGCCTACGCGGCGATCGTCGCTGGCGACCTCGCCGCCGCGCGCGCGCGGATCGCCGCCCACCTCGAGCACCCGGTCGATCGCTGGCGCACGCGCTTCGCGGCGCTGGCCGCGCTGCTCGACGAGGCCGGCGGCGCCGCGGCCGCGCCGGTGA
Organism: Myxococcales bacterium; assembly: GCA_016717005.1. Classification (NCBI taxonomy): domain Bacteria; kingdom Pseudomonadati; phylum Myxococcota; class Myxococcia; order Myxococcales; species Myxococcales bacterium. The sequence continues at coordinate 1,222,260 of JADJUF010000039.1, read as the reverse complement.
CCGATCCCGACAGCCGCGAGCAGGCGCTGGCGGCGGCCGCGCGGCAGACGCCCACGGTCGCGGTGCGCGTCGACGGCGACGCGGTCGTGCTCGACCACGCCGGGGTCGAGCGGGCGCAGGTCCGCTACTACCGCATGGATCTCGAGCTCCTGTTCTCGCGCCAGCCGTTCTTCGGCGCCGACGGCGGGCGGTTCGGGTTCATCGCGCCCGGACGGGTCGACGAGGTCGAGCTGGCGGCGGTCGGGCCGACCCGGTGCCCGCTGCCGGTCGAGCTGCGCCGCCACAGCCTGGTCATCGAGGCCGTCGCCGGCGGCGCCCGGGCCGCGACCACGCACTTCGCCCACGAGCTCGCCGTCACCGTGACCGCGCCGTACGGGCGCGTGCAGGTCCGCCACGCCGGTACCGGCGCGGCCCGGACCGCGGCCTACGTGAAGTGCTACGCGCGCCTGCGCGGCGGCGCGGTGCAGTTCTACAAGGACGGCTACACCGACCTGTGCGGGCGCTTCGACTACGCGACCCTGTCGACCGACGACCTCGATCGCGTCGAGCGGTTCGCGCTGCTGGTGGTCGACGACGCCGCTGGGGCCACCGTGGTCGAGGCGACGCCGCCGGTGCGGTGACCGCGCGGGTCAGGTCCGGGTGCGGGCGGTGTGGACGATCGCGCTGCTGACCACCGCGGCGGCGTCGACCACCGAGGCGACGCCGACGGTGCGCTGACCGCGCCGGTCAGTTCGGGGTGCGGGCGGGGGTGGCCGATCGCGCTGCTGACCACCGCGGCGGCGTCGACCACCGAGGCGACGCCGCCGGTGCGGTGATCGCGCGGGTCAGGTCCGGGTGCGGGCGGGGGTGGCCGATCGCGCTGCTGACCACCGCGGCGGCGTCGACCACCGAGGCGACGCCGCCGGCGCGGTGCCGGCGCCGGTCAGGTCGGGGTGCGGGCGGTGTGGACGATGGCCATCGACACCGCGGTGTCGACGTCGGGCGCGAACGCCAGCCGCCCGGGGATGCGCTTGATGCCGGCGCGCTCGACCAGCGCCCGCGGCTCGGCGCCCAGGCCGGCGACGATGACCTTGCGGCCGTCGCGGCCGAGCTGGTCGAGCATCGACTCGAGCGCGACCAGGCCGGTCGCGTCCATCACGTCGACCTTCGTCATCGACAGGATCAGGGTCCGGGTGTCGCCGCCGATGGTCTCGAGGGTCTCCATCGCGAGGTGGGCAGCGCCGAAGAACATCGGCCCGGCGATCTCGTACATCCGGACGCCGGGCGGCATGTCGAACCGCTCGGCGGCCCCGGTGTCGAGCGTGACCTTGGTGAGCACGGCCATCCGGCGCATGAACAGCAACGCCGCGAGCATGACGCCGACCGACACCGCGATCACCATGTCGAACACCACGGTCAGCGTGAAGCAGGTCAGCAGGACCAGCACGTCGCTGCGCGGCGCGATCCGGATCAGCCGCACGAAGTGCCGGACCTCGCTCATGTTCTTGGCGACGACGAACAGCAGCGCCGCCATCGCCGCGAGCGGCAGGTAGGCCATCAGCGGCGCCAGCGCGATCGTGCAGGCCAGGATGAACAGCGCGTGGACCACCGACGACAGCGGCGAGCGCGCGCCGGCGCGGATGTTGGTCGCGGTGCGGGCCAGCGCGCCGGTGCAGGCGATGCCGCCGAAGAACGGGCACACCATGTTGCCGACGCCCAGCGCGATCAGCTCGGCGTTGGGATCGTGCTTGGTGCCGGCCATGCCGTCGGCGATCACCGCCGACATCAGCGACTCGATGGCGCCCAAGACCGCGATCGCGAACGCCGACGGCAGGAGCTCCCGGATGAGCCCGTAGGTCAGGCTGAAGGGCTGGCCGTGGGCGTCGCCGAGGTGCCACGGCAGGACCGGCAGCGGCGGCAGCGGCGGGATGCCGTGGACGGTCTCGCCGTCGATCACGACCGTGAACGTCGAGCCGATCGTGTTGGCGTGGAAGCCGTCGATCAGGTGGGCCAGGAGCGCGGTCAGGCCCGCGGCCGCGACCATCGCCAGGAGCGGCGCCGGGACGCGCTTGATGATCCGCGGCAGGCCGATCAGCAGCGCCAGCGTCACCCCGCACACCAGCGCGTCCCAGCCGCTGGCGCTGGCGCGGCCGTCCCAGAGCGCGCCGAGGAAGTCGATCGTGCCGTGGGGCTTGCCGGGCAGGTGGATCCCGAACGCGTCGCGCAGCTGGATCACCGCGATCACCACGGCGATGCCGGCGGTGAAGCCGGTCGTGACCGGGTGGGGGATGAACTGCATCAGCTTGCCGAGCCGCGCGACCCCCCATGAGCACGAGGATCACGCCGGCCATGAAGCCAGCGACCAGCAGCCCGCCGACGCCGTGGCGCGCGACGATCGGCTCGAGGATGACGACGAACGCGGCGGTCGGCCCGGTGATCTGCATCCGGCTGCCGCCGAGCAGGGCGCAGACGATGCCGGCGATGATCGCGGTGTAGAGGCCGTGCTGGGGCGCGACGCCGGTGGTCTTGGCCAGCGCCATCGACAGCGGCAGCGCGACGATGCCGACGACCAGCCCGGCCATCGCGTCGGCCCGCAGGTCGGCCAGCGTGTAGCCCTCCTTCAGGCGGCTGCGCAGCGCCGAGCCGAGCTGATCCTTGATGCCGTAGGCGAGGGCGAGCTGCGAGCGCACCGCATCAGTGAGCTCGTCGACGTACCGCATCAGCCGGCGGACCATAACGCACGCGCTCGGGCGTGTCACGAAACCCCGACGCGGCCGGTTGACACAGCGCGCCCCGCCTGCGACCTGAGCACATGTCGGCACCGGTCTCGCCGGGCGAGTACGCCACGACGCTGCGCGCGTGGCTGGAGGAGGCCGCGCGCGCGGATCCGCACCTGCGCCGCTTCGGCGCGCGGCGCCACCGCTACCAGCTCGCGCCGCCGCTCGCGCCCGCGCGCCTCGACGCGCTCGAGGCGACGATCGGCCAGCGGTTGCCCGACGGATACCGCCGCTTCGTCGGCGAGGTCGGCGGTCACGGCGCCGGGCCGTTCCACGGGCTGTGGCCGCTCGATCACCCGGCGCAGCTCGCGCACGCGCGCGGCGCGTTCGACCCGGACGTCGCGGGCCGGGCCGCCTACCGCGGCGTGGTCGCGCTCGGTCACCTCGGGTGCGGTCAGCTCGCGCTGCTCGTGGTCGGCGGCGCGCGCGCCGGGCAGGTGTGGATCGACGCGCGCACCTGCGCGGGCGCGATCGCCGCGGTCGCGCCCGACTTCGACGCGTACTACCTCGCGTGGGTCCGGGCCATCGCGCGCAACCAGCTGGTGCCGGGCGCCGCCGCGCCAGGCGCGTGCCCGCTGCCGCGCGCGCTGTCGCACTACCTCGGCGCGATCGAACGACGCGCGGGCATCGCGCCGGGCGCGCTCGATGGCGACGCGCTGCGCGCCGCGTTCGCGGGGCTCCCGCCGGCCGCGATCCGGTGCGAGGCCAGCGGCGACGATCCGTACCTGCCGGTGGGGACCGCGCTCGATCCGTGCCCGACCTGCGCCGTGATGCTGGCGCGACTCGAGGGGCTCGGGCTGGCCCCAGATCGGCTCGCGGACGGCCAAACCTGGCCTCCAGAGGACTGGTTTTCGGTCCCCGAATGATGCCGTAAGCTACTGAAATGAAAGTGTATTGACTCGATGACAGGGCCCCGCAAGCCGTGCATCGAGCCTAACGTATTGAAATGTATATCCTGTGGCGCCTCGGCCGGGCCGCAGCGGTGGCCTGCCGGCGCCAAGAAACGGTCTCGGAGGCGATGTCGAGGGCCATTTTCGAGGGGATCTCTGAGGTATAACATGTTGATATTAAAGAGTTAATAGGCGATCGAAAGAGTGGCGCCGGCACCAGCCCGCGATACTCTTTGAAGGTCCCGATGGCAACGAACCTCGCCGCCCAGCACCGACCCGGTTTCTACCCTCAACCGAACGAGTGGACCTGCGGTCCGTTCGCGCTCAAGCACGCCTTGGTCGCGCTCGGCCGGGCGGTCCACGCCAGCGAGATCGCGAAGACCGCGCGCACCCACTGGTGGAGCGGGACCAACGAGATCCGCCTCGCCCGCGCGGCGCGCTCCTTCGACTGCGACCTCGTGCTCGAGCGATCGCGCGACGCCGAGGAGGCCCGCAAGCGGCTGGTCAAGGTGCTGCGCGAGGACCAGGTGCCGGTGCTCTTGTGCGTGGACGGGTGGACGCACTGGATCACCGTGGTCGGGGTCGAGGGCAACCGCTTCCTGGTGATCGACTCCGAGCAGGATCCGGTGCTGACGATCCACACGTGGCCGCAGCTGCGCGTCCGGTGGCACTACGACGACGTCGACTTCGATCGCGAGCGCCCGCCGGTGCTCTACGACCTGCACGCGATCCGGCCGCGGTTCCACGCGCCGATCAAGGCCGACTTCTCGATCGACCGCATCAAGTTCCTGCGCCGGCCCGAGAACCGCAGCCTGGCGATGTACTGGAACGAGTACCTCGAGGACCTGCTCGAGATCTGCAAGCCGGCCGGGCGCCTCACCAATCCGATCTCGATGGCCGAGTTCCTGCGGCGGCACCAGGAGCTGATCGTGTCGCGGGTCGTGTTCTGGCACGGCGACGTCGATCGCGACGGCATCGTCAAGATCCTCAGCAACCTGCGGTTCGTGTCCGAGACCTACGGCCTGGTCATCCCGGCGGCGTCGACCCGCCGGGCCGCGGCCGATCTCGCGATCCTCGTGACGATGTGGACGTGCGCGGTCCGCGGCATCGACGAGATGTACGGCATGGGCCTGGGCGCGGTCGGCGGCAAGCAGGGCCTGCGGCGCTCGCTCAAGCTCCAGGCCGAGCGGCTCAACAAGGTCGTCCGCCGGCCGCGCGCGGCTAGCCGCCGATAAGGCGCGCGACCAGGTCGGGCCGCAGCGCGAGGGCGTCGATCGCGGCGTCGAGGCTGGTCGTGCGCGCGGCCGCGAGCTGGCCCCGGACCTCGGCGTAGCGCACGCGCAGGCGGGCGTCCTCGGCGGTCCGCCAGTCGGCCGGGCGCAGCTGCTCCTCGGGGCCCATGAACGGCTCCTGGATCGCGATCACCTCGGCGTGGGTCAGGCCCGACGTGAGGATCCAGTCGAGCAGCGGCCCGTCGGTGACGTCGGCCAGGCGGATGAAGTTGTCGGTGCGCGCGACCTTGGCCACCAGCGCGTGCGCGCCCGCGCGATCGATCATGGTCGCCGCCGCGCACAGGTGGCCCTCGCGGTCGCGCCAGACGTTGCGGCTGCCGGGGCCGTCGAAGTTGTGCGGGAAGCGGCCGCGGCTGACGTAGCGCGCGAACGCGCGGACGTTGCGATCGCGGCGCTTGGCGAGGACCGCGCGCAGCCGCGCGCGGGCGGCGTCGGACAAGGTCGGGCGGTACTCGAGGTCCCGGTCGGCGGAGTCCTGGACCGGGGCGCGGGCCTCGGCGGCGTCGGCGGGCGGGGCGGCGAAGCCGCGAGCGAGGGCGGGCGTGGCGGCGGTGGTGAGGAGCGTGAGCGAGAGGGCGAGGTGGGCGAGCCGGCGGATCATGTCGAGTTCCTCCTGGACCGGGCGACGAAGGTGAGGGGTCGTGGTCCGTGGAGAGACAAACGCAGCCGCGCGGCCGGCGATCTACGCCAGGTCCGCATCTTCGCTGACGAAATTCTGAGGCGGCCCGCGAGAATCTGACGGCGTCCGTTACGGCCACGGCGCGAGGAGGTCGAACGCGCGCTCGGCGTCGCCGAGCTCGAGCCGGGTCGCCAGATCGATCGCCGCCAGGCGCTCGGCGGCGCCGTCGTCGCCACCCAGCACGCGACCGCGGCGCGCGCGGGCCGCGGCGACCACCGCCATCAGCCCCGCGGCCTCGGCGGCGCTGACCGCCTCGTCGAGCAGCGCGCGCGGGTCGCCGCCGCCGTGGGCCACGATCGCGGCCTCGGTCAGCGCCGCGGGCCCGGTCATCGACGCCATCCCACGCATCGCGCGGGCGTCGACCGCGGCCTCGGTGAGGCGCCCCACGCCGAGCAGCGCCGGCGCGCGCACCGCGAGGATCGTGCTCTTGTTCTGGTCGGTCGCGAGCACGCGCGTGCGCGTCAGGTGGGGCCAGGCCTCCTCGAGCCGCGCCAGCGCCAGATCGTCGCGGCCCCGGAAGCGATCGATCGTCGTCGCGGCCACCAGCTGGCGCGCGAACGAGGTCGGCGCCTGCGCGCGCGGCCACTGCTGCATGGTCGCGGCGAGCTCGGCGTGCAGCGCGTCGGGATCGGCGCCGGCGATCAGATCGACGACGATGCCGGGCCCGGTCTGCGCGCACAGCCGCGCGAAGCGGTCGTCGGTGCTGTCGGCCACCCGCACCAGCGCGCGGCGGCGGCGCGCGAGCTCGCCCCACTCGCCCAGCCAGTAGGTCGCGACGATCCCGAAGTAGTCGGCGACGTGCTGGTCGAACGCGACGCCCGCGACCGCGGTCCGGAACATCGCCGAGGCCTGGTCGCAGTGGAGCCGCGTGGCCCGGTAGTCCGCGCGCAGGAGCGCCGCGACGCCGGCGGCGAGCTCGACCAGCGCCAGCGCGGCCCGGTCGCGGGCCTGGGTGGCGAACGCCCGGGCCTGGGCCAGCGCGTCGCGCACGCGGCGCTCCTGGCTGGGGCCCCGCGCCGCGAGCAGCACCGCGTCGAGGCTGATCGCCCGCGCGGCGTGGCCGGGGCTGCCGCTGTCGAGGGCGTAGCGCACCGCGCGGCTGGTGAACCAGGCCGCGCGCACCGTGTCGAGCATGGTCAGGCCGTTCGACAGCGACAGGCACGCGTCGGCGCGGCCGAGGTCGATCGCCGACGTCGACCTCGCCAGGACCAGGCCGCGCCAGCGGTTGCGGATGCGCTCCATCGTGATCTTGCCGAGCACCCGGCTGTGGCTGACGTCGAGGTCGAGCCCGAGCGAGGTCGCGACCCGGCGGGCCACGCGCACGCCGTCGTCGATGCGGCCGCTGCGCAGGAAGTGCTCGGCCGCGAGCCGCTCGAGATCGATGCGCTCGTCGCCGTCGGCCGCCTGGCTAGCAGCCAGGTATGCCTCGGCCGCCCGCTCGCCCGCGCCCGCGCCGGCGAGCGCCTCGGCCAGCTGCCGGCGCAGGCGCAGCGGCGCCCCCGGCGGCGCGCGCGTCAGCACCAGCTCGCACAGCATCGCGGCGCGCCCCATCGCGAGGGCGTCGCGCGCGCGCTCGACCAGGGCGCCCGCCGCGGCGGCCGCGCGCTCGCCGTCGCCGGCGGCGACCCAGTGCTCGATCTCGCGCGGGTCGTTGGGCGTGTGCTCGGCCAGGACCCCGGCCAGGAGCCGGTGCTCGGTCGCCAGGGTCGGATCGCCGGCGGCGCGCTCGACCGCGCGCGCGACCAGCTCGTGGACCAGCTCGCAGGTGTCGTCGCGGGTGACCCCGGCCACGCGCACCAGCGCCCGCTCGATCAGGTACTCGAGGATGTTGGCCAGCGTGTCGTCGCTCATGTCGAGCGCGTCGCTGATCTGGCCCTGGGTGACCGCCTCGCCCGCGGCCGTGATCATGCGCAGCACGCGCGCCGGATCGGTGGCGAGGCTGCCCACGCGGCGGGTCAGCAAGGTCTCGACGTCGTCGGTCGTGGCGCCGGGGTCGCTGGCCAGCTGCTCGGCGAACATCGGGTTGCCGGCCGCGGCCAGGCCGATCCGGCGGCCGGCCTCGGCGTCGTTGGTCAGCCGGGTCGCGAACGCGATCATGTCGTCGTCGGGCAGCGGCGCGACGTCGAGGAAGCGCAGCCGGATCGGCAGCTCGCGCAGGCGCGCCAGTCGGTCCTGGGCCGAGGTCGGCAGCGCCGCCGCGGTCCGGACGCAGAACACGACCATGCACGGCGGCGACGGATCGCGCAGCGTGTCGAGCAAGAGCGCGAAGCTGTCCGCGGTGGCCCACTGGGCGTCATCGAGGATCGAGATGACCCGCTGCGACCGGGCGATCCCGTGCAGGAGCGCGCGCAGCGCGTCGACCGCGGCGCTGGTGACCTCCTCGGGCGGGTCGGCGCTGGGCCCGGCGATCTCGGCGACGCGCTCGAACGACGGGAACACGCGGGCCAGCGCCTCGGCGCCGTCGGGCACGACCGCGGCGCGCTCATCGGGCGGCAGCGCCTCGAGGTAGCTGGCGAGCGCGTCGATCAGCGCGTCCCAGGCGTTGTAGCGCAGGTGTTCGCGCGGGGCGCAGCGGCCGATCGCGACGACGTGCCCGCGGGCGGCGGCCGCGTCGGCGAACGCGTTGAGGATGGCGCTCTTGCCGACGCCGGCGGCGCCGCGGACCAGGTACAGGGTCGTCTGATCCGCGCGGCCCAGGTCCTCCGTCGCGGCCAGGAGCGCGGCCAGCTCGTCGCGCCGGCCCACGAGCTGGCGCGGGCTGCTGGTCACGCGTCGCCGCCGCGGGGTCCGCGCGGTCGCGGAGCCGAGCGCGAGCGCGACCACCCGGGCGCTGGGGCGGTCGGCGGGGTCGCGGGCCAGCATCGAGGCCACGAGGTGATCGAGATCCGGCGGGACGCCGCGGACCAGGCTCGCGACCCGCGGCGCGTCGCGCTCGGTCTTCGCGACCAGGATCTCGAGCGGGGCGCCCTCGAACGGCGGGTGCCCCGTCAGCAGCTCGAACGCGGTCGCGCCGAGCGCGTAGACGTCGAGGGCCGGCGTAGGCGCGCCGCCGTGGACGAGCTCGGGCGCGATGTACTCGACGGTGCCGGTCAGCTCGAGGCGCCCGCCGCCGATCGGCACCGCCAGGCCGAGGTCGAGCAGCACCACCCGACCCTCGCCGGTCACGGCCACGTTCGAGGGCTTGACGTCGCGGTGGACCACGCCGGCCTGGTGCAGCGCCGCCAGGGCGCCGGCGAGCTGGACCACCGCGGCGCGGGTCCGCTCGACGCGGGCCGCGCCGATCCAGGACGACAGATCGACCCCGTCGATGTACTCCATGGAGAAGCACAGCGACCCGGCGTGCTCGAACAGCTCGCCCAGGCGGACCAAGCTCGTGTGCTTGATCGCGGCCGCGACCCGGAACTCGTGCTTGATCCGGTCGATCGTCGCGGGCGAGCGTTCGTGGAACAGCTTCACCGCAACGGTGCGACCGAACGCCTGATCGAACGCCTCGAAGACCAGGCCCATGCCGCCGGAGCCGAGCTCGCGGACCAGCTCGAACCGATCCGGTAGGATCCGGTCCTGATCTCCGTCCATTGCCAGACCAGCGTCTTGCGACCGGCGGATGAAGTCAATCTGCGGGCCGCGGCGACCGACGATGTCCGCGGGGGAAATCCTATTAGATTCTAGGAGGTTGATGGATGCGACGGGGCGTGGGATTCACCGTTGCGCTCCCCATGAGAATCCTGCCCGTAGCGACCCGGTGGAACAGCCGCGCCCCAAGGCCATCACGCCCCGAGGCCCCGTCACGCGCGCGCGCCTCCCGCTCAGAACGGGATGTCGTCGTCGGGACCGCCGCCACCGCCGCCCGGGCCACCACCGCCGAAATCCGGCTCGGGCGGGGGCGGACCGTCGTCGGCGCCGCGGCCCTTGCCGCCGCCGGCACCACCCTCGCGACCGCTCGACAGGAACTGCACGTCGTTGGCGATCACCTCGGTGATGTAGCGCTTCTGACCTTCCTTGTCGTCGTAGGTCCGGGTCTGGATGCGCCCCTCGATGTACACCTGCCGGCCCTTGGCCAGGTACTTGGCGCAGATCTCGGCGGTCTTGCCCCAGACCACGACGCGGTGCCACTCGGTCCGTTCCTGGCGCTGCCCGTTCTTGTCCTTCCAGCTCTCGCTGGTCGCGACCCGCAGCTCACATACGCCGGCCCCGCTCGGGGTGTAGCGCATGTCCGGGTCGGCCCCGAGGTGTCCGATGAGGATGACTTTGTTGACTCCGCCAGCCATGGGTCAGCTCCTTGAAACCGGGCTGTAGCACGGTCGTATGACACTTGAGGTCGGGGCCCGGCCAGGGCTACAACCGCCCGGATGTACCAGCAGTTGCGCGTCGCCGTCGTGATCCCGGCCTACAACGAGGAGCGGGCGATCGGCGAGGTGGTCGCGCGCGTCCCCGCGTACGTCGACCAGGTGCTCGTCGTCGACGACGCCTCGGCCGACGCGACCGCCGACCACGCCCGCGCCGCCGGGGCGGTCCGGGGCGCGACCGAGGTGCTCGTCCACGATCAGAACCGTGGGGTCGGCGGCGCGATCGTCACCGGCTACCGCCGCGCGCTGGCGCTGGGCGCCGACGCGATCGCGGTCATGGCGGGCGACGGCCAGATGGACCCGGCCGATCTGCCGGCGCTGCTCGATCCGATCGCCGCCGGCGTCGCCGACTACGTCAAGGGCAACCGGTTCCGGCACCCGGAGGTGTGGAGCGCGATGCCGCCGGCGCGGATCGTCGGCAACCTGGTGCTGTCGGCCGCGACCAAGGTGACCTCGGGCTACACCCACGTGTTCGACTCGCAGTGCGGCTACACCGTCGCGTCGGCGGCGGCGCTGCGCGCGATCGACCTCGACCGCGTGTTCCCGCGCTACGGCTACCCCAACGACCTGCTCTCGCACCTGCACACCGCGGCCATGCGCGTGCGCGACGTGCCGGTGCGGCCGGTCTACGGCCCGGCGTGGAAGAGCGGCATCAACCTCGGCACCGCGCTGCACCCGATCCCGTGGGTGCTGTTCCGCTCGTGGAGCGCGCGGGTGGCGACCGAGGCCCGGGCTCGCTGGCGCGCGCGCGCCTGATCGCGCCGCGGGCGCGGCGGCGGCCGCGGTGTCATGCTCCGGCCATGCGTGTCCACGCGGTGGTGGTGGCCCTGACGGTCGCGCTGGCGACCACGACGATGACCAGGGCGATCGCGGCGGCGCCGTCGACCGAGGCCACGGCCTGGTTCGCCGACCTCGACGCGCGCGTCGTCGCCGACCTCGCGGCCGGGCGGCCGCTGGTCGTGCAGGTCCACGTGCCGCTGTGCGAGCGCACGATCATCGCGTGCGGCAACGATCGCCTCGGCGACGGCGACAGCCCGCGGACCAACCTGTACTGGGCCACGACCGAGGGCTTCCTCGGCTGGTTCGGGCGCAAGCGCAGCGGCTGGACGCAGGTGCTCGCCGCCACCGGCGACGCGATCGGCGAGCCCGACGTCCTCGACCTGCGGGTGTGGCGGCGCGAGCTGCCGACGCCGGCGGCCTGGCGCGCGGCCGGGGCGCCGAAGCGGGTCGCGGTCTACGTCGTGGCCCAGGCCTGGCGCGGCACGCAGATCGATCGCGCGCTCACGCGCTACGCCGAGGACCTCTACGGCGCGCACGCCCAGGCGATCGCGCTGCCCGACGGCACGACGCTCGCGGCCGGCGGCGACGCCCACGTGGTCGCGTACGTCGGGCACAACCGCCTGATGGATCTGGCCGCGTTCGACTGGGCCGCGATCGCGGCGCGCGGCGATCAGCGCAGCCGCGGCGTCATCGCGATCGCGTGCCACACGGCGCCGTACATGCAGGGCGTCGTGCCGGGCCCGCACCAGGTGCCGCTGGTCCTGACCCGCGACTTCATGCTGGCGTCGGCGGCGGCGCTCGAGGGCGCGGTCGTGGCGTTCGCGCGCGGCGGCGACTACGCGGCGGTCCGGCGCGGCGCCGCCCAGGGCTACGCCGACGGCGGCGACAAGCCGCTGGCCCGGGTGTTCGGCGCGTTCTCCAACCCCGCCGACAAGCGCTGGGGCACGCCCGGCTACTCGCGCGCGATCAACGAGCACGCCGCCGACCAGTGCGGCGTCAGCGACCGCTGACGCGCGCGGCCCGCTCAGCGCTCGTCGCCATTCGGGCGCGCGCCGCTGGCGCGCGCCGGGGCCGACGTCGGGGCGCAGCGCCGTGGCTCGACGGCGCAGGCGCGGTCGCGGAGCGACGCGGCGCGGGTCGGGTCCGGTGGGAGCTGGTCGCCGGTGGTCAGCAGCTCGGCCGCCGCGAGGCACGCCGAGCCGTAGCCGATGTCGCAGCCCGCGACCAGCGCCGCGACCGCCGCGCGCTCGTCGCGCTCGAGGCCGTCGCCGGTGCGCAGGCGCTCGCCCAGCCGCACGCAGGCTGCGGCGTCGTGGTCGTCGCAGCTGTCTTGCAGCAGCGCCCGCCCGCGCGCCGGATCGCGCGCGACGCCGCGACCGTCGAGGTACAGCTCGGCGAGGCCGAGGCAGCTCGCGGTGTTGTCGATCCGGCACGCGGCCTGATACGCCGCCGTCGCGAGCCCGACCTCGTCGTCGGCGAGCGCCGCGTCGCCGAGCGCGGTGCAGCCGCCGGCGACCCCGAGGTCGCAGCTCCGGCGCAACAGCGCCAGGCCGCGCGCGCGATCGCCGTGCTTGACCTCGTGCGCGCCGGTGGTCTGACACGACATGCCGTCGCCGGCGTCGCACGCCGCGGCGTAGAGGCGACGGGCCTCGACCGCGTCCTGCGGCGCGCCGAGGCCGAGCATGTGGCCGACGTCGCCGCTCGTCGGTTCAGCGCCCCCCGCGCGCGCCGGGTCTCACCCGAGGCAGGCGACGTCCGCGCGCGCGCGTTGGTCCCGGCCGCCGCGCTACGGGTGGGTGAACGACCGCGTGTACTGCGACACGCCGGCCTTGTCGAAGAACTCGCCGGTGAGGCGATCGTCGACGACGGTGACGTAGAGGAAGCCGGGGATGGTGGCGTCCTGCCAGAAGAACTGGTTGCCGCGGTCCCGCAGGCTGGTGACCGTGGCCCCGGCGCCGTTGACGATCAGCTCGGTGCCGCCGAGCGTGTCGGCCTCGTCCAGCCACTGCCGGCTGTGGTCGTGGCCGGCGAAGTACACCTGGCCGACCCCGGCGAGGTGATCGTCGAAGAACGCCTTGACCTCGGAGCCGTTGAGCTGCGGCACCGGGTTGGGGATCGGGATGCCCAGGAGCTCCGGCGCGTCGTAGTTGCCGGCGTTGCCGTGCTCGCCGTTGGAGCGGTACGGGTGGTGGCCGGCGACGAGGATCCACTCGCTGCCGGCCAGCTCCTGCATCGCGGTCGGCAGCCACGCGGCCTGGTCGCCGTACGTGGTGTTGCCCCACATGATCGCGTTGGTGTCGAGCATGAGGAACCCGACGTGGCCGCGCTTGAGCGTGTAGTGGGTCGCCGGCATCTTCCACTTGGTCGACACCTGCGTGTAGTCGACCTCGATCTGCCCCAGGTTCCACTCGTTGCCGACGCCGCCGGCCTCGAACCCGAAGATGTTGCCGCCGTAGTCGTGGTTGCCGAGCACCGCGTAGAACGGCAGGTCGATGTCGGCGTAGGGCTGCTCGAACTTGGACTGCCACTCGGGCGAGGTCACCGAGTCGACGCCCGAGTCGTAGATGTTGTCGCCCAGCATCAGCACGAAGTCGCAGCCGCGGGCCGCGCACACGTCGCGCATCGCCACCGCCACCGCCCGCTGATCCGTGTTGCCCTTGCCGGTGTCGCCGATCGCCGCGAACCGCACCACCTTGGGCGGCGGCGCGTCGATCGCGGCGTCGACCGGGCCCGCGCCGTCGCCTCGGGCGTCAGTGACGTCGATGTCGTCGGCGGCGGGAGTGCCGCCACACGCCGCGGCGAGGCAGGCGGCGAACAGCGTGGGGCGACCCATGGGCGCGGACCTTAGCCGAGGTCGGCCGGCCGTGGTGGGGATTCGTCCGGGGCCCGGTCTGTGAACGACGCGCTCACCGGCGCCGTCAGCGGCCGCGTCGCCGGCCGCACCGCGCGGCCGGCCACGCCGAGCTCACTCGTCAGCGTCAGCGTCGAAGCAGAAGATCCCGTCGATCAGCGCGGCGCCGCTGTCGGCGACCTGGCTGGCGTCGGCGAACTCGATGGTGTCGTGGAACCACCCGGCACCTCGGGCGTCGACGTAGCCGATGCCGTCGTTGGGCGTGTAGATCACCGGCACCAGCTGCAGGTCCCGCTGCCCGGGGCCGCCGCGCGGCGCGCGGTGGGCGTCGCTGGCCGCGCACGCGGCCGCGCCGATCAGCCACGGCCCGTCGTCGGGGTCCTCGCACTCGAGGCCGCCGAACGCCCGCTCGAACGCGAGCACGGCGTCGTGGGCCTCGTAGCCGCGCGCGCCCAGCAACGCCCGCAGCGCGTCATCGCCGACGGGCGCGGTCCAGGTCGCATCGAAGGCCTCGAGCCGGGCGAGGACCCGAGCCGGCAGCGGGAGGGCACGCAGGGCGGCGGCACGCACGCCCGCGAGCGTAGCCCATCCTGACCCGTGCGGTCACCGCGCCGCCGGGCCCAGGGCCAGGCGCACGCCGACGCCGACGGTCGCCTCCTCGGTGAGCCCGCGGATGCCCTTGCGGTTGCCGACGTCGCCGGCGACGTAGACCATGACGTCGCCCATCGGCGAGGTCAGCGCGACGCCGACCAGGGCCCGCAGCAGGTACGCGTCGGCGAAGCGCCGGCCGCCGAGTTGGCGGCCTGCTCGGCCGAGGTCAACGCCAGCACCGATCGCGGCGCGCCGGCGCCGTCGACCCACAGCGCCGGGCCGCGGGCGCAGGCCTCGTCGACGCTGGCCACCCAGGCGGCCGGGGCCGCGACCTCGCCGCCGGCGGTGCGCGGCAGCGCCTCCCACAACCACAGGCTGCGGTCGGGGTACTCGAGCGCCACCGGCGCGTCGAGCGCGGCGACGCCGGGCGGCGGCGGCACGACGCAGTCGCGCGTCACCTCGCCGGCCGGGCTGGTGTGCTCGTCGATCGTCGTGATGCACCCGCTGGCGAGCGCCAGCGCGAGCAGGGTCGTGGGCAAGCGCATGCCTCATTGACACGCGAGCGGGCCGGCGTGGGAAGGGCGAACGTCGCCCGGCGTGGTCAGGCGGCCGGCGTCGTGGCCAGCTCGCGGCGCCGGATGCGCTTGTCGAGGTAGTAGTCGCGGCCGCGCCAGAACTCACGAGCCACGCCGACGACCGAGACGCCCATCGCCGCCAGCACCAGCGCGGTCGCCTGCGCGGGGATGGCGACCGCGAGGCCCAGCAGCGCCGCGCCGCCGAGCGTGCGCAGGCCCCACGCGATCGCGCCGGCCGCGTGGCGGTGGTGCGACAGCAGGTTGTCGAGCCCGCCAGCCGCCAGCTCGAGCGACACCATCGTGATCAGCGGCCAGGCCGGGGCCGGGCTCTCCGACAGCGCCGCGAACGCGGTCAGCGGCAGCGCGACCGAGCCGAGCAGGCGCACGGCGTCGCCGCGGTTGAAGTCGCCGCGCCCGCGCAGCTGCGAGAACCCGGCGAAGACGTAGTCGAGGCCCGACAGCCAGGTGATGGCGACGATCACGCCCATCACGGCCTTCATCGTCCACGCCGGGTTGTGCATGTGGATCGCCAGGATGCCGACGAACGCGCCGCTCATCCAGAACGCGCCCGGCCACAGCTTCTTCTTGATCGCGTAGAGCGCGCCGGCGGCGACCAGCGGGCCGAGGATGCCGATCCAGAAGATCACGGTCATCGGTCGATCGCGCCCGATCAGCGGGAACAGCACCAGCATCCCGATGCCCTGCATCTGGGTCCAGGTCTTGGCCTTGGCCAGGTAGCTGGTCTTGAGCGACAGCGCGCGCTGCTCGTAGGCCGAGCGCAGCGCGGTCACCAGGAACTCGCGCACGAACATGAACGCGCACGCCCACACCGGCACCAGGCCGATCTGATCGTCGGCGAACGGCATGTACGCCAGGGCGATGAAGACCTTGTCGGCGATCGGGTCGAGCAGGCCGCCGAACACCGTCGGCCCGTACTTGCGGGCCAGGTAGCCGTCGACGAAGTCGGTGCAGCCGATCAGCGTGCCGAACACCAGCGCGAACCACAGGTAGTCCTGGTTGCCGGTGGCGTAGCCCCGGTACACCAGCCACGAGATGAGCGGCATCGTGACCAGGCGCGCCTCGGTCACCATGTTGGCGCTGATCAGCGGCCGCTTGGGCGGGGGCGTCGACACGGCGGCACCCTACCGCAAAACCTGGCCGCGGGGGTCCGACCGGCCGCCGCCTCACGTCGGCGGCGGCACCGGGATGGACACCACGCACTGCACGTCGAGGTAGGCGCCGGCCGGGCCGGGCACGTCGCGCGCGACGTCGATGCGCCAGTGCTCGTCGGTCTGGGTGCACTCGGGGGCGGCCACGATCTGCCAGCACGGCCGCGCCACGCCGGCCGCGCACGCCGCCAGCGGCCGCTCCGCCCGCCCGGGGCCGTCGGGCTCGGTGATCTCGACCACCGCGCACTCGGGCTGGAGCCCCGGCGCGATCGGATCGCGATCGGCCGGCGCCGCCGCGAAGCACGCCCCGCCCAGCGGCGGCAGGCTGTCGATGATGCCGGCGAGCGCCGAGCTCAGGTCGCCGGTGCAGATCGTCTCGCGGTGGCTGGCGGTGCCGACCGCGTCGAGGAACCCGCCCAGCCGGATGCCGGGCGCGGCGGCGCCGAGCCCGCCGGTGCAGCCCGGCGCCAGGGCGGCGCGGTTGCCGTCGGGGATCACCTCGACGTGGTCGTCGTCGCCGATGATCGCCGCGACGAAGAGCTGATCGGGATCGTCCTTGAGGTCGCGCAGGAACGCCGCGTACTGCTCGATCTCGACCAGGTACGGCGAGTCGGTGCGCGCGACGCAGCCGGTGCGGACGCCGGGCGCGCGCGGGTCGGCGACCGGGTCGCAGGTCACGCCGTGCTCGAAGCACCGGAAGTCGCTGAACGGCCCCAGCACCGGATCGGCCCCGGGCGTGAACAGGCGATCGTCGTCGACCGAGCAGTCGTCCTCGTCGGCGAGGATGATCACGCCCAGCGTCGCCGAGCGGCGCAGGAAGCCGGGGTTGGCGCCCTCGGCCAGCGCCGCCTGCATCGACGCGAGGTGCTGCTCGAAGCCGCAGCCGTCGGTGCCGACGTCGGCCGTGCACGCGAACGCGGCGCCGACCGAGCCGGTGTAGTTGGTGACGCGGTCGCCGGTCGGGCCCACGACGTCGCTGATGAACGTGGCGCCGCCCAGCGCCGGGCACGCCGCGCCGTGCAGGCGCCCGCCGTCGCCGCCGGTGGTCGTGCAGTGGGGGTTGCCGGTGTCGACGCGGCCGGTGCCCAGGTCCGAGCTGACGACGCCGATGTGCAGATCGGGGCGGCGTCCGCCCAGCGTGTCGAGGCGGCTGATCAGCTCGGGGAAGCGGGTCTCGAGGGACATGTGCTCCAGCTCCATCGAGCTCGAGTCGTCGATGACGAACAAGAGATCGAGCTCGCGGTTGAGGCTGACCGGGAGCAGCTTCTGCTCGACCGAGTCGGGTGAAGGATCGAGGCGGTTGATCCCGCGGTCGATGCAGCCGACCGCAGGGACCACGAGCGCGAGTGCCACCAACGCGGGACGCATGGCGCGACCTTTCTGCGCGAGCTGCGGCGACACCGCCGGATCGATCGCGCACCAGGTCAGTGGCCGCCGCGCCGCCATCCGTCACGCGTTCACGCGCTCACGCGCTCACGCGCTCACGCGCCCACGCGCTTTGATCGCCCCCACGCGCTCACGCGCTTCGATCGCCCGCGCCCTCACGATCGCGCGCCGAAAAGACGAACGGCCCGGCGTGAGCCGAGCCGTCCTGGCATCCCCCTGGATGCGCCGTACCTCTTCGCCTCAGGACCCCGCGCGTCTCGTCGCGTATCAGCGGGGTCTCGAAAGAACCACGGTCTACGATCCGGGCCGTTTCACGTTGTCCCGAGCGTCGACGTGCCGCCGGGCCGTTTCAGGTTGTCCCGAGCGTCGACGTGCCGCCGTGGCTCGGTGCAGACCCCCCGACCACCGTAGCCCCCAACACCTGCCTGGGCCCCGGCGCATGCCGGGGTGCGGGGTCTCGAAAGAGCCACGATCTACGATCCGGGCCGTTTCACGTTGTCCCGAGCGTCGACGTGCCGCCGTGGCTCGGTGCAGACCCCCCGACCACCGTAGCCCCCAACACCTGCCTGGGCCCCGGCGCATGCCGGGGAGCGGGGTCTCGAAAGAGCCACGATCTACGATCCGGGCCGTTTCACGTTGTCCCGAGCGTCGACGTGCCGCCGTGGCTCGGTGCAGACCCCCGACCACCGTAGCCCCCAACACCTGCCTGGGCCCCGGCGCATGCCGGGGGAGGAGCTTTGCGAAAGCTCCTCAAACTAGATCGTCACGCACTGAACTTCGAGCACGGTGTTGTCGGGCACCGAGACGCCGCCGCGGTCGACCTCGATGGCGCGGTTGGCCGGGGCGTCCGCGCAGCGGACGGGGTCAGAGATGAAGCGCCAGCACGGCACGGCGCCGCCGCTCACGTCACACGACGGCACGATGGTCTCCATGCGGTTGACGCCGTTCGGGTCGGTCACGTCCGACACCGAGCACTCGGGCTGCACGCCCGGGATGGTGGGGTTGCGATCCGACAGCTCGGCCTCGATGCACGGGTTGCCGACGGCCAGCTTGAGGAGGTCGGCGATCTGGGTCATCGCGTCCGCCAGGTTGTCGTTGCACACCGTCGTGGTGGTGTTGCGGGTCGGGAACGACTCGAGGAACGACTTCATGCGGATGGCGGGGACGGCGTTGCCCGAGGCCGAGCTGCACGACGCGAGCAGGGCCGGGCGGGTCGCGTCGTCCGGGTCGGGGCCGACGGTGATCGAGCTCTGGTCGTCGACGTTGCCGATGATGCCGGCGACGACGACCTTCTTGTCATCGTCGGGCTTGAGGCTCTTGAAGTAGTCGACGTACGGCTGCACGTCCTTCATGTACTGCGAGTTGGTCCGCGGCTGGCAGCCGGTGCGGGTGCCGAAGGCGCGCGGGTTGGTGTCGTTGGGGCACTCGACGCCGAACTCCGTGCAGCGGAACGACGTGCGCGGGCCGAGCGGCGAGGCGATCGTGCCGTTGGGATCGCCGAACAGCTGGCCGTCGCCCTTGGTCGAGCAGTCGTCCTCGTCGGTGATGAAGATGAGCGCGAGCAGCGCGTTGGGCCGCAGGAAGCCGGCGTTCTTGCCCGGCTGCAGCGCGCGGTACGCCGACTCGAGCGGGGCCTCGAAGCCGCAGCCCGTGGTGCCGAGCCGCGCCATGCAGCCGAACAGCATGCTGAGGTCACCCGAGTAGTTGCGCTGGCGGGTGCCGTCGGCGAGCTGGATGTCCTCGATGTACGCGGCGGTGAGGCCGGCGCAGGCGTTGGTCTGGAGGTTGCCGTCGTCGCCCTGGGGCTGCGACGCCGAGCTGCAGCCGCCGATGTTGACGCCGCCCGTGCCGACGTTGGTCGAGACCACGCCGATGTGCGCGTCCGGGAAGCCGCCCTCGATGGTGTTGAGGACGTTGATGAACGCCGGGAAGTTGGCGGTGAGGCCCGCCTGCTCCTCGATCATCGAGCCCGAGTCATCGACGATGAACAGGATGTCGATGTTGCGGTTGAGCTTGACCGGGATCGACTTCTTCTCGACGTTCTCGGGGATCGGGTCGACCTCCGACAGCGAGCGGTCGGGGCAACCGGCGAGGAGCGACCCCGCGATGACACTGGCGAGGGTGGGTAGGGCGAAACGGCGCATGGTGCCTCCAGATAGAATCAAGCGATGCCGGCGACGATGCTCGGGAACTCGCGAACTAGCTCGTGAAGTAGCAAGGCGGCGGCCAGGATAGATCGAAGTCAGGCCGCGTGGTTAGTCGATCCCGAGATCAATCTGCACTGACAATTCGGTTGCGGATCGTAAACAAGGTTGGCGGATCGGCGTATCTCGGGAGTGGTCGGCTGGGGGCCGGTCTGCGCGTCGTTCGTGGTCGCGCCAGCGACGGCGTGGTACCCTTGATGGGTCTGTTCCCGCAGTCCAGACGGGTAGCACTGAGGGTGCAAGCGACAGAAATTATTTGATTCTTGATCCCTGATCGCGAAATAATTTGCCTGCGTATCGGCCATACACCTACGATGTAGGTAAGAGTGGCATCAGGTAGGCAAGACAACCTTCAGATCGGGACGCCATGGCGAAGAACTGCATAGGCCTCGACATCGGCTCGAGCAGCATCAAGGCGGTGCAGCTCAAGAAGTCCCGCACCGGCTATGCGCTGACCGCGTTCGGGATGCAGCCGCTGGTGCCGCAGACCATCGTCGATGGCGCGATCATGGATCAGGCCGCCGTGGTGGAGGCGATCCGCGCGCTCTGGAGCCGGCTCAAGCTGCGCCAGAAGGACGTCGCGATCGCGATCGCGGGCCACTCGGTCATCATCAAGAAGATCGCGGTGCCGCAGACCCGGGCCGATGATCTGGACAACCAGATCAAGCAAGAGGCCGAGCACCACATCCCGTTCGCCAAGGACGACGTCGAGATCGACTACCACGTCGTCAACCCGCAGAACCCGATGGGCCAGACCGAGCTGCTGCTGGTCGCGGCCAAGCGCGAGACCGTGGCCGACTACGTCCAGGTCGTGCGCGACGCCGCGTTGACCCCGCACGTGGTCGACGTGGCCTCGTTCGCCAGCCAGAACGGGTTCGAGCTCAACTACGCCCTCGACCCGCGCGAGACCGCCGTGATCATCACGATCGGCGCCGCGATCTCGAACATCAACATCGTCCGCGGCGGCGCCAGCCTGTTCACGCGCGACGTGACGATCGGTGGCAACGCGTTCACCGAGGAGATCCAGAAGCAGCTCGGGGTGTCGGCCGACGAGGCCGAGGCCTACAAGGTCGGCGGCAGCTACGACGAGCACGGCGTCGTGCCGCAGGAGGTCGAGCGGATCATCGAGGGCGTCGCCGAGGTGATCGCCGGCGAGTTCCAGCGCTCGCTCGACTTCTTCATGGCGACCTCGGCCGACGCCAACGTCACCCGGGTGTGCCTGGCCGGCGGCACCGCCAAGGTCGCCGCGCTGCACCGCGCGATCGAGCGCCGCAGCCGCCTGACCGTCGAGGTCATCGACAGCTGGAAGCGGGTCGAGATCGACCCCGGCCTCGATCGGGGCTACCTCGCGGCGCACTCGCCCGAGGCCCTGGTCGGGCTCGGCCTGGCGCTGCGATCGCCGGGAGACAAGTGAGGCTGGCCCCATGATCAAGATCAACCTACTTCCTCAGCGCAAGCCTCGGCGGCAGGCGGAGCCCGGTCAGTTCGAGGTCGGGCTGGTCATGGCCGGCATGGCCGCGGCGGCCGCGGTCATGTTCTTCGCGGTCCACCGACCCCTGGCGGCCAAGCGCGATCGCATCAAGGCCGAGGTGGCCGAGCTGTCCGACAAGAACGCGCGCGCGACCAAGAAGGTCGCCGACCTGCCGGCGCTCAAGGCCGCGGTCGACGCCGAGACGAAGCGCAAGGAGTCGATCGATCGCCTGGTCGGGACCACGGTCCTGCCCGACAACGTCCTGCACGAGCTGTCGCGGATCCTCACCAGCGAGGGGCCGACGATGTCGCTGGCCATGACCACGCTCACCGGCAACACCGCCGACGGCGATCCCAACAAGCGGTTCTCGGCCGACTGGGATCCCAAGCACGTCTGGATCACGAGCTTCACGACCAAGGGTGACACCTTCACGCTCGAGGGTGGCGCCCAGGCCGAGTCGGACATCCCGCAGCTCGCGAAGCGGATGGCGGCCTCGGTGTACTTCAACGAGGTGACCTCGCCCAAGAGCGAGCGGGTCGAGCCGACCAACCAGGTCGGGGCGGGCACCGCGGCCTACTACAAGTTCACGCTGAGCGGAAAGGTGCTGTACTGATGGCCGGCGCACTCGCAGAGTTCTCGCGGCGTCCGCCCGGGACGCGGGCCGCGATCTACGCCGGCGTCGCCGCGGCGCTGGGGCTCCTGTACTGGCAGTTCGGCCTGTCGCCGGTGCGGTCCGCCGTCAAGGACGCCGAGGAGGCCCGCGACAGCGCGAACGGCCAGGCCCGCGAGCTGGCCAAGCAGAAGAAGGAGCGCGACGAGCTGGTCGCGACCCAGGAGGAGCTCAAGTCCCAGATCGAGCAGAACCAGAAGGCGCTGCCGACCGACGCCGAGATGCCCGCGTTCTTCGACATGCTGGCGCGCAAGTTCACCCAGGCCGGCGTCCAGGTGAACCGACGCGAGGTCAAGCGCGAGATCTCGGTCGAGAACTTCGTCAAGGCGCCGGTCGACGTCGAGATCGTCGGCAGCTACTACCAGATCAATCAGTTCTTCGCGTCGCTGCGGCCGCACACCGACGCGGCCGCCGGCAAGCAGGGCGTGGGGGCGGGTGAGAAGGATCGCATCGTCACGATCGAGGACGTGACCGTCTCCAACCCCCGGGTCGTGAACAACCGGCTCCTGCTGACCGCGAAGTTCACCGCCTCGACGTTCCGCGCCATCGCGCCGCCGCCGCCGCCGACGCCCGCGCCCGCGCCCGCGCCCGCGCCCGGCGCCGCCCCGGCCACCGGCGCGGCGCCGACGACCGGCGGGCCGGATCCGGCGACGTCCAAGGGCCCGCTGACCCCGGCCTCGGCCAAGCGCGCGGTCGAGGACAGCAACGCCGCCGCCGAGCAGCGCGTGCGCGAGGCCGGCCAGGAGCCGCCGCCCGCGGGCAGCGGCGTCGACCGCCTGAAGGGAGGCCAGTGATGCGCACGCTCGCGTGGATGTCCATGGCCGTGACGGTCCTCGCCGCGTGCGGCGAGGATGAGGCGCCGCCGCCGCCGCCGTCGCGCCGCGCCGCGGCCGCCGCGGCCGCCGCCCAGCCTGGGCGCGGCGCGCCGGGCGCCGCCGCGGGGGCGCTCCCGACCTACGCCAAGATCGAGGGTCGCCCCGACCTCAAGAAGGGCGAGGCCGCGACCCTGCGGCACGCGTTCGTGCCGGCCGACTTCGAGCCCGACGTCAACGGCGTCTCGAACCGCGACCCGTTCCGCAGCTACGTGGTCGTCCAGGTCAGCACCAACACCGAGGCCCGCCCGACCGAGGAGCTCGGCCGCGCCGAAAAATGCGCCAACAAGAAGCTGGCCGCGCCCGACACCTCGATCCAGCAGCTCCGCCTGATCGGCGTGATCTCGCGCGGCACGATGCGGGTCGCGACGTTCGTCGACTCGGCCGACGTCGGCTGGGTCGTCCGCCTCGGCGACTGCATCGGCAGCGAGCACGCGAAGGTCGCCAAGATCGGCGAGGCGTTCGTCACCGTCGAGAACGTCGCCCCGGCGACGCCGGCCGACCCGACGCCGACCGCGACCGGGAAGAACTACAAGCTCCACGACACCGAGCTCATCGATCAGATGACCAACCAGGCCGACCCCGACGGTCCGCGCATCCGGCGGGGGCCGCGCACGCCCGACCTCGCGCCGCCCCCCGAGCCGGGTTCCGGCCCCAGCGGAGCCCAGTAGCCGCCAAAAATTTGTGATCCCGGCAGCGCCGGGGCGACAATTTGTTTCCCGAGCGTCGCGACCGCGCGACCTGCACTCGGCGCCCGCGGGGCGCCCCGTCCGAGATCTGTCCGGTTTCCGTACCGCGGGGGCTGCCCCCGAGGAGTCGTCATGCCCGAGCTCAAGCTTCGCACCTGGATCATCGCGCTGGTCGCCGTCATCGTCGTCGGACGAACGCCGCCGGCGAGCGCGGGACCTCGCAACCAGATCGGAGCCGTCACGATCGACACCGATCGCGGCACGACGACGATCCGCGTCCGGGGATCGGACACGCCGACGTTCACCGTCTACAAGCTCGAACGGCCGACCCGCGTCGTCGTCGACCTGGCCAGCGCCGAGCTGGCCGAGGCGGTGCGCGGCGACGAGCCGGCGATCACCTACTCGGTCGGGGCCTGGGCCGTCGGCCAGGTGGTGGCGATGGGGCTCGAGGACGGCAGCTCGTCGGTCCGCGTGGTCGCGACCCTGGCCCGGCCGGGGCGCTACGACGTCAAGGCCGACGGCACGGACGTCGTCATCAAGATCGTCGCGCGCGATCCGGCGCCGGCGACCGCGTCGGCGGACGAGCTCGCCGCGGCGCAGGCGGCGGCGGCGACGGCCAAGGCCGACGCCGCGCGCATGACCGCCACGGCGCAGGCCGCGACCGCGCAGGCGGCGACCGCGCAGCGCGAGGCCGCGACCGCGAAGCGTGAGGCCGAGGCCGCGAAGGCCACGGCGCGGGCCGAGCTCGCGCGCGCGACCCAGGCGCAGGCAGCGGCCGAGGCGGCCCAGCGCGCCGCCGCGTCGGCGGACCAGGCCGATCGCGGCCGCGCCGCCCAGCAGCTGGCCGCGGCCCAGGCCGAGGCGACCCGAACCAAGGCGGCGGCCCAGGCCGCGGCGCAGGCGGCGACGCGCGCGCAGGCGGCGGCCCACGCGACCCAGGTCGCGGCCGAGGCCGAGCTGGCCCGCGCCAAGCAGATGACCGACGACGCCACCCGCGAGGCCGCGCGCATCCGCGCCTCGGCCCAGGGCGACGCCCAGAAGACCCGCGCCGACGCGGCCCGCGACGTCGCCGCCGCCAAGGCCGCCAGCGATCGCGATCGCGCGGCCGCGAGCGCCGCCCGGATCGAGGCCGACCGCGACGTCGCCGCCGCCAAGGCCGCCAGCGATCGCGATCGCGCGGCCGCCAGCGCCGCCCGGATCGAGGCGGACCGCATGCTCGCCGCTGCCAAGGCCGCGCAGCAGCGCGTCGAGGATGACGCCCGCGCCGCCGCCAGCCGCGCCGCCGATGCCAGCGCGGCCCAGCGCGCCGCCGAGGCCCGGCAGCAGGCCGCCGAGGCCGCGGCCGCCACCGCCGCGCGCGAGCGCGCCACCGCCGAGGCGGCGCTCAAGGCCGCCACCGCCCAGAAGGCCAACGCGGCCGGCGCCTCGGGCGACGCCCGCAAGGCCCGCGCCGACGCCGACGCCGCGATGAAGGTCGCCCAGGCGCAGCTGGCCAAGGCCGACGGCGCACGCGCCGACGCCGCGCGGGCGCGCGCGGCCGCCGAGACCGCGGTCGTGGCCGCGCGCCGCGAGGCCGCGGACGCCCGCGTCGCCGTCGACGGCGCGCGCACCGCCCAGGCCGCCGCCGAGGCCGCGACCGCCAAGGCCGTGCGCGAGCGCGCCGCCGCGGAGCTGCGCGCGTCGGAGATGACCGCCGCGGCCGATCAGGCCGAGGCGCGCAAGCGCACCGCCGAGCGCGCCGCCGCCGCGGCCACCGCCGCCGCGGCCACCGCCGCCGCGGAGCAGACGAGCGCGCAGGACGCCGCGGCCGCCGCCCAGCGCGCCGCCATCGCCGCCCAGCAGGCCGCCGCCGACGCCCGCGCCAAGCGCGAGGTCGAGGAGCGCGCCGCCGCGGCCGCCCGCACCGCCGCCACGCAGACCATCGCCGACGCCCGCGCCAAGCGCGAGGCCGAGGAGCGCGCCGCCGCGGCCGCCCGGGCCAGCGCCGCGCGCTCGGTCGCCGACGCGGCCGCCCAGCGCGCCGCGGATGAGGCCGCCGCCGCGTCGGCCCGCGCCGCCGCCGCGTCGGCCCGCGCGGCCGCCGCCCAGACCCTCGCCGACGCCCGCGCGCAGCGCGAGGCTGAGGCCCGGGCCGCCGATCAGTCCACCGCCAGCGCCCGCGCCGCGGCCGAGCGCGCGCTGGCCGAGACCCGCGCCAAGCGCGAGGCCGAGGAGCGCGCGCTGGCCGAGGCCCGCGCCGCGCGCGCCGCCGAGGAGCAGGCCGCCAAGGCCGCGACCACCGCGCGCGCCACCGCCGACGCGCAGCGCGCCGCCGCGGAGCGCGCCGCCACCGAGCTCAAGCAGTCGCTCGCCGCCGAGGACCGCCGCGGCCGAGGCCGCGCGCGCCAAGGCCCGCGCCGCCACCGACGCCCGCGCCGCCGCCGCCCGCAGCCACGCCTCGGCCGACGACCGCGCCCGCGCCGACGCCGAGGTCCGCCGCCTGACCGCGGCGGCCACCGCCGCGACCACCGCGCTCGCCGCCCGCACCCGCGAGGTCAGCGAGCGCCGTGACGAGGTCGAGCGCCTCGACGCCGCCAAGGCCACCGCCGTCGCCG
The DNA here is from genome assembly GCA_016717005.1 of Myxococcales bacterium. Classification (NCBI taxonomy): domain Bacteria; kingdom Pseudomonadati; phylum Myxococcota; class Myxococcia; order Myxococcales; species Myxococcales bacterium. The sequence continues at coordinate 1,196,445 of JADJUF010000039.1, read as the reverse complement.
AGCTGGCGCGGCAGCAGGCCGCCGCGATCGGCGCCCGCACCGCCCGCGAGCGCGAGGAGGCCCGCCTCGCCGAGGCCCGCACGCGCGCGAGGCCGAGGAGCGCACGCTGGCCCAGCTGCGCGCCGACGCCGCCAAGGCCAAGTCGACCACGCCCGCGCCGCCCGCGCCCCGGCCGGCCCCGGCGACCCGCATCACCGCCGTGACGTTCGCGCCCGACGCCGACGATCACGTCGTCACGATCGGCCTGGCCGGCGCCGGCGCCACCGCCGAGCTGGTCCGCGCCGACGCCCGCCGCGCCGAGCTGGTCGTGCGCGGCGCGACCTTGCCCGCCGACCTGACCCGGACCCTCGACGCCAGCCGCTTCGGCGGGCCGATCCGCACCGTCTCGAGCTACACCGACCGCGCCTCGGGCGACGTCCGGGTCGTCGTCGAGCTGAGCCGCGCGGCCCAGCCGCGGCTCGATACCCGGGCCGGCTCGGTCCAGCTCCGCTTCGCGGCCGCCGCGCCGAGGGTCACCAGCCAGCGGGTGCCGAGCCCGGTCATCGGCGGCTTCGGCGCCACGTCGGCGCCGGTGACCCAGACCTCGGTCGCGTAGGTCGGCAAGCGCAAGGTCTACCGCGGCGCCACGATCGAGCTCGACTTCAAGGACGCCGACATCCACGACCTGCTGCGCGCGCTGGCGCGGGTCGGCAACGTCAACATCATCGTGCCCGACGAGATCCGCGCGGCGGTGACCGTGCAGCTCAAGCGCGTGCCCTGGGACCAGGCGCTCGAGGTCATCCTCGCGTCGAAGGGCATGTGGTACCGCAAGGAGGGCAACCTCTACCGCATCGGCGACCGCAAGGTGCTCGACGCCGAGGACGAGGCCGAGGCCGCGCGCCGCAAGGCGCTGATCGAACTCGAGGCCCCGCGGCCCGAGGTGTTCACCCTCAACTACGCCAACGCGGGCGACCTCTCGACCAAGCTGGCGCCGCTGCTGTCGCCGAAGGGCAAGATCGAGGTCGACGAGCGCACGAACTCGCTGATCGTCAACGACGTCAAGGCCAACCGGTCCGAGATCGTCGACCTGGCGGCGCGGCTCGACACCCAGACGCCGCAGATCTCGATCGAGGCGCGCATCGTCGAGGCCCGCAGCAACTTCAAGCGCGAGTTCGGCATCCAGTGGGGCGGCCGCGCCAACGCCAGCGCCGCCGGCGGCAACGCCACCGGCCTGATCTTCCCGTCGAGCCTCGGCTTCCTCGGCGCCGGCGACGACCCGACCACCAAGGGCGCGCCCGGCCTGGCGACCCCGACCGACTTCGCCGTCAACCTGCCGGTCACGCCCAACGGCGCGCTCGGCATGACGCTGGGCTCGGTCGGCGGCAACGTCGACATCAACCTGCGCCTGTCGGCGATGGAGGACAGCGGCACGGCGCGCATCATCTCGGCGCCCAAGGTCACCGTGCTCAACAACGTCGAGGCGACGATGAAGCAGGGCGTCCGCATCCCGATCTCGCAGACCTCGGCCCAGGGCACCCAGACCGTGTTCGTCGAGGCCAACCTCGAGCTCAAGGTCACGCCGTACGTGTCGCAGCGCGACTGCGCGGTCGTGATGGACGTCCAGGTGATCAAGGCCGAGCCCAACTTCGCGCGGCTCGGCGCCCGTGGCGACCCGACGATCGAGAACCGCGAGGCCCAGAGCCGGATCCTGGTCGCCGACGGCGAGACCTCGGTGATGGGCGGCATCTACACCCGCAACACCAGCCTCACCTACAACAAGATCCCGGTGCTCGGTGACATCCCGGTGCTCGGGTGGCTGTTCAAGAGCCGCCGCGAGGCCGACGACCGCGCCGAGCTCTTGATCTTCATCACGCCCAAGATCACCAACAAGGCGTCGCTGCGCTGCCAGCCGTGAGCGGCTGCGCGCGCGCTCGGCTCCCGCCATGCCCGATGTCCCGGTGTTCCTGATCGGCTTCGCCGCCGCCGGCAAGACCTCGGTCGGCCGGCGGCTGGCCGACGCGCTCGGCCGGCGGCTGATCGATCTCGACGACGCGATCGCCGCCGCGGCCGGGCAGCCGGTGCCGGCGCTGGTGGCGGCCGACGAGCCCGGGTTCCGGCGGCGCGAGGCCGCGGCGCTGGCCGAGGCCGCCGCAGCCCCCGACGCGCCGATCGTCGCCACCGGCGGCGGCGCCGCGGCCCACGGCGACAACCTCGCGCGCATGCAGGCGGCGGGCGTGGTGATCGCGCTCGACGTGTCGCTGGCCACCGCGCGCGACCGCGCCGCGCCCGGCACCCGCCCGCTGCTCGAGCGGCCGGCGGCCGAGGTCGAGGCGCTGTTCCGCCGGCGCGCGCCGATCTACCGGCGCGCCCACGCCACGATCGCCACCGCCGGGCGCAGCGTCGCCGAGGTCGCCGCGGCCGCGGCCGACGCGGTCGCGCGGGTCGGGTCGACCACGCCCCGGCACCCGTGGGTCGCGCTCGGGGACCGCAGCTACCCGATCGTCATCGACGACCGTCCGCTGACCGAGCTGCTGGCGCCGCACGTGCGCCCCGGGCGCCACGCGCTCATCACCGATCGCAACCTCGCGCCCTGGACCGGTCCGGTGGCCGCCGCGCTGGCGGGCCACGGCGCCGAGCTCCACGTCGAGGTGATCGCGCCCGGCGAGGCCTCGAAGTCGCTCGCGACCTACGAGGCGCTGTGCGCGGCGCTGATCGCCGCCGGCCTCGATCGCGGCGGCACGATCTACGCGCTCGGCGGCGGCGTCGTCGGCGATCTGGCCGGGTTCGTGGCCGCGACGCTGTACCGCGGCCTCGACGTCGTCCACCTGCCGACGACCCTGGTGGCGATGACCGACGCCGCCATCGGCGGCAAGACCGCGGTCGATCTCCCCGCCGGCAAGAACCTGATCGGCGCGTTCCATCAGCCGCGCGCGGTGCTGGCCCACCTGCCGACGCTGGGGACCCTGCCGCCGCGCGAGCGCGCCGCCGGGTTCGGCGAGCTGTGGAAGTACGCGCTGCTCGACGGCGAGGCGCTGTGGACCGCGGTCGAGGCGCTGGCCCCCTGGGCGCGCACCGACGGGCCGGCGCCGGCCGGGACCGCCGCGGTCATCACCGCCGCCGCCACGATCAAGGCCGCGATCGTCAGCGCCGACGAGCGCGAGCGCGCCGGCGTCCGCGTGCTGCTCAACCTCGGCCACACCGTCGGCCACGCGATCGAGGCCGCCGCCGACTGGCGCCTGCTCCACGGCGAGGCGGTCGGGCTGGGCCTGCGGGCGATGGCCCGCGTCTCGCACCGGCTCGGCCTGGCCGGCGCCGACCTCGAGCCGCGGATCGTCGCCGCCCTGACCGCGACCGGCCTGCCGGCCCAGCTCGACCCCTGGCTCGGCCCCGACGTGCTGGGCCGGATCGCCGTCGACAAGAAGCGCGCTGGCGCCGAGGTGCGCTTCGTCGCCTGTGCCGCCCCGGGTGACTGCCAGGTGGTCGCCTTGCCTACCACCGCCTTCGCCGATCTTTTGCGGCCGTGACCGCATGTTTGCTACGATCGATCTTCGACGAGGAGAGCCCATGTCCCGTCCCCAGTACCTGACCACCTTCGCGCTCGTGCTACCGCTGGCCGCCCTCGCCGCTGCCTGCGTCAGCGACAACGCCGACTCCGGCCTCGTGATCGTCCGCAACATCGCGCCCGAGCCGGGGTGCGTGGTCTCGACCAGCTCCGACGTCTTCAAGGCGTCCGGACGCATCGAGGCCGACAGCCCGGTCGGCTACATCTTCACGCCGCTGGTCCGCAACGACCTGGTGACCGGCGACGGCGAGAACCAGACCGCGAAGTCGGTGTTCATCAGCGGCGCCCGGGTGACGATCGACTTCTACGATCCGGATCTGTTCACCGCGGCCGAGCAGACCACGATGGACACCGCCGGCCTGACCAAGTTCGTCTCGCCCAGCTCGGGCGCGATCGATCCCGACGGCGGCACCGCCACGTTCCAGCTCGAGATCGTGCCGACCGAGCTGCTGACGGCGATCGGCGCCAAGCTCACGCCGACCGCGGCCACCCCGGACCCGTCGGCCTTGCTCGACGTCCGCGTCCAGTTCTTCGGCACCCGCTCGGGCTCGGACGTGTCCTCGAACGTGTTCCGCTACCCGGTCGGCGTGTGCGTCGACTGCCTCACCAGGGTGCTGGGCCCATGCGAGGGCCTCGCCGCCGACGGCGAGTACGGGACCGGCGGCAACTGCGGCCCGGTCCAGGACGGCGACCTCGATTGTTGCACCGACGCCCTCGGCGGGCTGGTGTGCCCGGCGGTACCCGCGACGCCGCAGATGTGAATTGACCCGGCGCGCCGCGGCCGTCGCGAGCGCCCGTGATATACCTGCCGACACGCCCATCGCGGCGCGTAGCCGAGGAGCCCGCTTGTTCGCTGAAATCCTCAAGAAGGTGGTCGACAACATCGATGGGAGCCTCGGCGCCGTGATCATGGGCCTCGACGGGATCCCCGTCGAGACCTACACGCGCCAGCCCGATCGGGTCGACGTGAATACGGTCGGGATGGAGTTCAGCTTCATCCTGACCCAGGCGCGGAAGGCCGCCGACAGCGCCAAGCTCGGCGCGTTCGAGGAGATGACCGTCAAGGCCGAGCGCCTCACGCTGGCGCTGCGCATGGTGTCGCCGCAGTACTTCCTGGCGGTGGCGCTGGCGCCCGACGGCAACCTCGGCAAGACCCGCTTCTTGATGCGCCTGGCCGCGCCCCAGCTCGTCGCCCAGCTATGACCCGGCGCGGGGCGCGCCGCGCGCCGGAGCGGCCGATCCCGCCGCGGGTGCTGGTGCTGCACGGCCCCAACCTGAACCTGCTCGGCACGCGCGACCCGATGATCTACGGGACGACGACGCTGGCCGAGATCGACGCCGAGCTGCAGGTCCGGGCGACCGCGCGCGGCGCCGCGATCGAGATCCTGCAGTCGAACCACGAGGGCGCGCTCGTCGACGCGATCCAGGGCGCGCGCGGTCGCTGCGACGCGATCGTCATCAACCCCGGGGCCTACACCCACACCAGCATCGCGATCCGCGACGCGCTCGAGGGCGTCGCCGTCCCCGCGGTCGAGGTCCACCTGTCGAACCTGCACGCCCGCGAGGACTTCCGCCGCGAGTCGCTGGTCGCGGCGCGCTGCGTCGGACAAATCTGCGGTTTCGGCGCGCAAAGCTACTTCCTGGGACTGGACGCGGCGCTAGCGATTGTGGAACGTAGGCGCGCCGAGCGGCCGCGCGACGCCTGATCTGTCCCCACTCCTCGTGGCCGTGTGCGGCCCGAGCGAGTGCGCCGCTGGCGCCCCACTACGACGAGACATCCATGGCTACTGGACGCAAGGGTTCGAAGCAGACCACGCCCGCGATCGCGGCGCCCGCCAGCGCGGCGGCACCTACCGTCGCGGTGACGGGCGCTGGCGGCGACGACATCGTCGCGATCGCGCGCGGCCTGGCCGCGGCGGTGTCCGAGCACCACCTCACCGAGCTGATCATCGAGACCCCCGACGCCACCTTCACGGTGCGCCGGGGCGGTCCGCAGTTCGTCGCGGCCGCGCCGATGCCAGCGCTGGCACCGGCGGCGGTCCACGCCGCGCCGGCGCCCGCCGTCCACGCGGCGGCCCACCCGGCCGCGCCGGCCGCCGCCGTCGACGACAAGGCCCACATCGTCAAGTCGCCGTTCGTGGGCACGTTCTACCGGCGCCCCAACCCCGACTCGCCCGAGTACGTGAAGGTCAACGACAAGGTCGGCAAGGGCTCGGTGCTTTGCATCATCGAGGCCATGAAGCTCATGAACGAGATCGAGGCCGACATCGCCGGCACGCTCCTGGCGGTGCTGGCCGAGGACGGCGCGCCGGTCGAGTACGATCAGCCGCTGTTCAAGATCGCCGTCCCGTAGCCGCCATGTTCAAGAAGGTCCTGGTCGCCAATCGTGGCGAGATCGCGCTGCGGATCATCCGCGCGGTCCGCGAGATGGGGATGAAGTCGGTCGCGGTCTACTCGACCGCCGACGCCGACGCGCTCCACGTCAAGTTCGCGGACCAGGCGGTGTGCATCGGGCCCGCGCCGTCGCGCCAGAGCTACCTGAACATCCCGTCGCTGATCAGCGCCGCCGAGATCACCGGCGCCGACGCCATCCACCCCGGCTACGGGTTCCTGGCCGAGGACCCCGAGTTCGCCGAGGTCTGCGACAAGTGCGGGCTCACGTGGATCGGCCCCCCGGCCCACGCGATGCGCCTGATGGGCGACAAGATCAGCGCCCGGGCCGCGATGAGCGAGGCCGGCGTGCCGATCCTGCCCGGCACCGGGACGATCAACACCGAGGACGAGCTCCGGTCCCACGCCGCGCGCATCGGCCTGCCGGTGATCCTCAAGGCCGCCGCCGGCGGTGGCGGCCGCGGGATGAAGATCATCCACGACCCCGCGCGCCTGGTCAACGACTGGGGCACCGGGCGGTCGGAGGCCGCCGCCGCGTTCGGCAACCCCGACATGTACATGGAGAAGTACTGCGAGCGGCCGCGCCACATCGAGATCCAGGTGGTCGCCGATCGGCACGGCAACTACGCCCACCTCGGCGAGCGCGAGTGCTCGATCCAGCGTCGCCACCAGAAGGTCATCGAGGAGGCGCCGTCGCTGGCGTTGCCCGACGGCGTCCGCACCGAGCTGACCGACGCCGCGGTCAAGGCGATCTCGGCGATCGGCTACTACAACGTCGGCACGCTCGAGTTCCTGCTCGATCGCGACGGCAAGTTCTACTTCATGGAGATGAACACGCGCCTGCAGGTCGAGCACCCGGTCACCGAGCTGGTGACCGGCCTCGACCTGGTGCGCGAGCAGCTCCGGATCGCGATGGGCGAGCGGCTGTCGTTCAGCGGCGTGCGGCGGCCGCGTGGCCACGCCATCGAGATGCGCATCAACGCCGAGGACCCCAACAACTTCGCGCCGTGGCCGGGGCGGATCACCGCGCTGCACCTGCCGGGCGGCCTCGGGGTCCGGGTCGACACGCACATCTACCAGGGCTACGTCGTGCCCCCCAACTACGACTCGATGATCGCCAAGGTCATCGTCCACGACGTCGACCGCCCCAGCGCGATCCGTCGGGCCCGCCGCTGCCTCGACGAGATCGTGATCGAGGGCCCCCGGACCAACATCCCGTTCCTGCGCCGGCTGATGGACTCGCCGGAGTTCCGAGCCGGCGACTTCGACACCGGGTTCGTCGCGCGCTTCCTGGCCGAGTCCAAGTCGGCGTAGTCGCGCCGGTTTCGGAGGAGCTGGGGGCTGGAGGCCGCGGGGCTGACAACCCGGTTGGCCGCTCGCGGCCGGCGCGTCGCTGCGCCTGCAACGTAAAGCTACCGAATCATTGAATCTCTAGCTTGACCCAGGTGACGGCCAGCACGTACGCTCAGCGCTGTTGCGGCTCCACCCCTTCCCGGGTCCCGGTGGCGCGTTTTCGCCCGCCGGCACCCCGCCCCTCGTGGGTGGGTAGCGTCATGGCCTTCAATAAAGAGAAGGTGATGGATGCGGCCCGGAAGTTCGTCGAGAAGGGCCAGGTCGACAAGGCCATCAAGGAGTACCTCCGGGTGGTCCGCGAGGATCCCCAGGACGTCCGGGTCTGGCTCAAGATCGGCGATCTCTACGCGCGCAAGGGCCAGAAGCAGGAGGCCACCGACACGTACCTGAAGGTCGCCCGGTTCTACCAGGACCAGGGCTTCTTCACGAAGGCGGTGGCGGTCTTCAAGCAGATCCTCAAGCTCGACGGGCGCCTCGTCGAGGTGCACCTGAAGCTGGCCGAGCTGTACCGGCAGCTCGGCCTCATGTCCGACGCCATGCAGCACTTCGAGCAGGTGGCGGCGCACTTCCACCGCGAGGGCAAGACCAAGGAGGCGCTCGCGACGGTCCGGCAGCTGGTCGATCTCGATCCCAGCAACGTCGCGACCCGGATCAAGCTGGCCGAGCTGTACTCGAAGGAGGGGATGACCGAGGAGGCGGTGATCGAGTTCACCGCGGTGTGCGAGCAGCTGCGGCGCCAGAACCGCCTCGACGACTTCGTCAAGGTCGCCGAGCGCCTGCTCTGGCACCGGCCCGAGCTGCGCGAGCTCAACCGCGAGCTGGCCGGCCTGTACCTGCGCAAGGGCGATCCCCGGCGCGCGCTCCAGAAGCTGCAGATCTGCTTCAAGGCCGATCCGCGTGACGTCGAGACGCTGGCGCTGCTGGCGCAGGCGTTCCAGGCGCTCGATCAGCGGGCCAAGACCGTCTCGGTGCTCAAGGAGCTGGCGCGGATCCTCGACGAGGGCAAGGAGCGCGGCAAGGCCGAGGAGGTCTACCGCAAGATCCTGCAGTTCGCGCCGGCCGACCCCGACGCGCTCGCGTTCCTCGGGGGCGGCGCCCCAGCCGCGGCGGTCCCGGCGCCGGCGCCACCGCCCGCGCCGACGCCCGGCCGCGCTGGCCGCGCGCGGCAAGCTCAACCTCACCGGCGACGTGCCGGCGCTGCGCGCGCCCAACGATCCGCGCATGACCGGCGCGATGCCGCTCATCGACGAGCGGGCCCTGGCCCACGAGTTCGAGCTGCCCGAGGACGACGCCGCGTACGCGACCGACGAGGTCGCCGACGGCGATCTGGTCGAGGAGGTCGACGACGGCGGCGGGCTCGGCCGCGCCGGCCGGAACGCCGCCGACTTCGCCGCCGACTTCGCGATGGACGATCGCGACGCCCGCGCCGGCTCGGCCGCCGGCGAGGAGCACGCCGACGAGATCGCCAAGATCCTGACCGAGACCGACGTCTACGTGAAGTACGGCCTGCACCAGAAGGCCGTCGACCACCTGCGCAAGGTGTTCGCGCTCGATCCCGAGAACGTCGAGGCGCGCGAGCGGCTCAAGGACGTGCTCCTGGCCCAGGGCCGCGAGCGCGAGGCGATCGTCGAGCTGCTGCGCCTGGCCGAGGTCACGGCCAGCTACGACGGCGAGCGCGCCGAGGGCTACCTGCGCGAGATCCTCGGGGTCGACGGCGGCAACCGGGCCGCCCACGAGCTGATCGAGCGCTTCGGCCTGGACCTCGACGTCGGCAACGTCGCCCGCGCCCCGTCGGAGTTCTCGCTCGATCCGCGCGAGCTGGCCAACGGCGCGGTCGCGCCGGTCGAGGACGACTTCGCGCTCGAGCACGTCGACTACGGCCCGACGACGCGGTCGCCAGGGCGCGCCGACTCGTTCGACGGCATCGATCCGGCGGTGTTCGAGCGCGCGCCCAGCGCCCAGCCCATCGGTCGCGCCGGCCCGGCGCGCGGCCGCGGCGAGGTCGACAGCTTCGCGCCGAGCGCGAGCGACAGCACCCGGCAGGTCGCGGCGTCCGAGGTCGCGGCCCTGGTCGCGCGCACCCGTCACGAGCCGGTCGCCGACGTCGCGATGGGATCGCCGCCGCCGTTCCGAGCCCCGGCGGTGGTCCACGTGCCCGACACGTGGCAGGGGGATCGGGTGCAGGGCCATCGGGCGCAGGGTGACCGGGCGCAGGCCGACCGGGCGCAGGCCGACCGGGCCGAGCGCGGGCCGACCCGCGACGTCCAGGCGATGCGCGACGCGATCGACGCCGAGCTCGACGACGCGCTCGCCGACGACATCGATCAGCAGGTCGCGGCCGAGCTCAGCGGCCACGGGGTCCTGCCGACCTTCGAGGCCACGACCGCCACCGCGCCGGCGAGCGACGACGGCGCGGTCGACGAGGCCGAGCTCGAGCTGCCGTTCGATCCCGAGGCCGCGCGCGCGTTCGACGCGGTCATGCGTCGGCAGGCCAGCCCGAACTCCAACGAGGTCTCGACCTACGACGGGGCGGCGCCGAGCTACGTGCCGGCCGCGACCTACAACGATCCCGACGGCGCCACCCGCCTGGGCATGCCGCCGGGGCTCGTGGCCGAGCCCTACGACGCCAGCTACGCCGCGTCGACCAGCGAGGGCGCGGCCTACGACGGCTACGCCGATCCGCCCGCCTACAGCGCGCCCGGGTACGTCGACCCCGCCGCCTACGCCGATCCGGCGGCGGGCTACGCCGATCCGGCGGCGGGCTACGCCGATCCGGCGGCGGGCTACGCCGATCCGGGCGCGTACGATCAGGCCGCCTACGCCGACGCGCCGGTCTACGTCGAGCCGCCCGCGTACGACGGGCGCACGATCGACGAGGACGCGCTGGCGTACGACGGCCGCCCGCTCGAGGACGTGCTCGAGGAGGCCGACGACTACGCGGCGCAGGGCCTGCTCACCGAGGCCATCGCCCAGCTCCGGGCGCTGCTCGCGCGCCACCCGAACCACCCGCTGGTGTCGATGCGCCTGCGCGACCTCGAGACCGCGGTCCAGCAGGGCGGTGACTCCGGCGGCACCCAGACCGTCGACGTCGACGATCTCGAGGAGCTCGCGGCCGACGAGCTCGAGGCCGAGATCGATCCCAGCGACGACGTCGAGGTGGCGTTCGACGAGGCCCAGCGCGTGCTCGCGGCCCGCCACGATCCCAGCGGCGCCAAGCTGCGGCCGGCGGTCGTGCTCGAGCGGCCGGTCGAGGACTCCGACGCGGACACCCACTTCGATCTGGGCCTCGCCTACAAGGAGATGGGCCTGTTCGACGAGGCCATCAAGGCCTTCGACAAGGTCACGTCGACGCCGCACCGCGAGGTCCAGAGCCGCATGATGATCGGCATGTGCCACCGCGAGCAGAACAACCTGTCCGAGGCGGTGCACCAGTTCAAGGCCGGCCTGCACGCGTCGTCGATCACCGATCGCGAGCGCCAGAGCCTGCTCTACGAGATCGGCACCACCTACGAGGCGCTGGGCGATCCGCGCGAGGCCATCTACTACTACGAGATGGTCGTGAAGCGCGACCCGCGGTTCCTCGACGCCGCCGAGCGCATGCAGCGCCTCCAGGGCGGTCGTGGCCCCGCCGACGCGGCGGCCGCGATCGACAGCCTGCTCGACGACGAGTAGCGCGCGGCCGGGCGCCGCGTGCCGGCTGGGTCGCCCGCGGGGGGCGGTGTCAACGTCGACAACGTTTCGGGTTCGTCGCCGACCGCCCTCGCGCGGGTCGCAGGCGACGGGAGGTCCGGCGGACCGTCGCGACCAGGAGTTGTCAGAGTTGACACCGTCCCCTTGGCGCGGTCAGTAACAGGTCGAGTCGTAGGTGTACGACGTGGGCGCGTCGCCGTATTGGATCCAGCGATCGAACGGGCCGTAGCCGAACGCCCACCGGCCGCACTGGAACAAGCCGTGCTCGGCGATGCAGTCGTCATCGCAATCCGAGCGGCAGGCGGCGCCCGCATCGCCGGCCGCGCACGCGTCGTAGCAGGCGTCGTGGACGCGGCAGCCCTCCGCCGACCCGCACTCGCGCATCGCGTACGTGCACACCTTGGCGTGCCAGCCACAGTCGGCGGTCTGCCACTCGTGGCACTGGGTGACCGTCGGCAGCGACCGGCAGGTGCCGGCGCAATCCGCGCCGCAGGTGCCGCGGCACTGGCTCCCGACGGCGTTGTGGGGGTTGACGGGTTCGACCCCGGGCAAGGTGGCGTCGCAGGTCGGCTCCGGTTGCGCGGTGCACGTGGGCGACGGCGATGGCGATGGTGATGGCGACGGCGACGGCGACGGCGTGGGGGACGGCGACGGTGTTGGCGACGCGGTCGGCGTGGGGGACGGCGACGGCGACGGTGACACGGTCGGCGATGCCGTCGGCGACGTGGTCGGGGAGCCGGATCCCAGCGCCACCTCCGATTCGACGTCGCCGGTGGATGAGGTCTCGGCTTCGTCGGTAAGGCACCCGCCGATCAGCAGGACGACGGCGCCGAGGGCGATCATGCGGGGTTGCATCATGGCTCGGTCGTGTTGCAACCGTCGGACCGGCCGGGGCGCGCGCGCCAGGCCGATCGTCTGGACCTGCGGCCACGCCGCTGCAGGCCCGGACCCGCACCTCGCTGCCCGGAGTCCGCGGCGGCGGGAGGGGACGGTGTCAACGTTGACGACTCCGGGCTCGTCCAGGTCTGCGCCAGGTCGTCGCCGCCCGGGCGCCGCTCGGACGCGGACGGCGCAGCAGTCGCAGTCATCGGGACGTGCCAGGCGAGTTCGTCGCCGGGCGCGGGGCCATCGCCGGCGGGCGGCGCTGACGAGGGCTGCAGCTCAGTCGCGGTACCAGAAGATGTCGGTGCGGCCGTCATGGTCGAAGTCGCCCGCGACCGGATTGAACACACCGTAGACCGAGGCCCGCCGGGACGTGAACTGGGTCGCCTGCGCGGCGCCGGCCCAGATGTAGTCGGTCGTGTGGGCCGGCGCGTCCCAGAAGATGTCGTCGCGGCCGTCGCCGTCGAAGTCGCCGGCGATCGGGAGGTAGCTGTCGACGACGTTGATCCCCGCGACCTTCGTGAACGACGTCGAGCCGTTGCCCAGCGCGTACCAGAGGCGGTCGGCGCCGGCGCCGGCCTTGTACCAGAAGATGTCGTCACCGCGCGCGCCATCGAAGTCGCCCACCACCGGGACGAACGGGCCGCCGGCGTCGACCGCGTAGTGGGCGAGCGACGTGAACGTGGTGCCGCCGGTCGAGTACCAGCGGTTCACGTAGCCGCCGGGCGGGTAGTACCAGAAGATGTCGTCGCCGAGGATGCCGTCGAAGTTGCCGACGATCGGCACGTAGCCCGTCGAGCCGACCGACGCGCTGGTCGTGGTGAAGGTGCGGTTGGCCTGGCCCCACTTGATGTAGTCGGGCGCGGCGCCGGGCCCGTACAGGAACAGGTCGGCGCGGTGGTCACCGTTGAAGTCGCCGGCGAACACGACGAAGTTGGTCGCGGGGAACCAGCCGCTGGTGACCGCTTGCTTGTCGAAGGTGCGGTCGGCGCGGCCCCACCACATCCGGACCTTGGTGTCGCCCGGGTAGTACCAGAGGATGTCGTCGTGACCGTCGTCGTCGAAGTCGCCGCTGATCGGCTGGTACCCGGTGCCGCCGATCGGCGTGTCGGCGGCCGCGAACGTGAACGCGAAGTCAGGATCGGGGCCGTTGGCCCAGGCGATGAAGTCCTCGGCGCCGGTGCCGAGCAGCGGTCGCTTCGACCACAGCTGCGCCGAGGTCGTGCCCAGCGGCGGCTGCCCGGTGGTCTGATCGACGTACGTCGAGCTCGTGGTGTTTGTGAACGCCATGTCGGTCGTGAGGTACGCCTGCATCTTGAGCAGGTCGGAGTCGGAGATGAACGCGGGCGTGCGGTAGTCGACGCGGAACGCGGTCGTCGGCATCGCGTAGCCAGGGCCGTAGCCGCCCATGACGTTGACCTCGACCCCGAAGCTCGACGGGGGCGTATGGAGCGCGCCGTTCCATCGGATCAGGCCAGCGACGCGCGGGTCGCCCCACGGCACCGTGTACGTCGTGTTGCCGATGATGAAGTCGCACTGCGGCGCGTCGAACGGGCCGCCCTTGGATTGGCACGGCGCGCCGCCATCGGACTGGATGACGATCTCCTGGCCGGCGCACGGGTTGGCCTGGTAGTCAGCCTTCGAACTCCAGAACACGGGGCCGGTGCTGGTCAAGCACGCGCGCAGGTCCCACGCGTCAGCCGGGGTCCAGTGGAGTCCGGTGGCCGGATCGATGAGCGCGCTGCCGGCCTCGCTCAGGTGCCGCCCGCCCATGAAGTGCCCCATCTCGTGGGCGAGGTTGGTCGAGGCCTCGGCGCGGCCATCGATGGTGGTCCACATCGTGGCGCCGGCCATGTTGAGGCAACGGCCCGACTGGGGGGCGTTCGCCGAGCTGCCGTCGCCGTCGAGCACCCACACCAGCACCTCATCGGCGCGGCCCCAGTACCCGGCTCCAGCCACCAGCCAGGAGCCACGCGCCTTCTGCTCGTTGTCCGCGAACGCGTTGGCGGGCAGGTCAGGGAAGACCTGCTGCAGCTCCGCGCGGACCTGCGCCCAGCTCACCATCGTCTGGACATTGCGGTGGTAGGTCAGCGGCATGTGGTAGCGCTCGATCGAGCGGGTCCAGAACTTCACGCCCAGCGGCGCGAACACGTCGTTGACGCGGTCGACCGACGCGCGGATCATGTCCGGGGAGATGTAGTCGTCGCAGGTCGGTGTGCCAGGCGCACAGTTCAGGCCCTCGACGAACCGGAGCGGGATCAAGCGCGTGATGGCCACGCGCGCGGTCGCGGCGGGCGGCGCGTCGATCTCGGGGGTGACGCCGCCGTCATCCACGCAGGCGGTCAAGGCGATCGCGGCCGCAGCCGCGGTCAGGTGCATTCTTGTCGAGCCCATGAGTAACCTCCACCCCGGTCGAGTCGGTCGGCCCGCGCGCGTGACCGCGGCATCACGCCACGCGCACGACATTGCCGGCTCTGACCGCCCTCGCGCCGAATCGCGACCGACCGGGAGGGAATGGGGACGGTGTCAACTTTGACAATCTTTCGATCGTCCACGTCGCAGCGCGGTCGCAGCGGCCCGGAACGCGCGTGGGTTCGCTCCAGCCCCGCGCCCCTGGTTCGACGTCGGCCCGCCCTCGCGCGGATCGCCGCTGACCGGCGCTCCCGCCGACCACCGCGCCCCAAAGATTGTCGAAGTTGACACCGTCCCCTCGCTCGCCCTCGCTCGCTCGCTCGCCACGCGAGAGCGGTTGGCAGGCGGCGGCGCGGCCGGGCGCGGGGGCCGCACGCGATCGGCGCGGCGGCGCCTCACCGAACGCGGCGGAGGCGACCGCGCGCACCTTGCCGTCGTACGCCGAACCATTGCCGGCCGGCCGTCGGCCGCGGCATGATCCCGCAATGTCAGTGGACCGTGAGCTGCTGGCGCGCTGGCGAACCCTCGTCGCGCGGCGAGATCCGGAGGCCGCGGAGGGCTGGGAAGATGAGCCGTCGCCATACTTCCTGCACTCGTTCCGACCCGATGGCGCGGGGCTCGAGGAGCTGTTCGTCGACATGCCGCACGGCGAGGAGGTGCTGGCGCGGCTGCGGGCCGTGTTCAAGGCGGGCGACGCGACGAGCGGGCACGCGTACCTGGTGCCGCGCAAGGCGCCGCTCGCGACGCGCGCGCAGCTCCGCGGCTGGGCCCAGGGGTACCTGGAGGCGCTGGCACAGATCGCGCGCGCGGTCGATGCTACGGGGCCGGGGGCGCTCGCGCTCACGGAGGGCGGGCTCGAGGTCGAGGTCGAGGTCGGCCTGGCACCCGAGGAGACCGAGGCGTCGGAGATGCGCACGGTCGTCTACGAGCTGGTGACCGACTTCGGGCACTCGCTGACGCCTGCTTCGGCGCACGGCGACCTGCTTGATGAGCCGCTGTACTGTCTGGCCAACGACTACGCGCTCGCGTTCTACGTGCTGTGGCCGCAGCTGGCGGCGTCGGCCTCGGCGACGGTGGCCGATCCGTTCGCGCCCTACTTCGAGCTGTGGCGCCACCAGGCGACGCTGCGGTACGCGAGCGGCGGCGTCCAGGTCTACGTGCCGGCGCGCGCGCGGGGCGGCCAAGTTGGCGAGCGCCTCACGGTCGGCGCCGCCCGCCGCCGACGGCCCCGCGCTCGACGCGGCGTGGGCGGCGCTGGAGGAGGGCTTGGGCGCCGACCTGACGCTGCTCCGGCGCGGCGCGAAGCCAGGCGAGCTGGCTGAGCTCGAGCGCGCGCTGGGGCAAGCGATCCACCCGTCGGTGCGGGCGGCGCTCCTGCGCCACGATGGCTCGCGCGATCTGCTCGGCGAGTCGATCGAATGGCAGCTCCTGAACGCGCGGGAGGTCTGTGAGATGCGGCGCGACTGGGGCACGGCGGCGCCGACGGGGTGGTGGCCGCTCGCAGCGAACGAGCCACGGCTCCTGTGCGTGGACGGGCGCGGGTGCGTGATGGAGGTCGACGTGGACTTCGAGGAGCGGCCGCGCGCGATCGCGGCCTCGGTGGCGGCCTGGCTGACCGCGATCGCGCCGCCGCCGCGGGTCCGCCCGGACGATGGGCTCGTGCCGCTGATCGAGCAACTGGTGGCGGATGGCGAGCTGGAGCTGGCCGAGGGTGCGAGCCTCGATCAGCTGGCCGACGCGATCCGCGAGAGGATGACCGACGGCGACGACGCCAAGCAGCGCGCGACCCTGGCCCTCGCGGCGCTGATCCGCAGCGCGTTGGTCGAGGAGGTCTACCTCGACGAGGCCGCGCTCGCGCGACGGCTGGCGGCGCTGACGTGAGAGCCCAAGGGGAGCCCTAGGGGGACGGTGTCAACTTTGACAACTTATGGTTCGTTCCGGTCGGCGCCCGGTCGCGCTCGGTACGCACGCGAGTCGCTGCCGCTCGGTACGCGCGCGGGCCGCTCGCTACGCGCCATCTGCGTTCGACGCCGGCGCGCCTCTCGGGGACCGCTTCCGACCGGAGTTCCGGCGGGTCGGCCCCCAAGATTGTCAAAGTTGACACCGTCCCCCTTCCCCTCGCGCCGGCTGACCAGGGCGTCGAGGGGACGGTGTCAACTTTGACAACTTTTCGGACGTCCAGGCCGCAGCCCGGTCGCAACTGATGTACGAGCGGCGGTATCGGTAGCCGCCCGCTGGGGTCTGCGCGGCGCGAGGCGCCGGCTAGCGGATCCGCCACTGCTGTGTAACTGGCTGAGATTACATGGCGCCGGGCCGGCACAGCGCGTGCTCCTACCGGTCCCATGCGCACGCCCCTCCTGCTCGTCGCCGCCGTCACCGCTGGCCTCGCGTCCACGGCGTGCACCGACGGCGTCGATCTCGACGCCGACGACCCCGAGGACAGCGTCTTCGTCGACGACGGCAAGGCCGACGACTTCCTGAGCCTGTCGGCCCAGGAGTACACGCTCGAGGGCCACTCGACCGTCGTGCTCGACGCCGCGCTCGCCGATCGGCCGGCGACCGAGCGCCTGGCCGCGGCCAAGCAGCTGATCGGCTACAAGCAGATCGCGATCGCGTGGTTCGTCACGCAGTACCTGGTCGACAAGGAGGAGGAGGATCCCAACGCGTCGTTCGGCGGCTTCGGCGGCATGGCCAAGGCCGGCGCCTACGAGGACCTCGAGATCAGCGAGCGCGCCGATCACGTGACCTTCGACTTCACGTTCCGGCAGATCGCCGCCGGCGGGCGCTCGCTGATGAACCGCCTGCCGACCCGCGTCGTCGGCGGCGAGACCGTCTTCGATCTCGAGATCGGCCGCCCGAGCAACGCCGAGCTGGCGCAGCTCGAGACCAACGCCGAGTGGTACCGCAACGCGCCGTGGGACGGCTGGAACCCGGCGACGGTCGCGGCCGACAAGAAGGAGAACATCACCTTCGCGATCGCCCGGGCCCAGCCCTCGACCGACGGCTTCTTCGATCTCGCGCGGCTCACCGAGGACGGCAAGCTCGACATCGACGTGTACTTCGGCTGGGACTACCACGCGCAGTACCACCTCGTGCACTCGCAGCAGTTCTTCACCTGGCTGAAGGCCCAGGGCTTCCGCGCGCCGGTGGCGAGCTGGGACAAGCTGACCACGACCTCGGGCGCGTTCACCCGCACGGTCAAGGCCGACGGCCGCACCATCACCGTCGAGGTCCGGATGTACTTCGGCAAGCCCGGCGCCAGCACCGACCCCGACACCGACGCCGGCGGCCGGCGCCTCGAGCAGCTGGCGCTGAACTCGCTCGCGCGCCGCGACGTGATCGTCTACTCCGGCCACTCGGGCCCGTTCTACGGGTTCGCGCTCGCGAACTGGAAGAAGACCGACGAGGGCGATCTCGACGACGCCGACATCCGGGTCGCGCCGATGCCGGCCGATCGCTACCAGGTGGTCTTCGCCGAGGGCTGCGACACGTACCAGATCGGCACCGCGTTCAAGGAGAACCCGAACAAGCGCGGCGCCAACGTCGACGTCATCACGACCACGTCGTTCTCGGACGCGTCGACCCCGGCCCCGGTCGAGCACTTCATCAACGCCCTGCTCGCGCGCGACAGCCAGCAGCGCCTGCGGCCGCAGCCGGTGTCGGGCCTGCTGACCCGCCTCGACGGCAACTCGGCCGGCTTCACGTCGATGTACGGCATGCACGGCATCGACGACAACCCCAAGGTCGTGCCGTGGGCGCGCACGGACCGCTTCGGCTCCAAGTGCAAGACCAACGCTGACTGCGGCGGCCCGGGCAACCTGTGCGTCGGCGCGACCGCCGCCACCAAGAAGTGCACCGCCGCGTGCGCGGGCGTCGGCGGCTGCGGCGACGGCTACACCTGCCGCGCGGTCGCGTCGAGCTCGTCGGCCACGATCTACGGCAAGGCCTGCGCGAAGCTCTGAGCGCCGCGGACCGCGTGGGCCGCGCGCCCTGAGCTCCGGGGGCGGATCGCGCGGCCGCGCTCCCGGCGCAGACCGCTGGCACTTCGCCGCGCTGGCCTCGGGCCGCCGCGTGCTGCGCGCGGCCGATGGCGCTGCCCACGTCCCGCGCGCGCTACGCCGCCAGCACTTCCTGGGCGCGCAGCACCGCGGCCGGCCGCTTCTTCACGCCGAGCCGCTGGTACAGGCGGAACAGCCGGCTCTTGATCGTGCCGGTGCGGACGCCGAGGCTCTGCGCGATCTCGTCGTTCGACAGCCCGCGCCACAGGAGCGACAGCAGGCGGGCGTCGGTGATCGGCAGCCCCAGGCCGCGCGCCAGCTGCTCGGCGATCTGCCGGGCGCCCGAGCCTTGCGCCACCGCCAGCTCGAGCAGCAGCGCCCCGGGTCGCGGCAGCGCCCGGGCCCGCAGCCGCACGGTCAGGTCGCCGTGGACCAGGCGCTCGACCGCCTGACCCTGGCG
Source organism: Myxococcales bacterium (assembly GCA_016717005.1). NCBI lineage: Bacteria > Pseudomonadati > Myxococcota > Myxococcia > Myxococcales > Myxococcales bacterium. The sequence continues at coordinate 1,177,718 of JADJUF010000039.1, read as the reverse complement.
GTCGACCTGGGCCCGGACCGCCGGCAGCGCCTCGGCCAGCCAGGTCGGCATGACCGCGAGCGGGCTCTCCAGGAACGAGCGCGCGCTGGCGTTCATATAGAGGGCGCGATTGGTGGCGTCGGCCACCACCACCGCCAGCTCCGCGCTCTCGAGCACCGACATCAACAGGTCGACCGTCGCGGTCGGCGCGTCCGACGCCCGGGGCATCAAGATCGCGCGGTCCAGTGCGACAGGGGTGAACGGGGTCGTGGAGGTCAGCATCACCTACCTTTGTTCACGTCTCGTGCCGAACCGTGAACCCAGGTTTCGCAGCCACTTGCGCCGCTGATCGGCTGTCCGGAGCCGGACACCGGTGATCGGAGGCGATCACTGCGGGTTGCAGTCCGCCCGTCAGCCGCGGTCGCCGCCCCGCGTCAGGCGCGGTCGTCAGGCGCCGTCGCCGCCCAGCACCAGGGCCAGGTTGGTCGCGGTGACCCGGTGCAGCGAGGCGCTCAGCGACACCGGCCGGAAGCCGTCGAAGACCAGCTCGATCTTGTCGATCGGGCCGATGTGGAGCCGGTCGCAGGTGCCCGACAGCCCGCCGGCGCGCACGTCCTTGAGGGTCATGTCGAGCACGCCGATCGCCGCCGTGAGCGCGCCGGGCCCCGGGGGGTGGACCAGGCCGCCGCCGACCTGGAGGTCGACGATGCCAGGGGCGTCGTCGCCACCGAACAGGATCGCGCCGCCGCCGACGTCGACGTGACGGGGCGCCGCCATCGACAGCTTCACCGCGACGTCGGAGATCGCCAGCGACCGGAGGGTCTGGCGACCGCCGCTGCCGTCCTTGGTCCCGGCCCTGCGGCCGCGGCTCTCCGGGATCCGGAAGTCAGCCAGGCACCGCAGCGGCACCCGGTTGAACACGGCGATCATCATGGCCGCGGGGTCGAGCGCCCACGAGATGATCTCCTTGGTCGCCATCAGCGGGACGCCCCAGCCGACCTGGAACCGACCGTCTTCGATCCCGACGTCGACGAACTGCCCCTCGAGCCACGACAGCCCCGACTCGAGCGCGCGGTAGTCGAAGCAGCCGTCCTTGATCGCCACCTTCACGTGCTGATCGAGCGTGCGCGTGCCGACCACCGGCAGGTCGAGCACCACCTTGAGCCGGAACGCCAGCTCGCCGTTGACCGCGTCGAGGAAGTGCAGCTTGCCCTGCCGCAGCGGCGGCGGTCCGGGCGGCGGTGGCGGCGGTGTCGGCGGCGTCGGCAGGTGGAACGCCGACAGGTCCGGCAGCTTGAGCCGCATGTCCGCGAGCGACGCGTGCGAGGCCACCAGCTCCATGCCGCCGCCCGCGGCCCGCGTCAGCACGAGGCCATGCGGGAACTCGGCCCGCGCGAACTTCAGCTCGAACCGCCCTTGCTTGTCGCGCACGACCAGGTCGCCCGCCGACGCCGACTCGGTCGACCACTGCACCCGCGCCAGGCTCGCGCGGAGCTGATCGAACGCGACCTCGCGCGCGCGGTACTCGATCGTGCCGGCCTCGCCGCGGAGCGCGTCGATGTGAGCGCGCGGAAAGTCGAGGCGGCGCGCATCGTCGGATATGGTCACACCAAAGCCGTCGACCTTGATGTCACCCGTGGCACGCTGAGAGGACACGCCACATCCTAGCCCAGGCGGGCGGCTCGCGTCCCCGGCTGGCGACGCATCTTACCGTAACGACTGATGGGTCGGGCCGCATGCGAACATCTTTGTGATCCCGGTCGACAACGTGGGGGGCGATGTTGCATACTCGGCGAACCGTGGAAGGTGTACTGGGTTCGTACCGGATCATGAAGAAGCTGGGGGAGGGCGGCATGGGCGCCGTGTTCCTCGCGGAGCACGCGCTGATCGGCCGCCGTGCAGCGGTGAAAGTCCTGCACCCGGCGATGTCGTCCAACCAGGACATCGTGCAGCGCTTCTTCAACGAGGCGCGGGCCGCGACCGCGATCGCCGACCCCGGCATCGTCCAGATCTTCGATTTCGGCTACCACACCGACGGCAGCGCCTACATCGTCATGGAGTTCCTCGAGGGCGAGGCGCTCGACACGCGGCTCAAGCGCCAGGGCCGGCTCGCGCCCGAGGACGCGCTGCGGATCCTGCGGCAGGTGGCGTCGTCGCTGCACGCCGCCCACAGCCGCGGCATCATCCACCGCGATCTCAAGCCCGAGAACATCTTCCTCGTGCCCGACCGCGAGGTCGCCGGCGGCGAGCGGCCCAAGATCCTCGACTTCGGCATCGCCAAGCTGTCCAACGACGCGGGCAGCAAGGTGAAGACCCAGACCGCGGCGATCATGGGCACGCCGCTGTACATGTCGCCCGAGCAGTGTCGCGGCGCCGGCCACGTCGATCACCGCAGCGATCAATACGCGCTCGGGTGCATGCTCTATCACCTGCTCGTCGGGCGGGTGCCGTTCGACGGCGAGGGCGTCGGCGAGATCATCGCGGCCCACATGATGACGCCGCCGACGGCGCCGTCGCAGTGGGTGCCGGGGCTGCCGCCGGCGGTCGACGCGCTGGTGCTGCGGCTCCTGGCCAAGCGGCCCGAGGAGCGGTTCGCCGACGCGGCCGAGCTGGCCCAGGCCTGCGACGCGCTGCTGAGCGGCGGCATGCACCAGCCGGCGTCGTCGTTCGTCGGCAGCGCGCAGCTGCCCACGGTCATGGCGCCGAGCGCCGCGGGCATGAGCGGCGCCGGGATCACGGGCGCGCCCGGCCTGACGACGCTGTCGGGCGCCGCGGGCGCGGCGCCGGCCCGGGGCACCGTCGCGTCGCCGCCGGGCAAGAAGCGCGGCGGCGTGATCGCGATCGGGGCGGTCGGGGCGGTCGCGGCGGTCGCGGTCGCGGTGGTGCTGGCCTCGGGCGGCGGCAAGGGCACGGGCGCGACGCCCGGCAGCGCCGCCCAGACGCCGACGCCGGTCGAGCCGGGGCCGATCGCGGCGACGGCGGTCGAGCCTGCGGCGGTCGAGCCTGCGGCGGTCGAGCCTGCGGCGGTCGAGGACAAGCCCGCGGCCGCGCCGGCGCTGCCCGACGCCGAGATCGCGCTGGTGTTCGCGATCGACAACTCCGGCTCGATGGCCGGGCGCGAGAAGCTCGTGCGCGCGGCGCTGCGCGACGCGCTGGCCGCGCTGCCGGACGACGCGCTGGTCGGGCTGGTGAGCTTCGACAGCGCCGCGGCGGTGGTCGCGCCGCTCGCGGTGATCGATCGCGCGGCGCTGGCCGCCCAGGTCGACGCGCTGCGCCCCGGCGGCGGCAGCAACCTGGTCGCCGGCCTGGCCAGCGCCCGCGCGACCGTGCGCGTCGCGCCGGCGAGCGCCACGCGCACCGTGCTGGTGCTCGCCGAGAGCGTCGGGCCCACCGAGGGGCTCGCGGCCGAGGTCGCGGCCACGCTCGCCGATCGGATCCGGGTGTCGACGTTCGCGCTCGACGGGGCCGATCGCAAGACGCTCGCGGGCATCGCCAAGCAGACCGGCGGCGCGGCCTACGACAAGCTGCGCAGCGGCGACGTCGCGCGGGCCTTCAGCAAGGAGATCACGCACCTGAGCGGCGGCGACGTCGCGACGACGACGACGCGGCCCACCGGCCGGCCCGGCAGCGGCAAGAAGGATCCGCCTGGCGGCGCCGGGGCCGGGACCGCGGTCACCACGACGCCGCCGACGACCACGACGACCACGACGACCACGACGACCACCGACAAGCCCAAGGTCCCGGGCGACCTCGACGGCGACGGCATCCCCGACGAGCGCTGACCGCGCGTCGTGTTCCGGCCCCATCACTCACCGAACTCCGAGAGAGCCATGCGCACCATCCTGTCGCTCCTGCCCGTCGCCGCGATCCTCGTCGGCGCCACGCTCGCCCACGCCCAGCCCGACACCCGCGGCGCCGAGGCGCTGTTCCGCCAGGGCAAGACCCTCATGACCGAGGGCAAGCTGGCCGAGGCTTGCTCGGCGTTCGAGGGCAGCTACCGCAAGGACCCGGCCACGTCGACGTTGCTCAACATCGCCGACTGCCGCGAGAAGAACGGCCAGTTCTCCTCGGCGTGGGGCGCGTTCGTCGAGGCCGAGCGCCGGAGCCGCGGCTCGACCGACCCGGCGCAGCAGGCGATCAACGCGCTCTCGAAGGAGCGCGCCGCCAAGCTCGAGCCGCGCATCTCGTTCCTGACGATCAGCGTGCCCGACGAGGCCCGCGTCGACGGCCTCGTGATCACGCGCGACGATGAGCCCGTCGACGGCGCCGAGTGGAACCGCAGCCTGCCCGCCGACATCGGCACGCACACGATCGTCGCCAAGGCGCCGGCCTACGAGTCGTGGTCGACGACCGTGACGATCGCCGCCGAGCAGGAGAAGCAGTCGGTCACGATCCCGAAGTTCCGGCCGCTGCCCAAGCCCAAGCTCGGCACCAAGGTCGACGTGATCGATCCGTCGCCGATCACCGCCAAGCGCAAGCTCGCCATCGGCCTCGCGGCCGTCGGCGTGGTCGGCATCGGCACGGGCATCGGCCTGTACTTCCCGGCCAAGAGCCAGAACGAGGACGCGATCAACGAGCCCGACAACGCCAAGCAGAAGGCGCTGTGGGAGTCCGCCAACCAGAAGTACCTCATCGCTCAGATCGCCGGTGGCGTCGGCGTCGCCGCGCTCGGCGCGGCCGCGTACCTCTGGTTCACCGGCAAGCCGCGGACGATCGAGCGGCCCATGGTGACGTTCGCGCCGTCGGTGACCCCCACCGGCGCCGGCCTCGTCGCCGCCGGCTGGTTCTGACGTCGCGGCAGATCACCGCGTTGGTCGAGCGCGGGGCGCCTGGCGCCGGACGCCGCGGCAGATCACCGGACCGGGCGCGCGACGCGCGGGGCGCTCGGCGCCTGACGCCGCGGCAGATCAGCGGACCGGGCGCGCGACGCGCGGGGCGCTCGGCGCCGCCAGCCAGGCCCGCAGCGCCGCGATCTCGTCGCCGCCGTCGCTGCGCGCGTAGTCGGTGATCGCCGCGTCGGCCAGGGTCCGGGCCCGCGCCCGGGCGGTGGGCTGCGCGCGCCACAGCGCGCGCGCCAGCAGGTCGCGGGTCTCGGCCAGCTCGTACGGCGCCGACGCGGACGCCTCGCGGATCGCCAGCGCGCGCTCGAGCCAGGCGACCGCCGCGGCCGGGTCGCGCGCGAGATCGAGCTGCGCCAGCCCCATCAGCGGGTACGCGACCATGTCGCCGTCCGGCCCGAGGATGCGCTCGAACAGCGCGCGCGACTCCTGGTAGCGGGCCCGGGCCCCGGTCCGGTCTCCGGACAGCCGCAGGATGTCGCCGAGGTTGGACAGCACGGTCGCGATGCCGCGTTCGTCGCTGCCGCCGTTGGCCTGTCGGATCGCGAGCGCCCGCTCGAGGTGCGCGCGGGCGCCGGCCAGGTCGCCGCCGCGCCGGGCGGCGTCGCCGAGGTTGTTCTCGACCATCGCGAGCAGCGGGTGCTGCTCGCCCAGCGCGGCGCGGTAGATCGCGCCGGCCTGCGTGAAGCTGGCCACGGCCTGGGCGTCGTCGCCCTCGGCCAGCGCGACCGCGCCCAGCGACATGAGCGCGTTGCCTCGCTCGACGTGCTCGGGCGGCAGCGAGCGCTCGATGATCGCCAGCGCGGCCTGGTAGTGGCGCCGCGCCGGCGCGAGCTCGCCCAGGGCGTAGTGGACGTGGCCGAGGTTCACGTGGGAGACCGCGACCAGCGGGTGGTCGGCGCCAAGCGCGCGCTCACGGGCGGCCAGGGCCTCCTCGTGGTGGACGCGGGCAAGGTCGAGCGCGCCCTGCATGCGCTCGAGCTCGGCCACGTCGTGGATCGCCTGGGCCACCTGGGGATCGTCGGCGGGCAGGGCGCCGCGCCGCAGCGCGAGCGCCTGCGCGAACTCGTCCTGGGCGTCGGCGTAGCGGGCCTGGCCGCGCCGCACCAGCCCGCGCATCTGGTGGAGGTCCGCGCGCAGCAGCGGATCGTCGCCGGCGCGGATCACCGCGGCCTCGGCCGCCCGCGCCAGCAGCAAGCCGTCGTCGTGGCGCGCGAGCCGGTGCCCGACGATCTCGACCAGGGCGGTCCAGCTGCGCGCGACCAGCGCGTCGTCATGGGCGGCCGCGCCCGCGGTGACCGCCTGTTCGAGCGTGGTGATCGCGTCCTGGTTGCGCCCGACCGCGCCCTCGAGCTGGCCGCGCCGGAACAGCGCCTCGGCGATCACCGGCGCGTAGCCGGTGGCCTGGGCGGCGGTGGCCGCGGCGGTCGCGCGGGCGAGGCCGTCGGCGTAGCGACCGGCGCGGCCCAGGCCGGTCGCCCCGGCGAGCTGATCGCGCGCGGCGTCGACGCGGGCGCGGACGGCGCCGTCGGTCGGCGGCGGGATCGGCGCCATCAGGCGCGCGAGATCGGCGCAGCCATCGACCGGCGTGATCGCGCCGGCGGCCTCGAGCGCGCGCGCGACCAGGGCGCGGTCGGCGCGGGCGAACGCGGTGACCAGCGCCGCCAGCTCGGCGCGGCGATCGTCGAGGCAGCGGGTGCGCAGGTCGAGCGCGGCGGCCGACTGGGTCCGGCGCACGTGGGTCGCGCGGCAGGCGTCGGCGCGCATCGCGATCCAGCCCGCGGCGTAGCCGTCGAGCCGCGCGATCGTGCGCTGGGCGATCGCCGCGCCGTCGGGGTGCCCGCTGGCGGCGAACGCGGCCGCGAGCGCGGTCCGCGCGTCCGGGTGCCACACCGTCGCCAGCTCGGCGTCGACGTGACACGCCGCGCTCGCCGGCGCGCCGCGACCCACGACCAGCACGAGCGCGAGCGCGGCCACCGGCGCCGCGGCGATCAGCGCCCACCGTCGTCGCCGCGGCCGCAGCGTGGCCTCGAGCTCGTCGACCAGCGCGGTCATGTCCGGGTAGCGGTCGGCGGGCGCGTGGGCCAGCCCGCGCTCGAGCGTCCGCCGCAGGCGGCGCTCGATCGTCGCCGGCACCGCCGCGCGCAGCCGCGGCACCGGCCCGGTCATCGCGGCGAGCAGGTCGGGCACGGTGGTCGCGAGGTACGGTCGGCGCCCGTCGAGCGCCTCGAACAGCGCCACGCAGAAGCCGTACTGATCGCTGCGCGCGTCGCCGGTGCTGACGGCCGCGAGCTGCTCGGGCGCCATGTACGCCGGCGTGCCGATCAGCTGGCCGGTGCGGGTCGAGGCCGGGTCGAGCCCGCCCGACGGATCGATCGCGACCGCGCGCCCGGGCGCGGCGACGTTGTCATGGCTGTCGCGATCGCCGGCCCGCGCGTCGTCGCGGTCGCCGGCCCGCGCGCCATCGCGGTCGCCGGCCCGCGCGCCATCGCGCGCACCATCGCGCGCGCCATCGCGCGCACCATCGCGCTCGTCGCGCTCGTTGCGCTCGTCGCGCTCGTCGCGCTCGTCGCGCTCGTCGCCCTGCGCCAGCGCGGCGGTGCGCGCCAGCCCGAAGTCGGCGACCCGGACCCGACCGTCGTCGCCGACGAGGATGTTGCTGGGCTTGACGTCGCGGTGCGCGACGCCGGCGGCGTGCGCAGCGGCCAGGCCGCGCCCCGCCTGGACGAACACGCCGACGATCGCGCGCCAGTCGCGGCCCGCGCCGAGCCACGCCGCCAGCGTCGAGCCCGCGACCAGCTCGGCGGTCAGGTAGACGCGGTCGCCGACGGTGCCGACGTCATGGACCGGCAGCACGTTGGGGTGCGCGAGGCGCGCCATCGCCTGGGCCTCGCGCCGCAGCCGCGCGGTGCGCTCGGCGTCGCGGGGGGCGTCGGCGCCGCCCTCGCGCAGGACCTTCAGCGCGATCTTGCGATCGAGCTCGCGATCGTACGCGGCGTACACCACCGCCATCGCGCCGGCGCCGACCACGTCGAGCAGCACGTAGCGCTCGGGCAGCCCCGGCGGTCGGGCGGGTCGCGCCTCGGGCTCGTCGACCTCGGCCGGGCGCAGCCGCCGGCGGGCTCGTCCGCCGCCGCCGTCGGCGCCGGCGCGTACAGCGCCAGCAGCTCGCGACAGCGCGGGCACCCGTCGACGTGATCGTCGAGCGCGCGGCTGGCGTCCGGAGGCAACAGCCCGGCGACGAACTCGACCAGGCGGTTGTCGTCGGGGCACATCATCGCGCCGCCAGCCTACCGCGCCCGCGCGCCGCTCACCTGGCCACCGGGAAGCCCCAGTACGCCCGGAGCTTGGTCTGGGCCTGGTCGGCGTGGACCTCGAGCGGGAAGCCCTGCGCGGGGTCGGGCTTGAGGTCGAGGCGCATGCTCATGAACACGCCCGGCTTGATGCCGCTCGCGAGGTCCTTGCGGATCCACGCGGTGCGCGGCGTGTTCTTGACGGTCTGCGTGCCCTTGGCCACGCAGCTCTCGCGGTACTCGACCCGGCCGTCGGGCAGGATGCGGTTGACGCGGTTGGTCTCCTTGCAGCTCCACACCGGCTCCTTCCACGACACGGTCTTGAAGCTGACCACGACGCCGTCGCCCTTGGCCACGACCTTCGCGACCTGGCCCTTCTGATCGCGGTCCCAGTTGATCTGGTTGAAGGTGGCCTCCCACGCCTTGACCATCCAGTCGTGGTCGCGATCGATCGCCGGCAGCGGCCCGCCGAAGGTGCCGGGCTGGACCGGGAACCGGAACTTCTCGGCCGCGATCTCGCTGACGACGTCGAGCGTCGCCCAGAACGCGGCGGTGCGCGGGCCGCGGCGGCTGCGGCCCAGCCCGAGGAGCTTGTGCTCGGTGTCGGCGAGCGCGTGGCGGCCCTGCATCGAGTCGCACGCGACCAGGGCCTTGAGCAGCGGCTGGCCGACGTCGTCGTTGACCGCGTCGACGACGTCGTCCTTGGTCGTCGGCGCGCGGCTCGCGACGTGCTGCTGCAGCGCCTCGCGCAGGGTCTCGCCGCAGGTCGTGAGCGTGCGCGGGTCGGCGTCGCGGAACGCGTCCTCCATCGCGAACGCTTGATCGAGCGCGGCCTTGTTCGTGGCGCGCAGCTTCACCCAGGCGGCGAAGCCCTGGGCTGGCGTCTCGAGGATGCGCGCGTAGGCGGGGTCGGTGCTGACCAGGGCCTTCCACCCGGCCTGGTAGCTGGTCAGGAGCTTGCGCGTGTACGCGAACATCTCGCGGGCCCGGACCCGCGCGAGCGGGCTCAGCTTCAGCGCGTCGACGGCGCGGTCGAACGCGCGGCGGTCGAGCTTGACGGCGTCGTGGCCGCACACGGCCCAGCGCCCGAGCGCGCGGTCGGCGGTCGCCGGGTCGATGCTGCTGGCGCCCGGGTTGAGGCAGCGCAGCACCCAGGTCAGCCGCACCAGCTCGTCGGGCGGCTCGGCGGCGCGGTCGATCCAGTAGCTGGCGGCGCCCATCTCGGCGCCGCCATCGGTGCCGTAGCCGACCTCGGCCGGCAACCCCCGAGCAGCCGATCGCCTGGGCGCGGAACAGCTTGAACAGGCGCTCGGCCGGCGCGTCGGCCTTGCTGCCCCCACAGCGGCTTGCACTCGGCGGTCGTGACCTTCTGGGCGTCGCGCAGCTGCGGGCGGGCGGCCATCGCCTCGCGATCCTCGCGCTCGGTGGTGCCGACGATGTTGAGCCAGCCCTGGCGGTAGAACGCGATCCACTGCTGGCGGGCGGCGTCGTCGGGGCGATCGCAGGCCAGGGCGGCGATCTGCTGCAGCAGGTCCTCCGAGTAGCCGCTGCGCTGGAGCTCGTCGTACGGGATGCTGGCGGGCAGCCACGGCCGCGGCTTGTAGCCGGCGCACCAGGTCGGGGCCATCGGCTTGACGGTCTCGACGCCGGGCGCGAGCGGATCGTTCCACGACGGCGCGCCCGGATCGGGCTGACCCTTCTGGGCGAGGGCGGTCGCGTACAGGCCGGCGAGCGCCGGGACCAGGCAGAGAAGAAAGGCGAGGCGGTGACGCATGCTCCCCGGACGGCCGTCGCCCCGGGCGTAGCGTTTTTCTTTGCACGACCCGCCGAGCGCGCATCCCCGCGATAGGCTTGGGTGTGGAGGGGTCGTGAGCAGCCGTCCTGACGTCGCCGGGTTCCTCGCCGCGCTCGATCCTGCGATCCGGGATCGCTGGGCCGAGGTGCCGGACCTGGCCGCGCGCCTCGCCGACCTGGTCGCGGTCGCCCGCGCGGCGTGGCCCGACCTCGTCGACGACGCCGCCGACCTGCTGGCGTACGTCGCCGCGCGGGTCCCGCTCGATCCCGGCCCCGACGAGATCCTGGGCTCGCTGCGCCCCGCCGACCTGGCCCTGGCCCGGGCCTGCGCGCGCGGCGTCGCCACCGCGATCGAGCGCTTCGAGGCCGCGCTGTTCGACGAGGTCGACGCGGCCTGGGGCCGGGTCCGGGACGCGCCGCTCGATCGCGGCGAGCTCCGCCAGGCGGTGCGCGCGAAGCTGTTCGTCGCTGACGATCGACCGCCGCGGGTGGCCACGTACCAGGGGCGCGGCGAGCTCCGGGCCTGGGTGCGGATGGCGTCGACGCGGATCTTGCTCGACGAGCTGCGCGCGCGGGCCGCCCGCCCTGCGCGGCCCGGCGGCGATCACGACCTCGCCGACCTCGCCGGCGCCGGCGACGATCCCGAGCTCGGGTTCCTCAAGCGTCGCTACCGCGCCGACTTCCGCGCCGCGTTCGCCGAGGCCCTCGCCAGCCTCGCGCCCCGCGCGCGCAACATCCTGCGCCACCGCTACCTCGACGGCCTCGACGTCGAGGCCCTCGCCGCGCTCTACGGCCTGCACCGGGTCAGCATGTCGCGCACCCTGACCCGCATCCGCGACGAGCTCCACGCCGCCATCCGCCGCGCGTTCATGGCCCGCGCCTCGGCGTCGATCGCGACGAGTTCGAGAGCATCAGGACGCTCATCGGCAGCCGCCTCGACGTCAGCCTGTCCGGGTTGCTCGCGTCGACCGACCGCGGCGGGTGAGCGGCGGCTCCGGCTCCGGCTCCGGCTCCGGCTCCGGCTCCGGCTCCGGCTCCGGCTCCGGCTCCGGCTCCGGCTCCGGCTCCGGCTCCGGCTCCGGCTCCGGGGGCCTCACAATGGTCAATCATGTTGACCAATGGCGCCGCCCGGAATATGGTCAATACAGTTGACCATCCTGGAGGACGCCATGCCCGTGATCCCGACCCCGACCGCGCCGACCCATCAGCTGCCGCACGCGGCCTTCACCTCGCTCGCCACGCCCCGGCGCGGCAGCCAGGAGACCAGCGTCTGGCGCGTCGTGCTCGCGCCCGGCACGCCCGGCGTGCCGCACCAGGTGACGCGCGAGGAGATCTTCGTCGTGCTCGCCGGCGCCGCGCGGGTCGTGCTCGGCGGCGTCGAGTCGAGCGCCGCCGCCGGCGACGCCATCGTCGTGCCGCCCGACACCAGCTTCCAGCTCGAGGCCGCCGGGGCCGAGGCGGTCGAGCTGATGTGCTGCATGCCGGTCGGCGGCCAGGCCCGCGGCGCCGACGGCCAGGTGTTCACGCCGCCCTGGGCCCAGTAGCCGTGGCCGCGACCGCGCCGCCGCTGTTCCTCGCCCGGCTCCTCGGCATGGCCTTCGGCACGCTCGTCGACGATCTGCACGCGCGCTCCGCGCTCGCGGCTACACCGACGTGCGCCCGTCGTTCGGGTTCATCCTGCTCGAGGCCGCGCAGGCGCGATCGACCATCACCGACGTCGCCGCGCTGATGGGCGGCAGTAAGCAGGCCGCCTCGAAGCTGGTCGCCACCGTCCGCGCCCGCGGCTACGTCGCGCTCACGCCCAGCCCCGACGACGCCCGCGCCAAGCTCGTGACGCTGACGCCCGCGGCCGCCGCCTCGCGGCCGCCGTCGAGTCGATCTACACCGAGCTCGAGGCCGAGTGGGCCGCCCGCATCGGCGCCCCCGCCTCACCGCCCTCCGCCGCGACCTCGAGCGCGCCGTCCGCCTCCGCCACGACGGCGCCCTCCCGCCGCTCCGCCCGACGCGGTAGGTGCCACCGCCGCGGCGGCCGCTCGGCATCGCCGCCCGCCGCCACCGACTTACGCACCGCCCGCTTGACTGCCGACGGCGGCGCGATAGAGTCGGCCCCGCTGCGGGATTAACTCAGTGGTAGAGTGTCAGCTTCCCAAGCTGAACGTCGAGGGTTCGAATCCCTTATCCCGCTCGAAGGTTCGCGAGCAGCGCGCAGGGGTTGCGAGATCGAGGTGGGCGAGCGCCTCTTCCGCGGTTCCGCCTCAGGTTCCACCTGCACGCTGCCCGTCGCGCTCGCGCCTGGTCGAATACGGCCCCGCAAGTCGCGGTCGAGGCGTGCGGGACATCGCGCGCGATGATCGGATCGTCCACGCGTCGATCTCAGCGCTGTCGCCAGTAGCCGGGCCAGCGCTTCCCGTGCGCAATCGCGACCACCTCGACGGAGACGTCATCGACGATGAAGAAGACAACGTAGGGGAACCGACGCACCGGACGGAAACGGTGGGGAATGCCGGGTCGCCAGATCGGCGCGGCGAAACGGCGACTCGCCGATGCGCTCGAACACTTCGTCGATCGCGGCGACGAGCTCAGCGCCGAGTCCAAGCTTGCGCGCTTCGTACCATTGGGCCGCAGCCAGCAACTCGTCTTCGGCCTCGGGCCGAACCCGGAGCAGGCGCACTACTGGGTCGCTAGCTTCGCGAGGATCCGTGCTCGAACGGCGGACCACTCGGGCGCGGGTTCGGTGCGCGCGGCCGCAGCCGCCTCGCGACGAACCAGCTCGGCCTGCCACGCTTCGTCCCACCCGCTATCCGCGGGCCCGTCGACGCTCGCGATCAGCTCCGACGCGAGGGTCAGCCGCTCGTCCTCGGAGAGGGCGAGGGCCTGATCGAGGAGCTTCGGCGCCGTGCTCACGGGCAGATCCTAGCAGGATCCCGGTCCCACCGAAGGTCCCACCGCAGGCGCGACGCTGCGAGACGACGCGAGACGACGCGCTCCGCCAGCCATCCTCACCCGGCCAGCTTGGCGGCGAGCATGTCGCGCAGCGCGCGGACGCGGGCGGGGAGCTGTGCGACGGGCGCTGACACGAGGTAGAGCGGCGCCGACGCGAGCGCGTAGCCGGGGACGACGCGGACGAGGTCGCCGCGGGCGACGGGGCGGGCGGCGACGAACGTGGGCAGGAGCGCGATGCCGCCGTCGGCGCAGGCGAGCTCGGCGAGGGTCGTGAAGTCGGCGCACGCGATCGAGGGCGGGCGGGGGCGGCCGGCGGGCGCGAAGGTGCGGACGCCGCGGACCATGGGCCACATCACCTCGTGGCTGGTGAACTCGGCGGCGCTGCGCGCTGAGCTGCGCGATCGGGGACGCGTCTTCTGGGAGCAGCGAGCCGACGCAATGGCGAGGACGTCGGCCGCTACATCCGCGCGGTCTTCGACAGCGACGACGTGCTCTCGCAGCTGCGCGCGGTGCAGGGCATCGTCACCCACCTCGAGACCTTCCCGGTCGAGCGCGCCCGGGGCGACGTTGCCAAACGGCGTTCCGCGTGCCGAGCCGGTCGCCGGCGCACGGGACCTGACCTGGATCGGTGGATGCGGTAGTTTCTCCCGGCCATGTGGCCATTCGGCAAGAAGAACCCCACCGACGAGCTCTGGTCCTGGTTCCGAAAACATGGAGAGACCTTCCGCGATCCTCGCTCTCTCGATCCGCGCGCGATCGAGAAATTGGGGAGGCTGCTGTCGGCGATCGAGGACGGCATCGTGTACGAGTTCGTGATGGCCGACGGGCGCGCGAACGAGCTCGTGATCAGCGCGGATGGCCGCCCGGGGCTGTTCGGGACCGTCATCGACATCGTGAACGCCGCGCCCTCGCTCGCGGGCTGGAAGATCACAGCGTTTCGACAACCCGGACCGATGACCGGCACCATCGAGATGGGCGACGTGAAGCTGTCGTACGAAGACATCTGGTTCCAATCGAGCAACGACGGAGGACGAACGAACCTCGTTCTCGGCGTTCGCGGGATGACGGAGGAGAACCACCAGCAGCTCGCCGGGGCGGTCTTCATCCTGCTCGACGACGCGCTCGGCGAGTTCGTCGCGGGTACGTCGCTGGGCGCGGTGGACTTCGCTGACCTCCCAGCAGATCCGCCGTCGAAAGGGTTCCGGCCGCTCGTCGAGGTGACCCAGGTCGTCAAGCGCATCGTGCAGTAGCACTGATCGCGTGCGGGGAGGTGACGCGTCCGGGCGCGATCCGGCTTTGCGGGCGGTGTGATCTCGCGAACTTGATGATCGCTGGACCCACCTCCCGAGCTTCCCGCGCTGAACGTCGAGGTTCGAATCCCTTGCCCCGCGCGAAGCAGCGCGACGCATGTTGGCCGGCTGAGATCGCTCTCAGCCGGTCGCTTTCGTTCGAGCTCCCGATGCACAGCGTTCGGGTTTCCGGTGGCGCGCGCCCGCGACCGGGTCCGCACGCCAACGCGCTCCGCCCGTCACCCTCACCCGGCCAGCTCCGCTGCCAGCATGTCCCGCAGCGCGCGGACGCGGGCGGGGAGCTGCGCGACGGGCGCGGACACGAGGTAGAGCGGCGCCGACGCGAGGGCGTAGCCGGGGACGACGCGGACCAGCTCGCCGCGGGCGACGGGGCGGGCGGCGACGAACGTGGGCAGCAGCGCGATGCCGCCGTCGGCGCAGGCGAGCTCGGCGAGGGTCGTGAAGTCGGCGCACGCGATCGAGGGTGGGCGCGGGCGCCCGGCGGGCGCGAAGGTGCGGACGCCGCGGACCATGGGCCACATCACCTCGTGGCTGGTGAACTCGGCGGCGGTGCGCGGCGTGCCGCGGCGCGCGAGGTAGCCGGGGCTGGCGAAGAAGCCGGCGGTCAGCGCGCGCAGCCGGCGCGCCACGAGGCTGCCGGCGCCGGGGCGGCCGAGGCGCAGCGCGAGGTCGACGCCGCGCGTGAACGCGACCACCTGGTCGGTCAGCTCGAGCTGGAGCTGCACGGCCGGGAACTGGGCGCGGAACCGCGGCAGCAGCGGCGCCACCAGCGTGCGCCCGATCTCGTGGGTCGTCGTCAACGTCACCACGCCGCTGGCGACGGCCTGCGCCGCGGGGGCCGCGGCGACCGCGGCCTCGAGCTCACCCAGCGGCGCGACCACCCGGCGGGCCAGCGCCTCGCCCTCGGGCGTCGGCCGCACGCTGCGGGTCGTGCGCACGAACAGGCGCACGCCCAGCTCGCGCTCGAGCGCGCCGATGACCCGGCTGACCCGGGTCCGGTCGACGCCGAGGCCGCGGGCGGCGACGGTGAACGAGCGGGCCTGGGCGACCCGCGCGAAGACCTGGAGGTGGTTCAAGTCCATTGATGTGATTCTGGCACCAATGACGTGCCCGATCGACGGATTGTTGTCCGCGGTCCGCGGCCGCAAGGTGGGCCCATGACCCTCCACCTCGCCCGCATCGTCTCATCGTCGTTCGTCGTCGCTGCCGCGCTGGCCGCGGCGGCCTGTCACCACGGTCGGCCCCGCACCCCGGCCGGCATGACCCTGGCGGCGGCGCCCGCGCCCGCGCCGCTGGCCACGCTGGTGTGGGTCGGCCGCGGCGCCGCCGAGCGCTACGCGGACGGTCGCTGGCACCGCGCGCCGGCCTTCGACTACGAGTTCTCGGTCGAGCAGCGCCGCTACGCCGACCACTGGGACTCGGTCAAGACCATGCGCCGCTACCACCCGGACTACGACGGCTCGGCCGGGCCGCGGCTGCAGGTCTACCTGTTCCACCTGGCGCTGGCCCCGGGCGCCGCCGGCGAGGTCGCGTACCGCGTCGGCTCGACCCTGGGGGCCGGCCACGGGCGCGGCGATGGCGAGTTCCGCGAGGCGGTGCTCGAGATCGACGCCGACGTCAGCATGTTCGCGCCGTTCGACCGCTACCGGATCACCCAGCGCTACCAGTACGAGGACGGTCGCCTGACCGAGGACGTCGAGCTGAACGACGGCGCCGCGCCGTGGGTCCGCAACCACGAGGAGGCGGTGCTGTTCGGGCCGTCCCGGTTCGCCCAGCCGCCGACGACGTTGACCGCCCGGGCGCCGTGAGCCGGCGACGCGGGCCTGGCGTGGCGCTGGCGGCCGCCGGGCCGCCGGCTACAGCGACAGGATGTCGATGCCGACGTTGGCCATGATGCCCTGGGCGTCGCCGCTGTCGCCGAGGCTGGGCAGCCACAGCGAGACGCGGCCGCTGAGCTTGCCCTTCTGGTAGCCGGCGCCGACGTTGGCGCCGAGCTTGGTCTCCGAGTCGCTGGCGCTGCCGATCGACGCGCGCAGGACGGTCAGGCCGATCTCGCCGGCGACGAACAGCCCGCCGCTGCCGACGTTGTAGCGCGCGCCGACGTAGAAGGGGATGTACGACGTCGAGACCATGGCGGGCGTGCCGACGTCGGCGATGTAGCCGGCGCGGACGCTGACGCCGAGCTCGGGGGTGAGCGGCAGCTCGAAGCGCAGCAGGCCACCGACGGCGAAGTCCGCGAAGTCGCCGTAGTCGCCGAGCGGCAACACCGCGACGCCGTCCACACCGAGGACCTTCGGGCCCTTCTCGTTGTCGGCCGCGGCGACCGCGGGCACGGCGATGACCGCGAGCAGGGTGAGCAAGAACGAACGGTGGACCTTCATTGGGTATCCTCGCTGGCCGCGTCGGCGACCGGATGAATGGACGGTGACGCGCAACGGTAGCATCAGCCTCGATCGGATTTCAGAATCGGACCTCGCGATGGCGCGATGACACGCCGCGCGATGGCGGCGGGTCTGGGTGCGGGCGATCGGCGCCTGCGATCCGCCGCGGACGGCCCGATCGGCGACGGCCTGCCGCGGACGGGACCCGCTCGGGGCCCGCACGAACGCGTGACCCAGCCTTGAGGGACCGCCACGGTGCGAGTAGAACGGCCGCATGCGCTCCCTGCTGTTCGCCGCTCCGCTCGCTGTCATCGCCGCCTGCGGCGGCTCGTCTCACCCGGCCGCGCCGGCGCCGTCGGCGCCGGTCGCGTGGAGGGACATGGACGCCGACCAGCGGCACGAGTTCATGGAGGACGTCGTCATGCCCAAGGCCAAGGAGGTGTTCATGGCCTTCGACGCCGAGGCGTACAAGGACATGGACTGCGGCACCTGCCACGGCCCCGGCGCGGACGACCGCTCGTTCGAGATGCCCAACCCCGACATCAAGGCGCTGCCGTCGTCGAAGGAGGCGTACATGGCCTGGATCGGCCAGGACGCCGAGGCCGCGCGCATGACCAAGTTCATGGGCGAGCAGGTCGAGCCGATGATGATCGAGCTCCTCCAGATGACGCCGTTCGAGCCCGAGACCGGCAAGGGCGAGTTCGGGTGCATGAACTGCCACACGCTCGAGGGCGGCGCGCCGGCGACGCCCTGAATCCTCAGGCGCCGAGCGCGGTCGGGGCCGCGGCCTCGTCGACCTGCGCGAGCTCGGCGTCGTCGAACGGCCGGTCACGCAGGCGCTGCCGTGGCGATGGATCGCACGACGCCCGATCACGCGCCAGCGCCCGTGCGCGCGCCCGGTCAGCGCGCCGGGCGCGTCAGCAGCGCGAGGCGGATCATCCAGGTCGGGCTCTCGAGCAGCAGATCGCCTGGCGTCGCGGCGCCGACCGACCAGCGCGGGAACAGCACGTCGAGGCTGAAGCCGCCGTCGCGCGACAGGTAGACGTCGGCGCCGGCCTTGAGCGTGTAGCCGAACGACACCGTCTCATCGAAGACCGCGCCGGCGCAGTCGGCGCAGGAGAGCTGGAACAGGCCGCCGACGCTGCCGCCGAGATCGGCGCGCACGCTCCAGGTGTCGCCGCCGGCGACGCGCGGGCTCAGCACCAGGCCGACGCTGAACGGCATGACGATGAAGCCGTGCGGGTCGGCGCTCATGAGCGGGGACTCGAGCGACGTGCGGTACAGGCCGAGCTGGATGGCGCCGCCGCCGCCGTCCCGCCCGCTGTGCGCGTCGAGCTCGACGCCGAGGGTCGCGCCGCCGCTCGAGCGCATGCCGTCCGCGCCGGTCACCGACCAGCCGGGGCCGACCGCGGCGCCCAGCTCGAGGGCGGTCATCCTGACCTTGGGTGCGGGCGCGCCACCGCCGGTCACGACCACGCCGCCGCCGCCGCCCGGGGTCGGGACCTCCTCGCAGAACTCGAGACCGCCGAGGTTGCCCTCGCTGACGAACTCATCGGCGCGGCCGTCGTGGTCGCGCGCGTACTCGCAGTCCGCGCGCGACGCGAACGGGCCTTCGCGGCCGCTGATCGCTAGCTGGTGGGGTGCGCACCTGCCCGTACAGGACCACTCGTAGTACCAGGCGCCGGCGGCCGCGACCGCGGGGAACCCGACCACCGTCAGCATTCCGATGAGGGCAGCGCACGATCGCGCACTGGTGTTCCGCATGACGCGCTGATCTGCAAGTGATGTACCGGTCGACGATCCAGGGCGCGACGCCAGCTTGCGCGTCGACGGAGCTCCGGTACGCGCAGGCCCTGCCGCGTGGTGAGCGACGCCCTGCAAGCGCCGCGCGCGGGCTCCTGCCCCGCGCGGTCGCGGGCACGACCTGACGAGGCGTCGAGGTCGTCGGCGGTGCACGTCGTCGGCGCCGCGCCGCCGACCGGCGCGCGCTACACTGCCGCCCCACCGCCGATGTACACGACGATCCTGTTCGACCTCGACCACACGCTGTTCGACTCCGACACGTCGGAGGCCCAGGCGTTCGCGGGCGCGCTCACCGCGGTGGGCGTGGCCGACCCGGACCGCTACTTCCCTCAGTACAGCGCGATCAATCGCGGGCTGTGGGCCGCGGTCGAGCGCGGCGAGCTGGCGACGAGCGCGGTCAACGCGCGGCGGTTCGAGGCGCTGGTCAGCGCGGCCGAGCTCGACGCCGACCCGCGCGTGCTCGCCGACGCCTTCGTCGTCGGGATGGGGGCGTCCGGCGACCTCTACCCAGGGGCGCGCGCGCTGCTGGCCGAGCTGGCCGGGCACGCCCACGTCGCCCTGGCCCTGGTGACCAACGGGCTGGCCGCGGTGCAGCGCGCGCGGGTGGCGCGCCTGGCGCTCGACGAGTACTTCGACGCGATCGTGGTGTCGTCGGAGGTCGGCGTCGCCAAGCCGGCGCCGGCGATCTTCGACGTGGCGTTCGCGCAGCTCGGCGAGCCAGCGCCGAGCACGGCGGTGATGATCGGCGACAGCCTCACCTCCGACCTCCAGGGCGGTCGGCGCTACGGCATCGCGACCTGCTGGTACAACCCGCACCGGCGCGCGGCCGCCGATCGCGCGCTGATCGACCACGAGATCGCGGCCCTCGACGAGGTCCGCGCGCTGGTCGCCGCGCCCGCGCTCGACTGATCCGCGATCGCGTCGGTCCATGGCGGGCACCTTCCAGACACTGCGCTTCGTGGGGCCGCTCGGCGGTGCCCGGTCGACCTGGCCGGCCGCGCTGTTCGACGGGATCGCCCAGCACGCGCGCGGGCGCGGCGAGGTCCGCGCGATCCGACGGCTGGTGTGGCGGGACGTGCACGGCCTGGCGGCGAGCGCCTGGGACCAGCTCGGCGTCCAGCCGAGCGACCTCGAGGTCGTGCCGAGCGGCGAGGCGTTGACGGTCGAGGACCGCGCCGACGCCGGCGGTGCGTCGATGCGCGAGGTGTTGACGGCCTGGCCGGCGTCGCCGTGGGCGGGCGTCTGCGTCGAGCTCGACCTGTGGGCGGGCCCCGACGGCTTCCCGGCCATCTTCGGCGCGTGTCACTGGTTCGTGTGGTGGTTCACCGACCGGTGGTGCGTGAGCGCGATGGTCGAGTATCCGACGAGCTCGGTGGCGCGCGATCCGCGCTGGACGGCGTGGATCGGCGCCTTCCACGCGGACGCCGCGGACGCGCTGGGCTGCACGCCCGGTCAGCGGGGCGCCGGTCTCGACGTGTTCGCGCCCTGAGGCGGGGCGGCGGCCCCGACGGGTTCGCGCCCTGCACGTCGAGGTGGGAGCGCGTCACGCACAACGCGGTGGCGCCGACCGCGTGCCCGTGACCGGGCGCGTCGCCGTCGCGGCGACTCATGGGCGCGGGTCGGGCGGGACCCAGGTCACCGCGGCCGGCGCGTCCGCGCGGAGCGTGCACGCGCCGTGGTGGGTCTCGGTGCGGTCGTACTGACTGGTGAAGTCGCGGTCGAGCGTGTAGCTGAAGCTGGCGGTCCAGCCGCTCGAGGTCGCGTCGACGCGGGCGACGGCGATGGCCTCGTCCTGGCTGACGGACAGCGCCGGCCAGCCCAGCCGGGCGCGGACCGCGGCGACCAGGATCCGGCGCAGTGCCGGCGGCGCCCCGGGCGGAGCGCTGAAGCGGACCCGGTGATCCTGGGCAGTGCGCGCCAGGACGACGGGGGCGTCGTCGCGGTCGTCCGTCGAGTTCAACGCGGGCACGCGCCATAGTAGTGGATCTCGGGCGTGAACGCGTGGCCGCGGGCCGGATCGGCGCAGACGTGGACGTGGTAGCGGTCGGTGAAGTACGCGGTGCCGTCGCCGGCGCGGAGCTCGCCGAGGTGGCCGCCCTGCGCGTCGAGGCTGGTCGGGGCGGCGCCGTCGAGCTCGGTGCAGCCCAGGACGACCGTGCCGTCGCACAGGATCCCGTACAGCTCGACCGCGGCGTCGCCCGGCACGGTGGTCGTCACGTCGCCGGCCGCGGCCAGGACCTCGAGCGGGCCCGGCGTCGGGCGGTGGTAGTGGTAGGTGCCGCGCTGCTCGGGGTGGGCCTCGTAGCCGTCGAACGTGAAGCGCTCGGCGGCGATGTCGTCGCCAGGCGCGGCGGTGCCGGTGAACAGCGCCACCGAGTCGATCGCGACGCCGATGGGTCCGAGCCCGTACTCGGCGGGGCTGGTGCCGGCGGTGGCGTCGATCAGGTCGGGGATGATCGGCACGCCCGCGAAGGCCGGCGCGTCGGGGATCGTGATCGAGATGGCCTGGCGCGCGAGCTGGTTGGGGTTGGGGTGGTACGCGGCCCCGCGCGAGGTGTCGAACGCCGCGAAGTTGGGGCTGGCGTCGCCGTAGTAATAGGACGGGTGCGGCGGCAGGTCCTCGGTGGTGATCGTCACGCTGGCGGCGCCGCGGGTGATCGTGACGCACTTGAAGTAGCGCTGGTAGAACGCCGGCGCGTCGGCGGCGACCGACGTGGTGCAGGTCGCCAGGGTCCGGACGTCGGAGGTCGCGTCGGGGCCGGCGGCGGTGTCGTCACCACCGCAGGCGAGGGCGAGGACGAGCGGGGACAAGAGCAGGGTAGGACGGCGCATGGGGTGATGGCCTCTGCAACCGGCGGACCGCGGCGGACGACGTCGTGGGCGTCCGTGCACGCGGCGGCGACCGCGCGTCCTGCGGATCCTGCAGGCCGGGTCCGCAGGAGTGCAGCGCCGGCGCCACAGTCGTCACAGCGCTGGTTCGACCGCGGCCGGGCTACGCCAGCGGTCGCGAGGGCCGGCCCGATCGTGGCGGCGGCGTTGCGCTGCACGCGACACGTTGACGATCATCGCGTCGACCGCGAGCGGCGTGCCACCGCCGCCGGTCGCCGCCGGCCGCGGCGCGCGACGAGGGCGACGAGCGCGACGAGCGCGCCCCCCGACCACGGTGGCCGGCCCTGGGCGCCGCAGCAGCCGCCGGGATCGCGGCCCCCGGCGCCGGCGTCGAGGCCGGCGTCACCGCCGCCGCCGCTGAGCACCGCGACCTGCGCCGGCGCGGTGACGGTCTGGTTGCCGTGGTCGTCGACCGCGGTGATGACGACGGAGATCGTCGCCGGCAGCGCGACGGTCGTGACCGCGCGGTAGAGATCGCCGCCGATCGGGCGCGCGGCGATCGGCGCGCCGCCGTCGATCGTGACGTGGACGTCGCGCAGGTGCAGCGCGACGTCGGAGGTCGCGCGGTCGACCAGCGCGAACCGCAGCGCGGTGGCGCCGGCGACGGTCGTGACCTGGGTCTCGAGGGCGCGCACCCGCGGGCCGCGGCGGTCGATCGCCTGGGCCGGGGCGCCCAGGTACACGCGGTTGAGGAACGCGCCGCCCTCGCCCTGGGCGGTGATCGCGTCGAGGCGGCCGTCGCCGTCGAGGTCCCCGAGGTCGAGCCCGAGCGTGCTGTCGTCGACCGGCGGGAACGCGTCGGCGACCGCGGCGAACCGGCCGGTCCCGTCGTTGACGAGCACGCGCTCGACGCCCGACAGCGACGCGACGATCGCGTCGAGGTCGCCGTCGTCATCGACGTCGACGCACTGGACCTCGTTGTCGTCGGCGCTCGGGTCGCCGGTGACCCGGGCCGCGGTCTCGTCGGTGAAGCGGCCGGCGCCGTCGTTGATCAGCAGCTGCTCGCGCAGCGGCGCGGCGCCGTTGTCGAGCCACAGGTCGAGATCGCCGTCGCCGTCGACGTCGCAGGCGTCGGGGCCGTAGACGTAGGGCCCGGTCTGATCGGGCAGGTCGGCGCCGGCGGCCGCGAACTGGCCGTGGCCGTCGTTGCGGTACAGGAGCGACTCGCCGACCCGGCTGGCCACGATCAGATCGAGGTCGAAGTCGCCGTCGGCGTCGAACAGATCGACGTCGATCGGGCCGGTGCCGGTGCCGCCGGTCGTGGTCGGGGGCACGGCGCCGGCGACCTCGGCGAAGTGGCCGGTGCCGTCGTTGTGGTAGGCCAGCACCCGGCTGGCGGCGTCGGGCGGCGCGTCGCCCCAGTCGGTGATGATCAGGTCGAGGTCGCCGTCGCCGTCGAGGTCGCCGAGGCGCACCGCGCCGGCGCGCGAGCTGGTGCCGAGGCGCGCGGCGCCGTCCTCGACGAACCGCAGCGGGCCGGCGCCGCTGTTGATGAACACCGCGTCGGGCTGCAGCGCCCAGGCGTCGGGCGCGATCAGGTCGAGGTCGCCGTCGCCGTCGACGTCGCCGATCGCGACCTGGCGCAGGCGCCCGGCGAACCCGGCCACCGCGGTCGCGCCGACCTCGGTCAGCGCGCCGGCGCCGTCGTTGACGTAGACCGCCATCGGCGCGGTCGTGCCGGCGCGGTAGTAGCCGCCACCCGACGCGAACACCGCGTCGAGGTCGCCGTCGCCGTCGAGGTCGGCGAGCGCGACGTAGTTCGAGTAGCAGCCCTCGTTGCTGGTCGCGCACGGCTGCGGCTGCCCGAGCCGCTCGGTGTGCTCGACGAACAGCGGCGCCGCGGCCGCGGGGCCGGCGAGCGCGGCGACGATCAGCCCGGCGGCGGGGCGGCGCGGGGACGGTCGGCGCATCCGCGGACAGTACGGTCGATCGCCCCGCTCGTCGGGGGGGCTCGGGTCGCGGGACCTCACACGCGCTGTCAGGGTGCTCCGGGGTGGTGCGGAGCCGGCACGGGTGGTCGCGCACCGGCGCTGGGTCTCTGGTGGACGCGCCGCGCGCTGCGGCGCCCATCGGCCGCGCAGGGATCCCCGCAGCTTGCGCCGCGCGGCGCAGCGCGTCGTGAAAATTGATGTAGGCGGACCGGCGCGTTTGTGGTGACATCGCGGCCCCCAACCCGATGAGGTCCCCCGTGAAGCTTGTCCGCGTCCCGTTCCTTCAGATCTCGACCGCGATGCTCCTGGCGATGGCGGTGGCGGCGTGTGGCCCGGCGGCAGGCGGCAGCGATGACGACGACGACGGCACCGGCGTCGACGCGGCGAACAACCCCAACTGCGCCAACCCGGTGCCCGAGATCTGCAACAACGGGATCGACGACGACTGCGACAACATCGGCGACTGCGACGACGCGGACTGCTCGAGCGACCCCGCGTGCTCGAACCCGAACTGCGGCACGCTCGAGGAGCAGGCCGGCTCGCTGGTGCTGCCCGACGGCGCGTGCCCCGAGGACGAGACCCTCCCCTGCGACGGCTACGAGAGCCAGCTCAACTTCACGGGCTTCAGCAACGGCCAGACCCTCAACGACGTCTCGAAGCTGCTCGGCGTGTGCGTCAACATGGAGCACACCTGGATGCGCGACCTGGTGATCTACGCGCAGTGCCCGAACGGCACGCGCGTGATGCTCTCGGACTTCGAGGGCCACTCTGGCGGCGAGGTGCTGCTGGGCCAGCCGCTGCCGGACGACGGCCCGACGCCCGGCGTGGGCTGGGACTACTGCTGGACCCCGACCGCGACCAACCTGCCGTGGATCCCGTACGCCAACGCCAACAACGTCGGCACGCTCCCGGCCGGCGACTACCAGTCGTCGCAGCCGCTGACCGCGTTCGTCGGCTGCCCGCTCAACGGCAACTGGACGCTGCGCGTCGAGGATCGCTGGGGCATCGACAACGGCTTCATCTTCAACTGGTCGGTGAAGTTCGACGCGTCGATCGTCGAGGACTGCGCGAGCTGGCCGGGCTGAGGCGGCGGTGATGGCGCGCCGCCGGCCAGGGGGGCCGCGGCGCGCGACGGGTGCGGTGGGAACGGGTGTGTTCGGGGCGGTGGCGCAGGCGGCGTGAGCGGCGTCGTC
Source organism: Myxococcales bacterium (assembly GCA_016717005.1). Taxonomy (NCBI): domain Bacteria; kingdom Pseudomonadati; phylum Myxococcota; class Myxococcia; order Myxococcales; species Myxococcales bacterium. The sequence continues at coordinate 1,153,364 of JADJUF010000039.1, read as the reverse complement.
AGGCGTCCGCGGGCGCGGCGCGCGGGCGGGCCTTGCGCGCCAGCGCGCGGGCGTCGCGGCTCGCGCCCTTGGCGGTGAGCCCCGGGAACCGTGCCAGCAGGTGCTCACCGACCGGCCCCAGCACCGCGTCGCGATCCTTGACCAGCTCGAGCAGGGGCGCGGCGCGCGTGACCACGATCGCGAGGTCGGTGTCGACCAGCGCGTCGAGGCGATCGCAGATCGCGGCGCGCAGCGCGTCGGCCGACAGCGCGTCGAGCACCGCGCGCGCGGTCGTGCGCTTGAGCACCGCCGGACGCTCCTCGATGAACTCGATCAGCTGCGGCACCGCGGCCGGGCCGACCGCGACCAGCGCGTCGGCGATGATCTCTGGCCGCCACGCCGCGGCGTAGGCCTCGAGCAGCGCGTGCACGCCGCGGACGTCGCCGAGGTAGCCCAGCGCCATCGCGGCGGTCACGGCGGCGTCGTTGCCGCGGCCCCGGCGGCCCAGGGCGGTGATGAACGTGTCGACGCTGTCGCCGTCGCCGAGGCGGCCGAGCGCGCGGCCGGCGGCGTCGCGGACGTCGCCGGCGATGTCGCCCGCGAACGACAGGCGCAGGAGCGGGATCGCCTCCTCGTCGCCGAGGTCGGCGAGCGCCTCGGCCGCGCGCGCGCGCTCGTCCTTGCCCGAGGCGTTGAAGAGCTGGCGGCGCAGCGCCTCGCGCGCCGCGCGATCGCTGGGGTCGACGCCGGTCGCGCGCTGCAGCGCGGCGCGAGCGAGGCCGCGCACGGCGTGATCGCTGTGACGCTCGGCCGCGGTCCGCAGGCTGGCGATCGCGGCCGCGCCGCCGATCGCCTCGAGCACGCGCAGGGCGGTCAGCGTGGCCATGCGCGGCGGGGCCAGCGTGCGGCCGCGGCGCCGGCGCGGGGGCGCCCCGGCGCCGTCGTCGATGAGCGCGCCCGCCTCGGCCAGCGCCCGCTCCGGGAACTGCCGCGCCGCGAGCGCGACGTACGGCGACGCGCTGCCGTCGGCCCAGGTCGGGAACACGTCACCGAGCAGCGCGTCGGCCGACAGGCCCTGGTAGTGGCGCGCGTAGCGGGTCGCGGCCTCGAACCGATCGAGCTCGCCGCGCGCGACCCGCGCGGCGATCGCCGCGGGCGCCAGCGCCTCGTCGCTGGCGCGCACGTACACGCTCGCGTACATCGCCGACGCCTCGAGCGCCGCGCGATCGACCGCGGCCGCGCCGGCCAGGCGCGCGAGCGCGATGCCGAGCACCTGGTGCAGCTTGATCAGATCGTCGAGGCGCGCGTCGGCGTCGCGCGCCGGCAGCGCCGCCAGGAGGTCGGCCGGCTTGGCCAGCCCGAGCTCGCGCAGCCGCGCCACGAGCGGCTCGACCCGGCGCGCGGTCACCGAGGTCAGGCCGGCGTGGAGCAGGCCGGCCAGCTCCTCGCGCACCTCGCCCAGCGCGATGGCCGCGGTCGACAGGCCCATCGCGCGCGCGGTCGCGGCCCAGCGCGAGCGGCCGGGCGCGGCCGGCGTCGCCACCGCGACCTTGCGGGTCCGGGCTGGGTCGACGACGACGACGCTGCGCAGCTCGAGGCCGGCGCGGCCGCGGACGACCACCGCCAGCGGCGCCACGGTCGGCAGGGCCCCGTCGAGGCTGAGGTCGCCGATCAGCGCCACCAGCGCGACCCCGGCCAGGCCGGTGGCCAGGCGGTCGGCGACGCGCTCGTCGTCGGGCAGGAACAGCGCGGCCCCGCCGGCGTCGACGAGCTGCAGGCGCCCGCGGTCGGCGATGAGCATGTCGCACGCGATCGTCACCGGCAGCGCGTCGGGCGCGAACAGGTCCTTGCGGTGGTCCTGGAGCGCGGCCAGCGCGGCCTTGACGTCGGGCAGCGCGCCGGCCTGCAGCCGCGCCAGCGCGTCGCCGGTCAGCGGCGCCCGCGTCGGCGGGTCGAGGTCGAGGCGACGGGGCGCGTACGACGGGTACAGGCTGCCGCTGGCGCCGCGCAGCACCGCGCCGGCGTGGCTGGGCTTGGGCGGCGTCCGCTTGGCCAGGAACCGCGGCAGGATCTGCTTCTCGCTGTAGTGCCCGCCGCTGGCGACGTCGACCAGGCGGCTCTCGCGGATCACGAAGTCGTCGGCGGTCTCGCGGGTCACGAACGCGATCTCGATCAGCTCGAGGTCGGTGATCGGCGCACGATCCTTCTTGGTCCAGGTCTTGCCGATCAGCTCCTCGACGTGGCGATCGTCGAGGGGCTCGCCCGCGAGGTGCTTCTCGACCTTGCGGGCGGTGAGCAGCAGGTCGGCCAGGAGCTCGGCGTAGCCCGACTCGTCGAGCGCGCCGCCGGCCGCCAGCAGGTCGGCCACCGCGACGGTCTTGGCCGACAGCCGCCGCAGCTTGTGCTCGCGCAGGTTCTCGCCGAGCGCGCGGATCTGCGGCGGCCGATCGTCGGCCATCGCGGCCACGCCGGCCACCGCCAGCTCGCGCACCAGCGTCAGCACCTGGGCCACGCCGGCGCGCATCAGCTCGGCGGCGTCGACCTTGCCGGTCCTGACCGCCTTCTTCTTGCCGTCGGCGGGGCCGGCCGGCGCGGTGTCGGCGACCGCGAACGCGTCGGGCGTGCGCGACCACGCGACCAGCAGCGCCGCGGCGTGCTTGCAGAACGGCCGGCTGCGCGCGGCCATGCACGAGCACCGGCCGCGCGGGCCCTTGTCGTCGAAGACGATCTGGACCTTGTAGGTCTGGCTGCCGGCGGCGTCGGCGAACAGCTTGTGCTGGTAGCGGGCCAGGTGGGCCAGGCCGCCGTCGTCGGCGATCTTGGCGCCCTTGGCCAGCTCGCTCGCGTCGGTGACGATCGCGCGTAGCTCGGGCAGTCCGATCCGGGGAGCGTCGGCCATGGGTCCTCTAGTGCCCGGCGGCGTGCTCGGCGATGACGCCGGCCGGGTCCTGGTGCTTCATGATCCGCTCGACCACGCGCACCAGCAGCCGGGGCGTGCAGCCGAAACAGTGGGCGCCGAGCGCGGTCAGGCGCGCGGCCAGGGCGTGATCGTAGCTGGGCGTGCCGCCGTCGGTCAGCGCCAGCAGCACCAGCACCTTGGCCTTGGCCTCGACCAGCGCGCGGACGCGCGCGACCAGCGCCTCGACGTCGCCGCCCTCGTACAGGTCGGTGATCAGGAGGAAGATGGTCTTGTCGGGTCGCTCGATGAAGTGATCCTGGGCGTACGCGACCGCGCGGTTGATGTCGGTGCCACCGCCGAGCTGCGACGCGAACAGCACGTCGACCGGATCGACCAGGAGCGGGGTCACGTCGACGATCTCGGTGTCGAAGAACAACAAGCGCGTGCGCAGCACGTCGAGCGACGCGAAGATCGCGCCCATCACCGAGCTGTAGACCACGCTCGCGGCCATCGAGCCCGACTGGTCGACCGCGATCACCATGTCCCAGTCGTGGTGGCGCCGCTGGTTGGCCCAGAAGTAGACCCGCTCGGGCACCAGCCGCTGGCGCTCGCGATCCCAGCCGCGCAGGTTCTTGGTGATCGTGCGCTTCCAGTCGAGGTTGCGGGCCAGCGGCAGCGGGCTGTCCTGGTTGCGGCGCGCGGCGCCCAGCAGCGTGGTGCGGACCTCGGCCTCGAGCTGACGCTTGAGGTCGTCGACCACCTCGCGCACGATCTGGCGGGCCAGGTCCTTGGCCTGGTCGGGCACCAGCCCCCGCGCGGCGAGCAGCGTCGCCACCAGGTCGACGTTCTTCTCCAGGTACGGCAGGGTCTCGGGCTCGAACAAGAGCTCGGTCAGGCCGCGCTGCTCGATCGCGTCCTTCTGCACCAGCGCGATCACCTCGCGGTCGAAGAACTCGCGCAGGAGCCCGAGCCACTTCGGCAGGTACGGGCGCGAGCCGCCGCGGCCGCCACGCTGGCCGCCGTCGTAGACGAAGCCGAGCGCGCCGTCGAAGTCGACCAGGCGATCGCTGCCGACGCCGGGCAGGCCGCCGTGGCCGGCGAGCCCGGCCAGGCGCAGCTCGGGCGCGACCTGCTCGGCCTCGGGGCCGAGCGCGAGGCGCCAGCGCAAGAGCGCGTCGGCGTCGGCGGGCGCGAGCGGGGTCGGCGGGGGCTTGGCGGGCTTGCTCATAGCAGATCGTCGAGGTCGTCCATCGCCGAGGCCAGATCGGCGCTGATCTCGGCCAGCTTGTCGACGTCCCGGGCGGCGAGCACCTGGGCCGCGGCGGTGGCGGCGCCGCCGATCTGGCGCACCGCCAGCAGGTGCTCGAGCAGGTACCGGCGCTCGGTCGCGCCCAGCCCGGCGAAGGCGCGGCGCAGGAGCGGGACGATGTCGCGGAAGCGCTCGCCGTCGATGCCCTGCATGAACTGATCGAGCGCGGCGACGATCGCGCGGTTCTTGACCAGCACCAGCGCGTTGACGCCGAGGAAGCCCTCGAGGAACGCCGCGCCGGCGCGGGGATCGACCAGGTTCGACAGCCGCAGCGCGACCAGCGCCACCACCTCGGCCTCGGTCAGGCGCTCGCCCAGGTACAGGAGCCCGGCCAGGAGCCCGCCGCAGGTCGGGTGGATCCGATCGCCGCCGGCCAGCGCGCGGGCGGTCGTGAACCACAGCTCGCGATCGAGCTGGCGCTGGGCCAGGGCCAGCTCGTGCAGGATCCGCAGCGCCTCGCGGGCCGGCGCGATCGCGGCGTCGTCGCCCTGGCACGCGCCCTCGACCCGCAGCACCGCGCGCGTGAAGGTCTTGTCGAGCAGCTCGCCGAGCACCGAGGCGTCGGCGGCGGTGCCGCGCGACGAGCCGTAGCTGACCAGGCCGGCCAGCGCGCGCGCGGCCCGGGCCAGCGACCGGAGATCGTCATCGGTCGCGGCCAGGCGCTCGGTCGCCGTCAGCGCCTCGCCCACCACCTGCGCCGCCCGCGCCACCACCGCCTCCATCAGCACGTGGGCGGCGGCGGCCGAGGTCGTGGCGGCGGCCAGCTGGGTCGACAGGGTCCGCTCGACCACCTGGCCCAGGCTGTCGCCCAGGACGATCCGCTCGACCAGCGCGACGTCGGTCGACGGCGTCCACTGGGCCTCCCAGTGCTCGCGGACCCGGGCCAGGGCGTCGGCGCCGCCGGCGGTGTCGTCGGTGGCGGTCGCGGTCGTGGCGACCGCCTGGGCGCCGCGGTAGGTGGCGTAGGGCACGTCGGCGATGCGCAGGCGGTGCAAGAACACGCTGGTGTCGACCTGGACCAGATCGGCGAGCTTGAGCGTGAACGCCTCGGCCTCGTCGCTGGCGGGCAGGCCGCGCGCGCGGACCTCGCGCCAGAACTCGTCCTGCAGCGAGTTCTTGCCGATGCGGGCCCCGACCTTGCCGACGGTCTTGCCGACGACGGTCGGCCACAGGAAGCCGTCGACGTGGGCGCGCTCGCCGCGGCACATCGTCGCGACGCTGGCGTCGCGCAGCTCGTCGAGCCCGGGCGCGTGCTTGCCGCGCAGCTGGGTCAGCGCCATCGCCAGGCGGTAGGCCTCGATCGTGTCGGCCAGGCTGGCCGCGAACCCGCGCACGCGCAGGTGCTCGGTGAACTCGATCAAGAGCTCGAGCGTGGCCCGGGCGTAGTCGCAGCCGCGATCGTGCGCGCGCTGGTAGTAGCGCGGCGCGCGGTTGCCGGCGCCGTAGCCGACCTGGGCCGCGAGGCGCGTGAACGAGTAGGGGATCAGCGTGGTCGCGGTCGCGACCGTGGCGGACACGAGCGCGTCGAGCGCGGGCTCGACCTCGCCGTTGACCAGCGCCGCGGCGTGGGCGCCACCGACGACCACGACGATCTGCCCCGGCGCGGTGCCGCGCTCGAGCTCGGCGACGATGTGTCGGGCCATGCGCGCGTCGCGGGCGCGATCGAGCTCGCGCGTCGACGGCCGCGCCGCCTCGCACCAGCCCAGCAGCACGCGCCGGAACTCGTCGGCGCTGTAGGCCGGGGCCTCGAACCACGCCTCCCACAGCTCCTCGAACGAGCGGAAGCCGTGGGCCCGGGCCAGCGTGAGGTCGGGGTCGTCGTCGGGGGCGTCGGCCGCGGTCGGTGCGTCGGCGTCCTCGGCGCTGCCGTCGGCGCCGCCGGCGCCGTCGCCGTCCCCATCATCGCCCCCCTCCTCGAGGGCGGCCAGCGCCGCGCGCGTGCGGTCGTACGCGATCCGCTCGCCGCTCGAGACGTCGATGCACTCGATCCGCGCGCCGTGGGTGTGGGCCCAGCGCAGCGCCACGTACTCGGGCGAGTAGCTGGCCAGCGGGTACACGCTCGAGGCGGGATCGCCGTCGGTGCGGTACGCGAGGATCGCGACCGGCGGCTCGGTGTCGGCGTCGAACAGGTGCGGCACGATCGGCGCGGCGTCGCGCGGCGCCTCGACCATGACGACCGTCGGGCGCAGCGCGTCGAGGAACGCCAGCACGGCGGCGCTGGTCCGGGGCGAGTGGTGGCGGACCGGGAAGATCGCGACCTCGCGCAGCCGCGCCAGCGACGCCCCCAGGTCGCCGGCCAAGGTCGGCGGCCCGACCGGCGCGCCCGGTTCGTCCGGCGCGGTCGGCCCGATCGCCGTCGGCGCGTCGGCGCCCGGCGCGGGTGCGCGCGGCGCGGCCTTCTTGCGCGGGGCCGCCATGATCAGCCGCGCACGTGGGCCTTGGTGGCTGCGTGGAGCTCCTTCCACGGGCCCGACCGGCCCTTGGCGACGGTCTCGACGTACTCCCGCAGCACCTTCACGTCGTCGGCGTTCTCCTTGGCGATCGCGCCGACCAGCGCGCGCGTCACCTCGGCGGCGGTGACCGTCGCGCCGCCGAAGCTCTGGGCCAGGATGCCGCTGCCGAACAGGACCGAGATCGCCTCGGCGGTCGACAGCACCGCGGCCGGGGACTTCACCTTGGTCTTGCCGTCCTTGGTGAGGCCGGCCCGCAGCTCCTGGAACACCGTGACCAGCATCCGGGCCAGGTCGGCCGGCGGCTCGATGCCGACCTGGTAGTCGGCGCGCAGCTCGGCCTCGCGCCGGGTCACGATCGCGATCTCCTGCTCGAGGTCCTCGACCACCGGGACGGTGACGAAGTTGAAGCGGCGCTTGAGCGCGGCGCTCATCTCGTTGACGCCGCGATCGCGGGTGTTGGCGGTCGCGATGATGTTGAAGCCGCGCTGCGCGCTGACGATCTGGCCGAGCTCGGGGATCGAGGTCTGCTTCTCCGACAGGATCGAGATCAACGAGTCCTGGATCTCCGCCGAGGTCCGGGTGATCTCCTCGAGCCGCGCGCACTTGCCCTCGCGCATGGCCCGCAGCACCGGCGACGCCACCAGCGCCTGCTCGCTCGGCCCGGCCGCGAGCAGCATGGCGTAGTTCCACCCGTACTTGATGTGCTCCTCGCTGGTGCCGGCGGTGCCCTGGACCACCAGCGCGCTCGTGCCGCTGATCGCCGCGGCCAGGTGCTCCGACAGCCAGCTCTTCGCGGTGCCAGGCTCGCCGGCCAGCATGAGCGCGCGATCCGACGCCAGCGTCGCGATCGCGACCTGCACCAGCGCGCGATCGCCGATGTACTTGGGCGTGATCGGCACGCCGTCGACCGGCGCGGCGCCGCCCATGATGTAGGCCTCGACCGCGCGCGGCGACAGCGCCCAGCCGGGCGGTCGCGGGTGCGCGTCGGTGCGGGCCAGCGCGGCCAGCTCGGCCTCGTACTTGCGTTCGGCGGGCAGTCGGATCTCGGCCATGGGTCCCCCGCGGGCAGGGTAGCGAAGATCGCGGCGCGCGCGGGCCGGCGCCGGCGCATTACGAGGGCGGCCGTCAGCCTTCGGCGTCGGTCTCGCCGTCGGTTCGCAGTCCGTGGGCCTCGAGCCAGCGGTAGATCTGGCGTCGGTCGCGGCCGAAATGGCGCGCGACCGCGCGCACCGAGTGGCCGTGCTGCGCCCAGGCCGCGACGAACTCGTCGCGCGACGGCACCGGGGGCCGCGCCCGCGGCGGTGTGGCCACGGGCGCGGGTGGCGGCGGCAGGGCCGCGGTCGGGGGCGATGGCGACGCGGCCCCGTGCTCGACGCGCTCGGGGCCGGGCTGGCGGCCGAGCTTGATCGGGACCGCCGCGACCGCGGTGGCCTCGCGCAGTTCGCTCGGGTCGACGGCCCGGAGCCGGGCCGGCACGACGCGGACCGCGGCCGGGGGCGTGCCGTCGTGGGGGAGCGGCGTCTCGACCATGCGCGGACATCCTACCGTGCGCGTGACGCGCGACGACCGGGCGGCACACGCTAACGACCCCCGGCGCGGCCGCGATCATGGCGTCGGCGCCGCGCGCGCGACGTGATCGGGCTGCAGGTCCGTCGCCGAGCCGATGGCCGTCGCGATCGAGATCGAGGACATGGTCGCGACGCGGATCCTGAGCCCCGCCGGCCTGGCGTTCTGACGGCGCACGGTCACGCCGGGCGGGTCGCGCCGAGATCGAGCGCGAGGGTGATCGCCGCGAGGATGGGCACCACGTGCCGCGCCGGCACGCAGTAGCGCCGGTCGACCTGGACCACGACGCCGAGCGCGAGCAGGTCGCGCAGGTGGTGGTACATCGGGCCCGGCGAGCGCCCGCCGACGACGCGCCGCAGCTCGGCCGCGGTGCGCGGACCGTCGATCAGCGCCAGCAGGATGCGCACGCGGTGGACGTTGCCGAACACCGCCAGGACCTCGGCGACCCGCGCGGGGTCGGCCTCGACCACCGCGTCGATCGACCGCTCGATGCCCCAGAGGGCCTGGCCGCCGGCGGTGGTGACCGCGCCGCCGTACACGATCGCGCCGCTGCGGCCGCCGCGTCGGCGCGCGCCCGCTGGGTTCCGGCGCTCGATCAGGGCCAGCAGGTCGTCGCCCGGTGGCGCCGCCGCGGGCGCGCGCCGGGCCCGCGGGCGCTCGAGCTGGGCGACCTTGCGGGTCAGCGCGTCGAGCTGAGCGGCGAGCTGGGGGACCGTCGGAGCGCGCGACATCGCCGCCGATGGTCGCACGCGCGCGCGCTTCACTCGATGCCGAGCGAGGTGATCCGGTGGGGCGGGGCCGTCTCGACGGACAACGTCACGCCGACCGCGCCGGTGGCGCAGGCCAGCGTCGCGGAGATGCCCCGGTCGGTCGTTCCCAGCAGCTCCCAGCGCGCGCACGCGCCGGCGCCGTCGGTGAGGGTCCGCAGCCCGACGCGCAGCTCGGCCGGTGGGATCGCGGTCAGGAAGTCTGGGGCGAAGGTGGCCGTGAGCGCCGCGTCGGTGACGGTCGGCGCGGCGAGCAACCCGAGCAGGCGGTCGAGGGCGACGCCCGCGCGCGCCGCGGTGGCGTCGTCGATCGCCGCCGGCGCGCACGTGCCCAGCGCGGTGCCGTGCGCGGCCGCGCGCAGCAGCTCGACCGCGACGCACTCGACGCGGCGATCGTCGCCGCCGGCGCGCAGGACCACCGCCGCGAGGCCGCGGGTGGGCAGCGCCACCAGCGACGTGACGTAGTCGCTCGTCGAGCCGGCGTGGCCGATCAGCGGATCGTCGTCGAGCGCGCCGACCAGCCACGCCGCGCCGACGTGGCCGGGCAGCGGATCGTCGGTGATCGCGACCGCGTGGCTGGACGACGCCAGCACCTCGGGCGCGTCGCCGAGGGCCAGCCGGACCAGCCCGGCGAGGTCGTCGGCGCTGGCGTACAGCCCGCCGGCGGGCTCGAACGCGCCGAGCTGCCAGTGGGGCATGTCGACCTCGCCGCCGGGGCCGACGCCGATCGCGAGCCGATCGACGGGCACGGCCGCGCGATCCCAGGTCGCCGTGCGCATGCCGAGCGGCGTCAGCACGCGCGCGTCCGCGTACGCGCGCCAGGGCTGACCGCTGGCGCGGGCGACCACGAGGCCCGCCACCGCCATGCCGGCGTTGGAGTACTCGAACGCGCTGCCGGGGGCGAACCGCAGCGGGCCCGCCAGCGCGCGCAGCATGGCGGCCTCGGTCGGGGGCGTCGCGGTCGTGTACGGCGCCGAGCCGTCACCGAGCGAAGGGATGCCGCTGGTGTGGGTCACCAGGTGGCGCAAGGTCACGCCGCCGACGTGCGGCGCCAGCTCGGGCACCCAGCGCGTCAGCGGGTCGTCGAGCGTGACCGCGCCGGCGTCGCGGAGCTGCAGGAGCGCGGTGGCGGTCACGACCTTGGTGATCGAGCCGATGCGGTAGATCGTGGCGTGGTCGGGTGGCGGCCCGCCGTGGGCGTCGCGGGCGCCGACGCCGTGACTCCAGCGCAGGCCGGTGCGGTCGTACAGCGCGATCACCGCCGACGGCGCGTCGGCCAGCTCGCGCTCGGCCCAGCGCGCCAGGCCGGGCGCGTCCGCGAGGATCGGCAGCGCGCTCGGCGGAGGCGGCGGCGGTTCGGCTGGGGGACGGGCCGCGCGCCCGCCGCAGGCGGCGGCCAGCACGACGGCGAACGCCCCGCGCGCGGCGCCGACACGGGGGCTCTGGTGATTTGCTCTCATATTCCAGAATTCTAGAGCAATGGGCGCGCGCCGCAACTGCCCGAACGACGGGGGCCGAAGATCACGGCGTCGGGTCCGCGCCGCGCGCGCCGACCGCAGGCCGGGCGCGATCGACCCGCGCGCGGGCGCGCTCACGGCGCCGGCGCCGCGCCGCGGATCCGGGCCGCGCGCCGGGCCGACCACGCGGCCTCGTCGTCGAGCCCGAGCCGGGCCCAGACCGCGGCCAGCGCGTCCTCGCGCGCGGCCACGTCGAAGCCGACCGCCCACCACAGCTTGCGCAGGCACACCGGGCACAGGTGCAGCGGGTGGCGGTCGAACTCGTCCTGGTGGTTGGCGCCGGCCGCGACGCAGTGCCAGTGGGTGCAGTGGGCGACGCCGAACATGTGCGCGATCTCGTGGACCAGCACCTGGGCCGAGCGCCGCGTCAGGGTGCGGCGCCAGTCGGCCGGGCGCGGCTCGTCGTAGAACGCCGGGTCGTAGCGCGCGAAGCTCTGCACGCCGACCCGCTCGGTGAACGTGGCCTGGCCGTAGACGAAGTTCCAGGCGGGGTCGGGGTACAGGTCGACCATCGTCACCGCCATCAGGGCGTAGGCGTCGCGCGGCACCTGCAGCGTCAGCCACCGCAGCACGTCGGGCGCGAGCACCTGCGGCTTGTGCGAGCTCGGGTTGGTGCGCGTGGTCGGCGCCACGGTCGCCAGCGCCGCGGCCGGCAGGATCCGCACCTCGAGCGCGAAGAACGCGTGGACCACCTCGGCCAGGTCCGCGAGCGGCGGCGTCACGTCGGGCGGCAGCTCGCCGATCGGCAGCAGGTACAGCACCCGGCGGCGATCGTCGGGCCGGTTGGGCGACGAGCGCTCGTACTGATCGAACGTCTGGCCGGGCTCCTGGTACTCCGCCAGCCAGTCGCCGGGCGCGGGCTCGGGGCGCGGCGCGTAGTCGCACGACGGATCGAGCGCGCGCTGGACGTCGGGCGGCAGCCCGGCGGTGGCGCCGATCGCGCGGACCGGGGCCGGCACCACCGGCGCGGGCGCGCGCGGCGCACGCCGGGCCAGCGCCGGGGCCAGCGGCGCGTCGCCGCCGCACGCCGCCACCACCAGCGCCACGAGCGCGCACGCGACCGCCCGGGTCACGACACCATCGGCCGGGTCGCCGCGATGCTGGCGCGGGCGCCGATCGCGGCCCGGAGCGCGGCGAAGTCGTCGGCGTGGCGCTCGGTCGGGTAGGTCTTGCGGAAGTCCATCCAGTCGAGCGCGCACACCAGCGACAGCTCGGCCAGGCCGAGGCCGCGGGCCGGGTCGTAGGCGGGCAGCTCGCCGGCGACCCAGTCGAAGATCGCCGCGGCGCGGTCGACCTGGCGCGGGCCGAACGGGATCGTCATCGGGTCGAACCCGTCGCGCGACAGGTAGAAGACCTGGACGATCGAGTCGAGCGCGGCGTCGATCGCGTTGACGACGTTGGCCTCGTGCCAGCGATCGCGCGGCGCCCGCAGCGGGCCGTAGCCGCGGGTCGTGGTCAGCCAGTCGATGATCACCCGCGAGTCGAAGAGCGTGCGGCCGTCGACCTCGGCCACCGGCACCTTCCAGATCGGCGACAGCGCCCGCAGCGCCTCCTGGCCGTGGTCGTGGGCGGTGTTGACGAACTCGTACGCGACGTCGAGCTCGGCCGCGACGACGCGGACCCGGCGGACGAACGGCGACGTGGTGGTGCCGAAGAGCTTCATGCGCGGCAGTGTAGCGGACCGCGCGCGCCGTCGGGCGGCCCGGCCTACAGCAGCGACGCGGGCGTGCTGGTCACGAGCTTGATGAACTCCTCGCGGGTCGCCAGCTCGAGGAAGACGCCGCGCACGGCGCTGGTGACCAGGCGGGCCTCGTGGGCGCCGACGCCGCGGGCGGCCATGCACATGTGCAGGCCCTCGATGTAGACCGCGGCGCCCTGGCTGTCGAGCTTCTCGTGGAGGATCGTCGCCAGCTCGTGGGTCAGGTCCTCTTGCAGGCGCGGGCCGCGGGCCATCATCTTGACCAGCCGCGACATCTTCGACAGGCCCAGCACCTTGCGGGTCGGGATGTACGCCACCGAGATCCGGTAGATCACCGGCAGCAGGTGGTGCGGACACACGCCGAACGCGGTGTTGTGCTTCGAGATCACCATCTCGCCGTACTTGGCAGGGAAGGTCTTGGCCAGGAGCGCGCCGATCTCGTCGGTGACCGCCTGGTTCGGCAGCACCAGCTCGTGGAAGCCCTTGGCGGCCCGGGCGGCGGTGTCGACGAAGTTCTCGTCGGTCACCTCGTACCCGAGCACGCCGAGCCCCTCGACGATCTTGGTGTAGCCCTCGGTGAACAGCGCCAGCGCCTTCGGGTCGAGCTCCATGGGTCCGTCTCGTCTACCGCGCGCGCGGGGGCTTGCCAAGCCGCGCGAGGCGCAAGAGCGCCGTGGTCGCCGTCGACACGCCCAGCGCGTCGGCGGCCGCAACCTCGACCCAGCGGACGGCGTCATAGCGCGGCGCCGCCACGCGCGCGCGCCCGCGGGCCCGCGCGCGCACCAGCGTCAGCTCGAGCCGGCGGTGCGACAGCGTCTGGTGGTGGCGGCCGAGCTCGACCGGCGCGGCCGCCAGCGTCAGCCCGACCGCGGCCGCGGCCCCGACGGCGTCGGCGCCCTGGGGCAGCTCCCAGAGGCCGCCGTAGAGGCCCGTGGCGGCCCGGCGGGCCACCAGCACGCGCGCGCCGCGGGCCAGCCACAGCGCCACCTCGACCATCCGCGGCAGGTCGGCCGCGCGCTTGCGCTTCGGCACCACCGGCAGCTCGGCCTGGCGGCCGTCGCGGGCCGCGACGCACTGTCCGGAAAGCGGACATTCGGCGCAGCGCGGTGAGGTCGGCGTGCACACCGTCGCGCCCAGCTCCATCAGCCCCTGGTTGAGCTCGCCGGGGTCGGCCGCGGCCGGCAGCGCCGCGACCAGGGCCTCGGCCTCGGCCCACACCCGGCGCTGGCCGGCGGTCGACTTGACGTCGTCGTCGAGCCCGCGCACGCGCGCCAGCACCCGCGCGACGTTGCCGTCGACCAGCGCCGCCCGCTCGCGGTAGGCGATCGACGCGATCGCGCCCGCGGTGTACGCGCCGACGCCGGGCAGGGCCCGCAGCCCGACCGCGTCGGCCGGCATCGCGCCGCCCGCGGCCACGACCACGCGGGCCCCGCGGACCAGGTTGCGCGCGCGCGAGTAGTAGCCCAGGCCGGCCCACGCCTCCATGACCGCGTCGTCCTCGGCCGCGGCCAGCGCGCCCACCGTCGGGAACCGCGTCATCCACCGCTGCCAGTACGGGATCACCGTCGCCACCCGCGTCTGCTGCAGCATGATCTCGCTGACCCAGATCGCGTACGGGTCGCGGGTGCGCCGCCACGGCAGGTCGCGCCGGTGCCGGCGGTAGTGGTCGACGATCGCGATCGCCAGCGCGCGCACGCCGCGGTGCTACCACGTCCGCGTCAGCGCCGGTCGCGGGCCTGGGCCACGAGCGCCATCAGCTCGAACAGGATCGCCGCGCCCAGGTGCGCGGTCAGGTCGGCGTGGTCGAGCGCGGGCGCGATCTCGACCAGGTCGGCGCCGACCAGGCGCACGCCCTCGAGCGCGCGGATCAGCGCCAGGGCCTCGCGGCTGGTGAGCCCGCCCGGCACCGGCGCGGTCGTGCCGGGCGCCGCCGCCGGATCGACGACGCCGATGTCGAACGACAGGTACGCCGGCCGCTTGCCGATGCGCTCGCGCAGCTCGCCGGCGACGCGGTAGACGCCGCGAGTCGCGAGCTCGCTGATGAAGAACAGGTGGTTGCCGGCGCCGAGCGTCAGCGCCGCCTCGTCGGCCGACTCCCACGACCCGCGCACGCCGACGTGGTGGAGCTGGCCCGGCGCGACCAGGCCCTCGGTGATCAGGTGGCGCATCGGCGTGCGGTGGTGCCACGCGTCGCCGCTGGCGTCGGCGCCGCTGGTGTCGAGGTGCGCGTCGAGGTGGATGATCGCGAGCGGGCCGTGGGTGGCCGCGAGCGCGCGCACGGTCGGCACCGTCACCGCCTGGTCACCGCCGACGACCAGCGGCACCGCGCCCGCGGCCGCGATCGCGCCGACCTCGGCGGTCACCGCCGCGCGCATGGCCGCGCGGTCGAGCGGCGCGAACGTGGCGTCGCCGGCGTCGGCGCACGTCACGGTGCGGAACACGTCGATGCCGGCGGTGGCGTGGTAGCTGTGCAGGCGCGCGCTGGTGCGGCGCAGCGCGGCCGGGGCCAGGCGCGCGCCGGCCTGGGCGGCGGCGCCGGCGTCGCTCGGCACGCCCAGCAGCGCGACGTCGGTGCCGGCGAAGCGGCCCGGGCCCGCGCCGATCGTCGGCAGGCGGAAGAACGAGGTCGGGGCGTCGCGCCGGGCCGGCTGAGGCGCCTGCTGCGGCGACGGGCGCGCGCGCTGGGCCTGGGCGGTCAAGAGCGCGTCGGTGGTCGCGTCGGCGGGGCGGGGCCGCTGCCGGCGCTGGGCGTCGAGGAGCGCGTCGATGATCATGGTCAGCCTCGGGCGCGCTCGGCGAGCGCGTGGGTGATGGCGTGGCGGGCGCGGCGGGCGAGGTCGTCGGGGGCGTCGTCGGCGTGGGGCCACAGCGCGGCGCACACCTGCAGGTGCACGCGCGCGTGCAGGCGCCGCGTCGACAGCCGCCAGTAGTGCGGCAGGAACGCGCGGCCGTCGGCCCAGGCCAGCGCCGGCTCGGAGCACCGGATCGCGATCGGCACCACCGGCACCCGCGCCAGCATGGCGAGCCCGAAGCCGCCGCGGCGGAACCGCAGCACGCGCGTGCCGTCGGTGGTCGCGCCCTCGGGGAAGTTGAGCACGCTGACGCCGGCCCGCAGGGTCGCGAGCGCCGTGCGCAGGGCCCGGGCGCGCGCCAGCGGCCGGTCGCGGTCGACGAAGTGCACGCCGAGCGCGGTGGCGGCGGTCCCGACGATCGGCCAGGCCGCCACGTCGGCGCCGGCCAGCGGCAGCGCCGGCGCCCGCGCCAGGATCGCCAGCGGATCGAGGTAGGACAGGTGGTTGGCGACCATCAGGCACGGCCAGTCGGGCAGGGCGCCGTCGACCTCGACGTCGACGCCGTGGATCGCGCACAGCTCGGCGACCGTGCTCGACAGCGCCCGGGCCTGGGCCGCGGGCGTCGCGGCGGCGCGGGCGATGCGGGCCTCGCCCACGGCGGCCAGGGTGGTGACGGCGGCGCGGGCGATCCGGGCGGGGCCGCGCGCCCCACGGATCGGATCGCGCGACGCCAGCGACCCGGGCACGTCGACGACGACCGTGTCGGCGGTCATGCGAGCTCCCGCGCGCCGGGCAGGTCGACGATCGCGGCGGCGGTCATGCGCCCGGCTGCGCGCTCACGCGCCGGGCGATCATCAGGAGTGCGGTCGAGTCGGTGCGTCATCGAGGGTGCTCCCAGTGGTTCACCGGATCGATCGCACGCGCGCGTGGCGACGCGGCCACGGCTCCGCGGCTGCGCGCCGACGTTCGCGCCAAGCTCTGGTCGCGAGGCCTGCTCACGCGCGGCCGTGACCTCGCGGTCACCGCGCCGTCACGATCGTCGCCGCCGCGCTACGCTGACCCCGTGGACGACACCGTCACGGTCCGCTGCCCCTACTGCCGCGAGCACGTCGAGCTGTACGTCGATCCCGACTCGCACGGCCAGCTGGTCGAGGACTGCGCGGTCTGCTGTCGGCCGTGGCTGGTCACCGTCGAGCGCGACCGCGGCCGGCTGCGGGTCCAGGTCGTCCGCGCGCAGTAGCCGACCGCGACACGCCGCCGACGCCGACCCGCAGCCCCGACGAGCTGGCCGCGACCTCGTCACCACGTCGCGTGGACGGTGAGATCGTCACGTCGGCGTCGCGGTCTCGAAGGGGCGCCGGCGGCCCTGGCGCTAGAACACGCCGCCGACGCCGACGCGCAGCCCCGACGAGCTGGCCGCGACC
The DNA here is from genome assembly GCA_016717005.1 of Myxococcales bacterium. NCBI lineage: Bacteria > Pseudomonadati > Myxococcota > Myxococcia > Myxococcales > Myxococcales bacterium. Next base: position 1,136,959 of record JADJUF010000039.1, on the reverse strand, counting down.
TGGGGCGTCCACCGCGGCCGCCGCTCGGTGCGGGTCGTCTGCGCGATGAACCCGGCGTCGATCACCACCGCGGCGCCGTAGCCGACGAGGCCGCCGATCATGGTCTCGCCGAGGCCGCAGAACCACTCCTCGGGGCCGCACGTGGCCATCGCGGCGCCGAGGGCGGCCCCGCCGACGATCAGCCCGGCGCGCAGCGCGACGGAGCCGGCGGCGCGCCCGGGATCGCCGTGGCGGAGGTGCATCGCCGCGGGCCCGAGCATGACCACGCCCGCGCCCAGCCACCCGGCGGTCTCGTTGTCGGCGGCGCCGCCCGCGACCATGATCGCGAGGCCGGCGGCGTCCATCGCGAGCACCTCGAGCCCGTAGCGGTCGACCACCTTGACGGTCTCGGTCCGCTCCTCGAAGCCCTGGGTGCTCGACATCGTGGTGCTGGGCTGCGCCGCCGCGACCGAGGTCACGGTGGCCAGCGTGGCGAGGACGACCAGGGCGATGCGCATCATCATGCCGGCGACCAGTGCATTGGTCGTGCCGCGGCATCGGCGGCGGAGCGACAACGACTTACGCGGGGTTGGGGTGACGAGGACCTGACGGGCTGTCGGTGGTTCAACCGGAATCGGAGCCGGATCCGGAACCGAAACCGAAGCCGGAGCCGGAGCCGCTCCTGCGCCCCCGAAACGGCCGACGGCGGCCATCGCTGGCCGCCGTCGTCGTCACGTCACGAGCTGATCGAGCGATCAGTCCATGTCGTGGTCGTGGCCGTGGCCACCGGCGCCCTTGTCTTCCTTCTTGGGCTTCTCGGCGATCAGGGTCTCGGTGGTGAGCATCAGGCCCGAGACCGAGGCCGCGTTCTGCAGCGCGGTGCGGACGACCTTGGTCGGGTCGATGACGCCGGCCGCGACCAGGTCCTCGAAGATCAGCTTGGCGGCGTTGTAGCCGAACGCGCCCTGGCCCTCGCGGACCTTGTTGACGATGATCGAGCCGTCGACGCCGGCGTTGGCCGAGATCTGACGGAGCGGCTCCTCGAGCGCGCGCCGGACGATGTTGACGCCGTAGCGGCGGTCGTCGTCGAACGTGAGCTTGTCGAGCGACGCGATCGAGCGGATCAGGGCGACGCCGCCGCCGGGGACGATGCCCTCCTCGACGGCCGCGCGGGTCGCGTGCATCGCGTCCTCGACGCGGGCCTTCTTCTCCTTCATCTCGACCTCGGTGGCCGCGCCGACGCGGATGACCGCGACGCCGCCGACCAGCTTGGCCAGGCGCTCCTGGAGCTTCTCGCGGTCGTAGTCCGAGGACGTGTCCTCGATCGTGCCGCGGATCGTCTTCACGCGCGCGTCGATGTCGGCCTTCTTGCCGGCGCCATCGATGATCGTCGTGTTCTCCTTGTCGACCGTGATGCGCTTGGCGGTGCCGAGGTCCTTGATCGTGAGGTTCTCGAGCTTGAGGCCGAGGTCCTCGGTGACCGCCTGGCCGCCGGTCAGCACGGCGATGTCCTTGAGCATCTCCTTGCGGCGATCGCCGAAGCCGGGCGCCTTGACCGCGCAGATCTGCAGCGTGCCGCGGAGCTTGTTGACGACCAGCGTGGCCAGGGCCTCACCGTCGACGTCCTCGGCGATGATCAGCAGCGGGCGGCCAGCCTTGGCGACCTGCTCGAGGAGCGGCAGGAGCTCCTTCATGTTGCTGATCTTCTTCTCGTGGGTCAGCACGAAGCAGTCGTTCAGCACGACCTCCATGCGCTCGGCGTCGGTCACGAAGTACGGCGACAGGTAGCCGCGATCGAACTGCATGCCCTCGACCACGTCGAGCTCGCTGTTGAGCGTCTTGGCCTCCTCGACCGTGATGACGCCCTCCTTGCCGACCTTCTCCATCGCCTCGGCGATCATGTCGCCGATCGTCGCGTCGCCGTTGGCCGAGATCGTGCCGACCTGGGCGATGTCCTTCTTGCCCTTGGTCGGGGTCGACATGCCCTTCAGGTGCTCGATGATCGCGGCCACCGAGGCCTCGATGCCGCGCTTGAGGTCCATCGGGTTCAGGCCGGCGGCGACCAGCTTGGCGCCCTCGTTGTAGATGGCCTGGGCCAGCACGGTGGCGGTGGTGGTGCCGTCGCCGGCCACGTCGGAGGTCTTGGACGCGACCTCCTTCACCATCTGCGCGCCCATGTTCTGGAACTTGTTCTCGATCTCCACTTCCTTGGCGACGGTGACGCCGTCCTTGGTGACCGTGGGCGAGCCCCAGCTCTTCTCGATGACGACGTTACGACCGCGCGGGCCGAGGGTGACCTTGACCGCGTTGGCGAGCAGGTTCAGGCCCTTGGCGATCTCGGAGCGAGCGGCAGACGAAAAAACGATCTCTTTGGCAGCCATGTGGAATCTCTCAGGTGACGAGACCCGGTGGGTCTCGAGGGTCGATGGAACGGGTACAGGAGCGTGCCCCTCGGGGCGGTGCCCCTCGGGTCACAGCGCGGGACTACTCGAGGACGGCGAGGATGTCGTCCTCGCGCATGATCAGGTGCTCCTCACCATCGATCTTGACCTCGCTGCCGCTGTACTTCGAGAACAGCACCTTGTCGCCGGGCTTGACGTCGAGGGCGATCAGCTTGCCCTCCTTGTCGCGCTTGCCCGAGCCGACGGCGACGACCTTCGCCTGGATCGGCTTCTCCTTGGCGGTGTCGGGGATGAACAGGCCACCGGCGGTCTTGGTCTCCTCCTCGAGGCGCTTGACGAGGATGCGGTCGTGCAGCGGACGGATCGTCATGGGTCTTGGTCTCCGGAACGTGTCGGTTGTCAGTGTGGTGCGGCGTGACTGCCGCGGCGGGGCAGGTTGTAGTCACGGGTTGAGCGCTTGGCAACCCCCGAGGTGGGAGTGCCAAATTATTCTGAAAAACCTAGGTTTTTTGATGTGTTATCGAGTACGTTCGGAGGCCGCCAGGGCCAGTGCCGGGCCATCGCGCGGCGAGGTGAGGTGGGTGCCCAGCGCCGAGGCCGCTCGGACCCGGCGGACCGGGGCGTGATACTTCACGAGCCGCCATGACCCTCGCCGACGATCCCCTGCTCGCCTGGCGCCCTCAGTTCCCGGCGCTCGAGCGCTGCGTCCACATGGTCTCGCACTCGCTCGGGTGCGTCCCGGCCAAGGCCGAGGAGGACCTGGCCGAGTTCTACGACCTGTGGCACACCCGCTCGATCACCGCGTGGGACGAGTGGATCCCCGAGCTCGGCCGCGCCGCCGCCCGCATCGAGAAGCTGATCTCGGCGCCGGCGGGGACCGTCACGACCCAGCCGAACGTGTCGAGCGCGATGGCGTGCCTGGCGTCGTGCTTCGAGTTCGCGCCGGCGCGCAACAAGGTCGTCTACGAGTCGCTGATGTTCCCGTCGGTGTCGTACGTGTGGAAGGCCGAGGAGCGGCGCGGCGCGCAGGTGGTGGTGGTCGAGTCCCCCGACGGCGCGACCGTCGACGTCGACGCCGTGTGCGCGGCCATCGACGAGCACACGCTGCTCGTGCCGATCCAGCACGTCGTGTTCAGCTCGGCGTTCATCCAGGACGCCAAGAAGATCGCCCGGCGCGCGGCCGCGGTCGGCGCCCACGTGATCCTCGACTGCTACCAGTCGATCGGCGCGATCCCGATCGACGTGGTCGACCTGGGCGTCTCGTTCGCGTGCGGCGGCTCGATCAAGTACCTGTGCGGCGGCCCCGGCGCCGGCTGGCTGTACGTGCGCAAGGATCTGATCGACAGGTTCGAGCCGCGCACGACCGGGTGGTTCGCCAACGCGCACCCGTTCGCGTTCACGATGCCCGCGCAGAGCTACGCCGACACGATCTGGCGCTACCTCGCGGGCACGCCGGTGATCTCGGCGCTGTACCAGGCGCGGGCCGGCCAGACGATCGTCGGCGAGATCGGCGTGGCGGCGATCCGCGACAAGTCGCTGGCGCTGACCGCCCGCGCGATCGAGCTGGTCGACGAGGCCGGCTTCACGCTGACCAGCCCGCGCGCGGCCGAGCGGCGCGGCGGCTCGGTGGTGTTCGACTTCGTCGGCGCCGCCGACGTGGCCCGCGAGCTCAACCGCCGCCGGTACTTCTGCGACCACCGCCCCGGCGTCGGCATCCGGATCGCCCCGCACTTCTACTCGAAGCGCGAGGAGGTCGACCTGTTCTTCGGCGAGCTGAAGCAGATCCGCGGCTAGGGCGGCTGGGCGTGGCGTCGCGCCGCGACGCGCCCGCGCAAAATCGCCGCATCGACGCTCGGCGCGGGCCGTGGCAAGTGGCCACCATGCGCCTCCCGTCGCTCGTGCTCGCCTGGGTCGTGATGGTCGGCTGCGCCGCGCGGACGCCGGGCGATCAGGCCCGGGCGCTCGACGAGCGGCTGGTCGCGCCGTGCTGCTGGCGCCAGACCGTCGCCGACCACGACTCGCCGCTCGCCACGCAGATCCGGGCCGAGATCCGCACCCGGCTGGCGGCCGGGGAGACGCCGGCCGCCATCGAGCAGCGCTACGTCGACGAGTACGGTCCGCGGGTGCTGGCGCTGGGCCGGGCCGGCGAGGATCCGCGCGGCGCCATGGGGACGGCGATGGCCATCGTCGCGATCGCCGGGCTCGGCGTCGTGGTCTGGCTCGGGCGGCGCTGGGTGCGGCGTGCGGCCCCGATCGCCAGCGCCGGCGGCGGCGCGATCGCGCCGCCCACGCCGGTGGACGCCGCGGCGGCCGAGCGGCTCGACGACGAACTCGCCGCGACCGAGTGATCCGCGGCCGTCGGCGCGCCCGTCACGCGCTCGGCGGCGCGCCCGTCACGCGCTCGGCGGTGTGGTCGGCGGCGACGCGAACAGCGTGGTCGGCGTCAGGTCCTTGCGCGGGCGGCCGCGCTTGCGCGGCGCGGCCTCGGCGGTGGCCGCGGCGCTGGCGGCTGGTGGGCGCTGCGTGCGGCTGCGCGGCAACACCAGCGCGTCGAGGCGCGCGGCCAGGTCGGCGCTGCCGTCGCCGTCGGCGTAGACCCGGGCGTAGGCCAGGGCCCGGTGCGCGCGCAGGTGCAGGTCGTCCCGCCCGTCGGTCAGGCGCTGGCGCAGCGCCGCGGCCGCCGCGTCGAGCCGGGCCAGCTCGGCGGCGTCGTCGTCGACCTGGGTGACCAGCGCGGCCAGCGCGCCGCCGTCGACGCCGGGGAAGCTGACCGAGGCCAGCGGTCCGGCGAAGATGGTGACCAGCTCGCGCACCGATGGATCGACGGCGTCGCTGGGCGGGGAAGCGGGCGAAGAGGCGGTGGGCGACGAGGAGGTAGGCGAAGAGGTGGGGCTCGGGCTCGAAGGTGCAGGCACGAAGGACTCCTTTGGGAATGACTGAACACTCGATCAGTACGCGAGTTCTTGTCGCCGATCAAGTTTCCCCACCGCGTCACCCAGGCGTACCCGGCGACGCCCCGCCGGCCGCGCGACACGCGCGATCGCTTCGGCGATCGTGCGCACGATGAAGACCAACCTCGCCGCGCTCGCCCTGACCGCCACCCTCGCCGCGACCGCCGGCGGCTGCTACGGCAGCTACGGCGCGTTCCACAAGGTCCACAAGTGGAACGGCACCGCGTCGGGGGACAAGTGGGCCCGATCCGCCATCCACCTGGCGCTGTGGATCGTCCCGGTCTACGAGCTGACGCTGGTCGGCGACTTCCTGATCTTCAACACGATCGAGCACCTGACCGGCGACCAGGTCTTCAAGTGACCGCGCCGATGCGGGCCCGTTAGCCGTGGACGGCCCGGGACCGACGACGCATGCTCCGGCCATGATCTCCCGCACGCTCTCGTCTGTCCTCGTCGCCCTGCTGACGACCGCCGCGCTGTCGGGCTGTGGCGACGCCAAGCGGTTCCGCTATCCCACCGCCGACTCGCCGCTGCGGCTCGACCGCGTCGTCTTGTACCGCAACGGCGTCGGCTACTTCGAGCGGACCGGCAAGATCGACGGCGACATCCTGACGCTCAAGGTCCGCAAGGATCAGGTCAACGATCTGCTCAAGAGCCTGACCGTGGTCGAGCGCACCAGCGGGCGCGCGGTCAGCGTGTCGATGCCGCTCGATCCCCAGACCTGGGCCAACGCCGCGCTCGCGACGCTGCGCCCGGGGCAGGGCAGCCTGGCCCAGGTGCTCGACTCGCTGCGCGGCAGCACGGTGACGCTCGCCACCAGCGACGGCCGCGTCCACGGGCCGGGTCGCGATGGTCGAGCAGCTGACCGAGGCGGCCGGCGACGACGACGACGCGCCCCGCACCGACCACCGCGTGACCTTGCTCGACGGCGACGCCCTGCGCGTGGTCCGGCTGTCGACGGTGCGCGGCGTGACGCTCGAGGACGGCGACCTGGCGATGCAGTTCAACCGCACGCTCGACGCCTCGGCCGGCGAGGGCATGTTCCAGCAGGTCGAGGTGTCGATCCGGCTGGTCGGCGCGTCGACCCACGATCTGCTCGTGAGCTACGTGGTCGCGGCGCCGATGTGGAAGCCGACCTACCGCGTGGTCGTGCCCAAGGAGGGCACCGGCAAGGCGCTCCTGCAGGCGTGGGCGGTCGTCGACAACACCAGCGGCGAGGAGTGGGACCAGGTCAAGCTGGCGCTGACCTCGGGCGCGCCGATCGCGTTCCGCTACGACCTGCACACGCCGCGCGAGGTCGCGCGGCCCGACATGACCGCGGTCGGCGACCAGCGCCAGGCGGTCGCGGCCGTCGGCGAGACCACGTACGCGCCGTCACCCGCGGCGCCGCCGCCGAGCGTGGCGTCGCGCGCGCCGTCGCGGCCGGCGCCCAAGCCCTCGGGCGGCGGCTACGGGCGCGCGGCGGCCAAGGCGGATCTGGACGACGAGGACGGCGACTACTACGCCAACGAGGAGAGCGCGGCCGACTACCCCGACGCGGAGCCGTCGATGACGATCGACGCCGACGCGCTGCGCCGCTCGACGATGGCCCAGGCCCGGGCCGAGACCACCTCGGGCCAGACCCGGTTCGAGCTCGGCGAGCGCGTGACCGTGCCCGAGGGCACCTCGACGATGGTCGCGATCGTCAACGTCGACGTCGACGGCGAGCAGGCGTTCCTGTTCCGGCCGGGCGGGGCCGGGCCCGGCTACCCGTACAACCCGTACCGCGTGGTCCGGTTCAAGAACTCGACGCCGTTCGTCCTCGAGCCCGGCCCGATCGGCATCTACGCCGGCGGCAGCTTCGTCGGTGAGGGCCTGTCGGAGGCGGTCGGCGCCGGGACCAGCGCGACGATCCCGTTCGCGGTCGAGACCAACGTCATGGTGTCGACCGACGTCTCGACCGACTCCGACGAGATGCACCTGGTCAAGATGTCGCGCGGCGTGCTCGAGGTGGAGCGGTTCTCGCGCCGCACGACGAGCTACACGGTCAAGGCCCGGACCGACGACGACGGCTTCACGCTGCTGATCCGCCACGGCAAGGCCGGCAGCAGCTACGTGCTCGCCAACCGGCCCGAGGCCACCGAGGATCTGCCCGACGGCTACCTGGTGCGCCTGGTGGTCCCGGCCGGCGCGCGCGAGGGCAAGCTGACGCTGGTCGAGCAGACCCCGAGCCGCAGCACGATCAGCATCTGGAACTCGCCGGCGCTCGATCTGCTCGATCGGCTGCTGGTCGACGCCTCGCTCGGCGCCGACGCCAAGCAGAAGCTGAAGCCGATCCTCGACCGGCGCCGCGCGGTCGCCAAGCTCGAGGAGCAGCTCGCCGGGCTGACCAAGAAGCGCGACCAGCTCGATCAGCGGGCCAACGAGCTGCGCGAGAACCTGCGCGCGATCGCCAAGAACCCGCAGGCCGGCGAGCAGCGCGCCAAGTGGACCAAGCAGCTCGACGAGTTCGCCAGCGAGGGCAACAAGCTCGGCGCCCAGCTGGCCGACCTCGAGGCCAAGCGCCTCGATCAACGGATCGAGCTCGAGAACGCGCTCGAGTCGTTCGAGCTGGTCATGCCGACCAAGCCGTAGCTCGGCCGCCCCGGCGCCGGCTGCGGCGGGCAGCTCAGGGCCTCGGCTGGTCATGCCGACCCGTAGTTCGGGCCGGCCGCGCTGCGCGCGCAGCCGCAGGGCCTCGGCCGTCGAGCCCGCGGCGCCGGCGGGCCGGCGCGCTACGGCGCGCAGCCCAGGCGCCGGAACGTGGTCGGCTGCTCGATCCACGCGCCGTCCTGCTCGAACCGGTTGGGGGCGATCCAGGTGTTGCCGTCGACGGGGCCGCGGAACCAGTCGTCGATGTAGTTGCCGGTCGCGCCGCCGCAGGTGTGGTGCTCGGACAGGACGGTGACGGTGCGGACCTCGAGCCCGATGCTGGTCAGCGCGGCCTCGCACCGCAGCGAGGTGACGCCCCAGGCGGGGCCGCCACCCGCGCACGTCGGCGGGCGCACGGCGTCGGCGGGCGCGTCCCACCAGCGGGTCTCCTGGGCGCAGGTCAGCTGTCCGCCCTGGCGGCGCAGCTCGACGCGGAACTCGTTCCAGTGATCGTTCTCGAAGAACCGCCCGACCCACAGCCCGGCGATCGGATCGGGGCACGCGGCGGCGACCGCGATCACGCCGGCGTCGACGGCGGGCGGTGGGGCGTCGGGTGGGACCACCGCCAGCCGCGGCGGCGCGGTCAGCGGCGGCGGCTCCGGCGGCGGCGCGGCGTCGCGGCCGCACGCGCTCACCAGCGCCAGCGCGGGCAGCCACCTCATGGCGCGCAGCTCAGGCGGCGGAAGGTGTACGGCTTGTCGAGGTCGTCGCCGCCGTCGTTGTTGCTCGAGGTCCAGGTGTTGTCGTGCAGCTCGCCGGTGAAGTGGTCGAGGTTGTAGCCGGGGAACTCGTCGGCGCAGGTGTGGCTCTCGGACAGGATCGTCACGCTGCGCACGTCGAGCGTCGCCGCCTGCTCGACCGGCGCGCACGACAGGTAGACCAGGTGGTACGACACGCCGCCGCGCGGGCACGGCGGCGGCGCGACGCTGGTGGCGTCGCCGTACCACGACCGGGACTCCTGGGCGCAGGTGAGTTGCCCGCCCTGGCGGTCGAGGCGGAGCCGGTGCTCGTTCCACTTGACGCCGTCGAAGCGCCGCGCGACCCACAGGCCGACGACCGGATCCGGACAGCCGGGCTGCGCCGCCGGGATCGCCTCGGCCGCGACCGCCGAGGTCGACGACGGCTGGCGCGTGGGCAGCGGCCAGTCGTTGGGCTGATCGCACGCGCCCAGCGCGAGGCTGCCCGCGACGACGAGTCCCAGGCGCGCGTGGCCCGACGGCATGCCGCTATCCTAGCGTAGCCACGCCCGTCCTGCCGCCGCTGACCGAGCGCGCTTGGGCCGGTCCCGCGGCCGCTGACCGAGCGCGCTTGGGCAGGTCCTCGGGCCGCTGGTCGACGGAGCTTGGGCGGTCCTGCCGCCGCCGATCGACGGAGCTTAAGCCGGCTTCAGGAGTCGTCGCCCCTGGTCGCGCGCGCCGACAGTGGCTGCCAGCACAGCTGGGGCCGAGTTTCGGTCGACGGGCCAACCGCGACAGTGCGACCATGGTCCGACGAACCGGTGACGCCCGTGTGACCGTCCGGTCGCACCACCGTCACCCCGCCTGTTCAGGAGCCCATGCGCGCACCCATCCTCGCCACCTGCTCGATCCTCGTCGCCGTCGCCGTCGCGGGCTGCGGGGGCGACGACGGTGGCTCGGGCGATCCCGACGCCGGCGGCATCGACGCGATGCTCGGCGACCCGACGGTCCTGGTCGGCACCTTCGCGATCAACCTGGTCGACGATGATCCGCCGAACACCACGATCACCGGGACCGTCTACGACCGCACTCCCCCTGCGCTGGTCTTGTGGGACGTGACGACCACCGACGGCGACTGTCAGCTGCTGATCCCGCACGTGCCGTTCTGCGCGACGCCCTGTGGCAGCACCGCGGCGTGCGTCGCCGATGACGTGTGCGCGCCGAACGCCATGAGGCAGGACGTCGGCACCGTCCACGTCACGGGCGTCCACACCACCACTGGCGCCTCCGAGTTCGATCTGATCAGGACCACGGACTACCTCGTGCCAGGGACCATCACGCTCCTGTTCCCCGGGTTCGCCCCCGGCGATCCGATCACCGTGGCGGCGTCGGGCGCCGCGTTCACGCCCGCGTTCACGATGGCCACCGTCGGCATCGCGCCGCTGGTGGTGACCAGCCCGGATCCGGCGCTGATGCGCGGCGCCGCGGTCGATCTGGGCTGGACCGCGCCGGCCAGCGGCGCGACCTCGCGCATCGCGGTCAAGCTCGACATCAGCCACCACGGCGGCCTGAAGGGCAAGATCGTGTGCGACACCGCCGACGACGGCGCGCTGACCCTGGGTGGCGCGATGATCACGCAGCTGCTCGACCTCGGCGCCGCAGGCTTCCCGACGATCGAGCTGACGCGCACGATCAGCGGCTCCGGGCTCACCACCGCCGGCCGGGTCGACCTGACGATCAGCTCGGCGATCGAGCGCGCGGTGACCGTGCCGGGCATCACCTCGTGCACCGGTGACGAGGACTGCACGCCGCCGGCGACCTGCCAGTCCGACCTGACGTGTCAGTGACCTCGACGACCTGGGCGTCACCTACGCAGTGACCGCGCAGTGTCCCGCCCCAAATGACCTGTCCGTGACCCGCCCCGTGACCCGCCCCGTGACCCGCCACCCCGAGGGAGCCATGCGCGCTGTGATCGCCCTGACCGTTGGCCTGTCCACGATCGTCGCCACGACCGCCTGCGGCGGCGACGACGCCCCGGCCGAGACCGACGCGGCCGTCGACGCCGATCCGACGACCTTGCCGCACTTCAGCTTCTTCGTGACCAGCCTGCGGGCGCTGCAGGAGCTGTCCGGCAACTCGATGGGCTTCGGCGGCGATCTGCGCTTCGGCGAGACCGGCCCCGGCGCCGGGCTGCGCGGCGCCGACAAGCTGTGCGACACGATCGCCGAGCGCAGCATGCCCGGCGCCGGCGCCAAGCAATGGCGCGCGTTCCTGTCGGTCTCCGACGGCGGCGCCGGCACGCCGGTCCACGCGATCGAGCGCATCGGCGCCGGCCCCTGGTACGACCGCGTCGGGCGGATGCTGGCGCCCGACCTGGCGTCGCTGATGTCGATCCGGCCGCAGGGCGGCGACCCGACGATCAAGAACGACTTCCCCAACGAGGACGGCGTCACCAACCACAACCCCGACCTGACCGGCGACGTCGACAACCACGACATGCTGACCGGGTCCAACGCCCAGGGCCGGCTCGAGTCGGCCGACCGCACCTGCCTCGACTGGACCGCCAACGCCGGCGACGAGCAGCTCGAGGGCGAGCCCCGGGTCGGGCACTCGTGGCCACGCGACGGCTCGCAGATCCAGATCAACGGCTGGATGTCGTCGCTGATCGAGTCGGGCTGCGCGCCCGGCGTGTCGCTGATCGAGATGGGGCCGCCCGACCCGAACTCCAACACCGTCGGCTCAGGCGGCGGCTACGGCGGGTTCTATTGCTTCGCGCTGATCCCGTGATCCCGTGATCCGCCGGTTCCGACTTCCTTACGGTTCGCGTGCGAGCGTGGCCGCCTCAACTTGCCTCGTGAGGTCTCCGATGAAGAAGCTCTCTGTGATCGGCCTGATCGCGCTCCTCGGCGCGCTGGCCTGCGGCGGCGGCGGTGATGACAGCCCGGCCGATGACGCGGGCGCCGACGACGCCGCGCTCGATCCCGACGCCGGCCCCGCGATCGACGCGCCCGGCATCGACGCCGATCCGACGACGCTGCCGCACTTCAGCTTCTTCGTGACCAGCCTGCGGGCGCTGCAGGAGCTGTCGGGCAACCCGATGGGCTTCGGCGGCGATCTGCGTTTCGGCGAGACCGGTCCGGGCGCGGGCCTCCGCGGCGCCGACAAGCTGTGCGCCGCGATCGCCGAGCGCAGCATGCCCGGCGCCGGCGCCAAGCAGTGGCGCGCGTTCCTGTCGGCCACCGACGACGGCGCCGGCGCTCAGGTCCACGCGATCGAGCGCATCGGCGCCGGGCCCTGGTACGACCGCGTCGGTCGCATGTTGGCGCCGAACCTGGCGTCGCTCATGTCGATCCGACCGCAGGGCGGCGACGCGACGATCAAGAACGACTTCCCCAACGAGGACGGCGTCACCAACCACAACCCCGACCTGACCGGCAACGTCGACAACCACGACATGCTGACCGGGACCAACGCCCAGGGCCGGCTCGAGGCCGCGAACCGCACCTGCCTCGACTGGACCGCCAACGCCGGCAACAAGCCGCTCGAGGGCCAGCCCCGGGTCGGGCACTCGTGGCCGCGCGACGGCTCGCAGATCCAGATCAACGGCTGGATGTCGTCGCTGATCGAGTCGGGCTGCGCGCCGGGCGTGTCGCTGATCGAGATGGGGCCGCCCAACCCGAACTCCAACACGGTCGGCTCGGGCGGCGGCTACGGCGGGTTCTACTGCTTCGCGCTGGTGCCGTGATGCGGGCCGCCCTGACGACGCTGCTGCTCGCCGTCGCCGTGTTCGGCGTCGCGGCCTGCGGCGATGACATGGCCACCACCGACGGCGGCGTCGACGCCGGCCCCGACGCGTTCCAGGTGACCGAGGGCCCGTGCCAGATCGCCGACGTGGCCGATCCGCCCGACGAGCTGGCCACCGTGACCTGCCAGGGCGACTTCGCGACCCTGGCGTCGCTGCCGCTCGACGCGACCCTGCCGGGCTCGCAGTCGGTCAAGGTCGTGCTCGATCAGGAGGGCGGCGACGCGCTGCACTTCATGAACACGGTCCGGTACGAGATCCACTACGCGTTCGTCTCGACCCACCTGTCGGGCAACGGCCTGCCGGTGGTGGGCACGCTGGCCGACTTCAACTCGACCCAGTACTTCGCGCCGGACCGCCGCTTCCTGCTGGGCGCGGTGACCTACTACGAGCAGCCCGACAAGTGGGTGCTCGAGCTGGCGCCGTACGACACCGCGTCGGCCGAGCTCGTCACCAAGCTGTTCCTGGCGGTCAAGCACGCGGCGTACTTCGGCCCGATGCTCGCGTTCCACCCGACCTCGTCGGCCCACGAGACGCTCGCCGCGACGCTACCGGCGTCGGTGCCGGTGGTCACGACCGACCAGCTCTACGCCGACACCGACTACCAGCCGCTGTCGCTGGGCACCGCCTATGGCTACGTCCACTTCACCACCGCGGCCGCGCTCGACACCGAGTTCCTGTCGCCGCGCGACATCGTCGTGCTCGACGAGGTGCCCAACGACATCTCGGTGGTCCAGGGCCTGATCACCCAGGCGTTCCAGACGCCGCTCTCGCACGTCAACGTGCTGTCCCGCAACCGCCACACGCCCAACATGGGGCTGCGCGGCGCGGTCACCAACCCGATCTTGCGCGGGTTCGACGGCCAGCTGGTGCGGCTCGACGTCACCGCCGACGCGTGGACGATGGCGGCCGCGACCTTGCCCGACGCCCAGGCCTGGTGGGACGCGCACGCGCCGGCGCCGGTGACGCTGCCGACCGCCGACCGGCTCGAGACCGCGTTCGCCGACCTCGGCGACGTCACGCCCGAGCCGACCGCCGGGCAGACCTTGCGCGACGCCCTGCGCGCCGCGGTCACGGTCTACGGCGGCAAGGCCGCGCATTACTCGATCCTGACCCGCACGGCCAACGTGCCGATCAAGCCCGGGTTCGCGGTCCCGATGGCCTGGTACTTCCGGTTCATGACCGACAACGGGTTCTTCGCCCGGATCGACGCCCTGCTGACGGATCCGCAGTTCCTGGGCGATCAGGCCACCCGGGCCGCGGCGCTGGCGCAGCTCCGCGCCGACATCCTGGTCGCGCCGTTCGATCCCGCGTTCGACGCGCTGCTCACCGCCAAGGCCGCCGAGTACCCGACCGCGACCAAGCTGCGCTTCCGCACCAGCAGCAACAGCGAGGACCTCGACGGGTTCCCGTGCGCGGGCTGCTACAACTCGTACTCGGGGCTGCGCTCGGATCTCGAGGCCATGAAGACCGCGATCCGCAAGGTCTACGCCGACGTCTGGACCTTCCGCACGTTCGAGGAGCGCACCTACTACGGGGTCGATCACGGCAGCGTCGGCATGGCGCTCCTGGTCCACGAGAACTTCGAGGCCGAGGAGGCCAACGGCGTGTCGGTGACCGCGAACCCGTTCGACGCCAGCGGGCTCGACCCGGCGTTCTACATCAACGTGCAGTACGGCGGTGACATCGAGGTCGTGGCGCCGCCGCCCGGGTTCACCAGCGATCAGATCGTCTACTACTTCAACCAGCCCAACCAGCCGGCCAGCTACCTGACCCACTCGAACGTGATCGCCGCCGGGACCACCGTGCTGTCGACGACGCAGCTCTACGCGCTCGGCCGGGCCCTCGACGCGATCCACACCCGGTTCTCGCCCGCCTACGGCCCGGCCGGGGGCAATAACGGCTGGTACGCGATGGACGTCGAGTTCAAGTTCGACGATCAGCTCACGCCCGGCACGCCGACCCTGTACGTCAAGCAGGCCCGCCCGTACCCGGATCCGTTCGGCGGCCTCGAGTAGCGCGGGGCGCCGGGCTGCGCCGCCCGCGGCCGGCAGCGCTCGCCCGTCGTCAGGTTCGATCCCAGGCGTACGCGAGGCCCTCGACCGCGAGCTCCAACGCTTCAAGATTCCTGAGTATCAGCGAATCGCACGGGGCGGCAGCGCGGGGTGGCGGCGCGACGTGGCCTCGGCCGCGGCGGCCGGCGCGGGGGCCGCCAACGTGGCGTCAGGGGCCATCCATGTGATGACAACTCTCGAATGAACGTCTTCCGCGGTTTGTGCATCAGAACCAGCGATGAGGCGCGCCTGGGCGAGTGTACTGGTGGTCGCGGTGATGGCATGCCAGGGTTCCGGTGCCGTGGTCGACGCCCCTGCGGTCGACGCCCCTGCGCTCGACGCCGGCGGGGACGCCCCGACCCTCGACGCGGCGGTCGATGGCGGGGTCGATGGCGGGGTCGATGCGGCGGTCGATGCACCGGTGGTCGATGCGGCGATCGACGCCCCGGTGGTCGACGCGGCGATCGACGCCCCGGCCGTGGTCGACGCGGCGATCGACGCCCCGGCCGTGGTCGACGCCCCGGCGGTCGATGCGGCGGTCGATGCGGCGGTCGATGCGGCGGTCGACGCGGCGGTGGTCGACGCCCCGGCGGTCGATGCGGCGGTCGATGCGGCGGTCGATGCGGCAGTGGTCGACGCGGCGGTGGTCGACGCCCCGACCGACGCGGCGGTCGACGCGGCGGTGGTCGACGCGGCGGTCGACGCGGCAGTGGTCGACGCCCCGACCGACGCGGCGGTCGACGCGGCGGTGGTCGACGCCCCGACCGACGCGGCGGTGGTCGACGCGGCGGTGGTCGACGCGGCGGTGGTCGACGCGGCGGCGGTCGACGCAAGCGTGACCGACGCCCCGACCGATGCCCCGATCGACGCCGCGATCCCCTGGGGACCGACGGTCGTCCTCGGACCCGTCGCGTCCGTCATCGGCGAGCTCGCGTGTACGTCGTTCGGCGCCCACCTGGGCTGGGCGGTCACGATCCTGTCGTTCGGGGATTTCAGGCTGTATCGGGACGACGTACTGCACGCGCAGCACTCGGGGCTGACCACTCCGCTTTGCACGATCGTCGAGCTCGCCAATGGTCACCTGGCCTACGCTGCGCCAGCAGCCTCGTATGAGACCGTCTTCGAGTCGTTGACCGCGCTTGCGACGACGCTGCCCGGACTCCACCAGGTGTTGTGGGCCGATCCCGGGGGCGGAATCCTCGTGCTCCGGTACCAGCCCTACCCGGACGTCTACGTCAGCCGTCTCGACGCCGCGCTCGTGTACGAGCCGGGCTTTGGCGCGGGGGGCGTGATCGCGCTGCCCGGCGCGATCGATCGGACGATCGGCCAGGGCGGCGCGACCGCGCCGGTCGTGACGTTCCAGGTCGGCGGGCAGCTGCTGCGATACGACGCACGGTCCGGTGCGCCGATCTGGGACGTCAGCGGCCCCAGCGCCGTCGCGCTGGGCGTGGCGCCGGCGGACCTGCTCACGATCGCGCCGTTGGCGTCGAACGGCCTCGCGCTGATCGTCCGGGGACCGGCCGCGACCGAGGTGACGATCCATCGCATCGCCGCGGACGGCACGCGCGCGACGCCGCAGGTCGTCGACGTCGCGCTCCCGCCCGTCGACGTGGTCACCGATCCCAGCGGACGCGTCACGCTGTCCTTCGCGGGCGCGCCCAACACGCTGCGCCTCACCCGGCTCGACGCGCACACGGGCGCGCTCGATCCCTCGTTCGGGGGCGCCGGCCTCGCCACGGTGGAGATCCCGCCGCAGTCCTGCTTCGGCGACCCCATCGTCGCGTGGCAGTGGAAGCTCAGCGGCGCGCTCGACGACGGCTCCCTGGCGTTCCTGGGGTTCCTCAGCTGCGAATTGTGGACCCACGATCGGAGCAGCCAGTGGTTCTACTACCGGTTCAGTCCATGATCGCCGTGCCGTGTGTCCCGACCGTGGACGCCGCCACACCTCACGCAACCGCGCGGACCACGAATCCCGCGTCGGCGATCCGGACCTCGAACCGCTGATCGAAGCCCTCGGCGGCCCCGGGCGCGACCAGCCGCTTGGCCACCGACAGGACCCCGAGGTCGGGCACGCGCGCGCCCCCCCCGGCGTTGCGGACGAGCGCCTCGGCGACCGCGAGCGGGAACCAGTACGACACGACCCGCGCGCCGTGGGCGCGGCCGAGCTCGATCAGCGGCCCGCGCTCGACCGGCGACGGGTTGGTGTTGTCGACCACGACCGATCGTCCGGCGGCGAGCGCGGCGGCGATCAGCTGGCGCTGGCGGCGCTCGCGGTTGCGGGCGTTGGGCCAGGCGTCCTTGCTGACGACCTCGTGGGTGGCCGCGAGCCGCTCCCGGCAGAACGTGCTCTTGCCCGCGGCCTGCAGCCCGGTGAGGATCACCAGCTCGAGCACGGTCAGCGGCTCAGGGGCTCGTGCCCGTCGAACAGCACCGCGGCCAGGTTGCCGATCTTGCGCGCCGGCGGCAGCTCGAGCTCGACGACGTGGCCGCGCACGACGACGGCGCCGGGCGCGGGCCGGTGGGGCTCGGGGATCGCCGCTCGCTCGTCGTCGGTCAGGACCCGCTCGCGGGCGCGGCGCTGCAGGTACGAGCCGCGCTTGAAGAACGCGGGGTAGTCGTTCCAGTTGACGCCGACCCGGTGCAGGAGCTCGTGCTTGGCGGCCGAGTCCTGGCCGTGGAGCTCGCGGTCGGCGTAGTAGGCCGCCGCCGCCATCGACACGCTGTTCTTGGTCGCGTCGTCCTCGCGCCACACGAAGACGTCGGTGGCGTCGGCCAGGGTCGGCACCTGCCACACCCGGCAGTCGAAGTGCGGCACGGCCTCGGCCTTGGCCGGCAGCTCGCGGGCCACGAGCTGGACGAACCGGGCCGAGGCCAGCCCGGCCAGCACCGACGCCAGCTTCTGGAACCGGCCGTCGAACGCGTAGTCGCGGGCCGAGGTCGATGGCTCGTACCAGGCCAGCGTGATCTCGTCGCTCTGGGTGTAGCCGATCGCGGCGCTGAGCTCCGCGACCAGGTGGCGGGTCGTCTCGATCATGCAGCGCGACATGGCCGGGTCGTACGGCCGCTGCAGATCGCGGGTGAAGGTGTGGAAGGCGCGGCCGTCGAGCCGGGCCAGCAGCGGCAGCCCGCGCATCGCGCGCCGCCCGGCCTCGGCCTGCTCGAACTGCTTGCACCGGTCGCCGAGCCCGTCGTTCGCCATCGTCGTGGTCCTCGTGGTCGATGCCGCGCGCTCAGGGGCACGCGGGGAACTGGGCGGCGCCGGCGCGGGTGACGTCGTCGCCGAGCGCGACGTCGCCGTCCTCGAGCACGTGGCCGCGCTGGTCGGTGACGCGCAGCTGGTACGGGCCCGGGCCCAGGCCCGACGCCTCGATGAAGTAGTTGTAGTCGACGCGCGGCAGCTCGACGTAGGCGTCGCCGCGCAGCGCCTCGAGCTTGGCGATCGGGTAGCGGTGGTTGCGCACCTGGATCGCGGTCCAGAACGCGTTGGCGCCGTCCTTGAAGTGGTAGGCGATGGGGCCGGTGACGTCACACGCCACGGCCCGCCAGGTGATCGGGACGCGGCCGGCGGCCAGCGGCGACAGCAGCGCGAACGCCTCGGGGCTGAGATCGAGATCGCCCTGCGCGCACTCGGGGCACTGATCGACCACGCGCACGGTCACCGTGCCGCTCGGGCCGGTGACGGCGAGGCAGGCGCCGCACCAGGCCGCGGTCCGGTAGTCGACCGCGTTCATCGCCGCGACCATCAGGTCCTGGGGCGACGCATCGAAGCTGCAGTTGCCGGCGCCGGTCGCCGCGTAGTACGTGCCCTCGCCGGCGGCCTCGGCCGGCACCGCGTCGCAGCTGCCGCCGGGGAGGTCGGCGCTGGCGCCATCGCCGCCGCACGCGGCGAGGACCATCGCGGCCGCCCACGCGCCGGACCTTCGCTGGACGCGCATCATCGGCGATTGTCGCACAGGTCCGCGCGCCGTACGCGAACGCCAGCGCGGCGGCGCCCCGATGATCGGCTAGGCTGAGGGCGTGCTGATGCTCCGCTCGGTCCGCCATGGGCTCGCCGCCGCCGGCGCGCTGACCGCGCTCGTCAGCATGCCGCCGCCGGCGCGGGCCGACGACGACTGGCTCGGGCCCGACAAGGCGCTGCATTTCGGCGCCTCGGCCGGGCTCGCCGCCGGCGGCTACGGCGCCAGCGCGATCTGGGTGGCGCCCGCTGGCAGCGCGCGGCGATCGGCGCGGCGGTGGCGGTGACCGCGGGCGCCACGAAGGAGGCGTGGGACGCGACCGGCCGCGGCGATCCGTCGTGGAAGGACGCGGCCTGGGATGGGGTCGGCACGGTCGCGGGCGTCGCGGTCGCGGTGGTCATCGATCTGGTCGTGGCGCGCTTCGACGCGCCGTGACCCACGTTCGCGGAGGGCGCTGCTCGCGCGCCGGGCAGCGTCGGCTACTATCCAGCACCGCCGGTTGACGCGGATTCGGTGGCGCGGCCGTGAACGGTCCGTGCGCGTCGCGCAACTAAGCCTCGGTAGTCCTGGCATGCCACCCAGCTGGTCGCTCCGTCTCAAGTCCACCCTCCGCCGCCCGCCGCGCGTGAGCGTCGGTCGATTCCTCGCCGCGCAGCGCGCCGGGGAGATCGCGATCGAGGACGAGTTCTTCTGGCAGCTCCAGCTCGCGTCAGGCGTGTTCAAGGCGACCAACCAGCACCGCTTCGACGACACGTTCGACCTGATCCGCCGCGCCATCCCCCCGGAGCTGACCCAGCTGCGGATCCTCGACGTCGCGTGCTCCTCGGGGATCTCGACGGTCGAGCTGCACCGGGCGCTAGCGCGGCCGGGGTTGGTGATCGAGACCGTCGGCACCGACATCGCCACCAAGGTCATGCACGCGACCACCGGGCACGGTGACGCGCTGGTCTACGATCTCGCAGGGAACATCCTCGGCGCCGAGATCGACGGCATGCTCATCAACCGGCGCCCGAACCGCGCGGTCCGGATACAACACCCGTGGCGGACCTACCGCGCGCGGCGGCTCGTCGCCCGGCACGAGCGCGGCGGCGCCTTCCGCCCGGGCGCGGGCGCGACCGTGTCCGAGGTCCCGCTGGTGTCCTCGGCGGTCGCGCGCACCCCGGGCGTGACGATCGTCGAGGAGGACATACTGCGCCCCCAGGTCGTCGGGACCTTCGACCTCATCCGCGCCGCCAACGTGCTCAACCGCGGCTACTTCTCTGAGGAGCGGCTGCGGTCGTTCGTCACGGCGTTGCTGACGCGGGTGCGGGCGGGTGCGCTGCTGTTCGTCGTGCGGACCACCGACAAGATCAACCACGGCACGCTGTGGCGCGTGACCGACACCGGCGTCACGGCGATCGATCGGGTCGGCGACGGCAGCGACATCGGGGCGCTGGTCGAGGACGCCGCCCGGACCAGCGGTACCCGGCGAGCGGACGCACAGGAAGGTTGAGAGGTCGCCGAGCTGTGCCGGCCCGGCGCCGACCTGATCATCGCCGACTGCAGCTCGGCCAACCTGTTCCCCCGGCTCGGGCTGCGGCACCCGATCAGCAAGAGCATCGAGTGGGAGAAGCACCAGCCGCCCGAGGTCTGGGCCCGCGAGCTGGCGGAGGTCGGCTTCGAGCGACCGGAGATCCGCTGGACGTCGTACACCCGGCTCGGCCGGCTGGGCTGGTTGCTCACCTCGAACCGCTGGGCCGCGTACGTCCTGACCGGCCACTTCATCCTGCGGATGAAGCGGCGCTGACCCGCCGGTCGATGAGCGCCTCCGCCACCGCCTTCGTCGGGTCGATCCCGGAGCTCTACGATCGCCACCTCGGCCCGGTGCTGTTCGAGCCGTACGCGCGCGAGCTGGCGCGGCGACTGCCGCCGGGGCCGCTCCGGATCCTCGAGATCGCGGCGGGGACGGGACGGCTCACCCGGCAGCTGCTCGCGGCGCTCCCGGCGACCGGCGCGGTCATCGCGACCGATCTCAACCCGCCGATGCTGGTCGAGGCCGCGCAGCGGATCACCGACGCGCGGGTGACCTGGCGTCAGGCCGACGCGCAGGCGCTGCCGCTGGCCGCGGGCGAGGTCGACGTCGTCGCGTGCCAGTTCGGCCTGATGTTCGTGCCCGACAAGGCGCAGGCGGTCCGCGAGATGCGCCGGGTGCTCCGGCCGGGTGGTCGGGCGCTGATCAGCACCTGGGACGCGCTCGGTCGCAACGTCGCGTCGCGGATCCTGCACGCGCTGGCGGTGGCGCTGGCGCCCGACGATCCGCCCGCGTTCATGCTGACCCCGTTCTCGATGTTCGATCCGGCCGCGCTGCACGCGCTGTTCGGGGCCGCCGGGTTCGCCGAGGTGCGGGTCGAGACGGTCGAGGTCATCGGCGAGAGCCCGTCGGCGGCGGACTTCGCGATCGGCCTGGTCCGCGGCAACCCGCTGTGGCTCCAGCTGGTCGAGCGGGGCGTCGACGCGCCGGCCTTCGAGCGCCAGGTCACCGCTGCGCTCGTCGCCGAGTTCGGCGACTGTCCGTGTCGGCACCCGCTGTCGGCGCACGTCGTCACGGCGATCGCCTGACCGCGACCAGGCCGACCTGGAGGGTCTGATTGCTGCGCAGCGGCGTCGGATGCTCGCGTATGATCATGAAATTGCGTGAATTGTTCGTTGCAACATAGATTTCTGTTGCAACGCACAAATGGCGGCGCTACTAGTGTCGGCATGACGACGCCGGCTCAGTCGACCATGCCGTGGTGGAGAGAACCGACCCGGGGCCAGTGGGCCTCGTTCGCGGCCGCGTGGGTGGGCTGGGTGCTCGATGCCTTCGACTTCACCATCTACATCCTGGTGATGTCGGACATCGCCAAGGAGTTCGGCGTCGGCACCGCCGCGGTGGCGGGGTCGCTGACCTTGACCCTGCTGGTGCGCCTGGCCGGCGGCGGCGTGGCCGGGTGGATGGCCGACCGCTGGGGCCGGCGCCTGCCGCTGATGCTGTCGCTGGTCTGGTTCGCGGTCTTCGACGCCGCGATCTTCTTCGCGCCGTCGTTCACGTGGGTGCTGGTGTTCCGCACGCTGTTCGGGTTCGGCATGGGCGCGGAGTGGACCGCCGGCACCGCGCTGGCGATGGAGAGCTTCCCGGCGCGCAGCCGCAAGATCGCCTCGGGCCTGCTCCAGGCCGGCTGGCCGGTCGGGTTCTTCCTGGCCGCGATCACCGCGTACTTCGTCGTGCCGGCCTGGGGCTGGCGCTCGATGTTCCTGATCGCGGTGGCGCCGGCGCTGCTGGTGCTGCCGATCCGCTTCATGGTGCCCGACGACCGCGCCCACGCGTCGGCCGCGACCACGGCGTCGAAGGGCGCGCTGCGCGATCTGTGGGTGCCGGCGGTGCGCACGCGCATCGTCCTCGGCGCGATCGTGATGGCGCTCGGCTTCGTCGTCTACTACGGCCTGACCACGACCCACTCGCTGATCCAGCTGCGCGAGCTGGGGCTGTCGCAGCAGACCGCGTTCGCGAACGTGTGCTGGTTCCAGGTCGGCATGCTGGTCGGCGTGATCGTCGCCGGCATCGTGGCCGATCGCTTCGGCGTGATCGCCGCGCTGGTGACGCCGGCGCTGCTGATGGTGCCGGCGCTGCCGCTGTTCGTCGGCGCGTACCCGGGCCTGGTCACCGTGGGCGCGGTCCTGGGCGGCCTGCTCGGCGCCGGCTACTCGGGCGTCACGCCGGTGCTGGTGACCAGCCTGTTCCCCGAGCACGTCCGGGCCCGCGCGATCGGGCTGGTCTACCACCTGGGCGCGCTCCTGGCCGCGTTCGTCCCGTGGGGCATCCCCGCGCTCGCCGCGCGCATGGACTGGAAGCTGTCGACCGCGGTCGAGGTCGTCGTCGGCGCCGGGCTCGTGGCGATGGCCGCGGCGGTGTTCGGCCTGCGGCGCATGCTGGCGCCGACCACCAGCCCGATCGACGTCGAGGACGCGCCCGCGGTGGCCGCGGCGATCGTCGACGCGCCGGCGGTCGAGGTGCCGGCGCTGGCGGTCGCGGTCCCGCCGCCCGCCGTCGACGCGGCGCGTCCAGCCGCGCACCTGTCGTAGCGCTGGCGTCGACGCCGCCGGCCCGGTACCGTCCGCGCGGGGAGCCAGGAGCCAGCATGTCGCGACACCTCACGATCACCTCGACCTTGGTCCTCGCCGTCGCCGCGTGCGGCCCCACCGCGTCCGGCCCGTCGGGCGACGACGACGACACCGTCGACGCCGCCCGCGCCATCGACGCCGGCTTCGACGACGACGGCGGCACCGTCGACGACGGCTGCGCCAAGATCGACATCCTGTTCGTCATCGACAACTCGGGGTCGATGGCGCAGGAGCAGGCGAACCGGGCCGCCAACTTCCCGCAGTTCATCTCGGTGATCGAGCAGTCGGGCCTGGACTACCGGGTCGCGGTCACGACGACCGGCATGGACTACGCGTACACCCAGGAGGCCATCCCGGGCTTCCCGCTGCCGATGAGCCAGGACGGCGGCGATAACGGCGCGATGCTCCGGCCCGGCGGCTGCACCCTGCCGCGCCGCTGGATCGAGCTGGGCGATCCCGACCCGGCGACGCTGTTCGCGTGCGCGGCCAACGTCGGCACCAGCGGGCCCTCGGACGAGATGCCGCTGGCGGCGATGCGGGCGGCCTTCGACGAGCGGATCGCCGACGGCACCAACGCCGGGTTCCGGCGCGAGGACGCGCTCTTGGCGGTGGTGATCCTGACCGACGAGAACGACTGCAGCTACGAGCAGCCGGTCACGCTCGGGTTCGCCCAGTCGCTGTGCGACGCGCAGCAGGAGCCGGTCGCGAACTACGCCGCGTTCCTCGACGGGTTCACCGGCGATCGCGGGCGCTGGGCCGCGGCGGTGATCGCGGGCCCCGGGCCAGGCGCGTGCAGCTCGAGCTTCGGTGACGCCGACTACGCCGCGCGCCTCGATCAGTTCGTCGGTCTGGCGGGCCCATCGAACGGCGTGCTGTCATCGATCTGCGCCGGCGATCTGACGCTGGGGCTGACCGAGGCCCTCGAGCTGTTCGACACCGCGTGCCAGAACTTCCCGCCGATCGGCCGCGTCGTCCCGCGCTGAGGCGCGCCGCGCGGTCAGAACCCGACCCAGCCGCCGAGCGTGCCCTCGGCGATGAACAGCGACGCGTCGGGCGCGTCGATCGGCGCGTGGACGGTGCCGCCGCCCTCGAGCAGGACGCCGACGTGCGGCGTGATGATCACGCGCACGACCGCGCGGGTCGACGACATGAAGAAGCTGCCGCTGGTCTGCACGAACGTGCGGTTGCCGAGCGTCAGGTCGAGGTGGGCCCACTGCTTGCCGACCGCGAGGCTGACGAGGCCGGCGGCGCCGCCGTCGGCGTCCTCGAGATCGAGCTCCTCGCCCAGCGCCGACACCAGCGTGATCGCGCGGCCGGCGCCGGCCCCGACCGCGAGGGCCAGGCCGTGGCGGCGGGTGTGCAGGATGCCGTAGCGGACCTCGGCGAACGAGTTCCAGACCTCGTTCTGGGCCAGCACCTCGACGTCGTCGGTGATCGCGACCGCGGCGTGGAGCACCGTGTTGACCTCGCCGAGGCGCGAGGCGGCGACGCCCGCGGTCAGCTCGACCCGGCCCGCCGGCATGGTCTCGGCCGGGCGCACCATCGAGTAGGTGCCGCAGGCGGTCGCGGCGAGCACAGCGACGGGCGCGAGCCGGTACAGGCGCATGCCACCACGGTGACCACCGCGGCGCCGGCGGCAATGCGACAAGGTGTCCGGCGCCCACGCCGGGCCCGGCGCGGCGCTCGCCGACGATCACGCAGCTGGAGCCGGGCCGGGGCGCCGGCGGATCGTGGGCGTCGGTGCGCTCGACCCCGGGCGCAGCCACGCGACCAGCCGGACCTGGTCGTCCCGGGCCGCGTTCATGCGCACGCGCGCTCGCTCGGGGAGCCCGCGGCCGCGCCGGCGGGCGGAACCCGCGGTCGGCGCGTGCGCGCGGTCATCCGGTGCGCTACACGACGTCGGTGACCACGGTCCTCGCGACCCGCGACCTGTGCAAGCGCTACCGTGGTCGCACCGTGGTCGACCACGTCACGCTCACGGTCGAGCGCGGCGACGTCTACGGCTTCCTCGGGCCCAACGGCGCCGGCAAGAGCACGACCCTGCGCATGCTGATGGGCCTGGTCCGGCCCAGCGCCGGCCAGGTCGAGCTGTTCGGGCGGCCGCCGAGCGATCGCCGGGTGCTGGCCCGGGTCGGCGCGATCGTCGAGTCGCCGTCGCTGTACGGCTACCTGACCGGGCGCGAGAACCTGCGGATGCTCGCTGACCTCTCGGGCGGCGTCGCCGCGGCCCGCATGGACGAGGTGCTCGAGCGCGTCGACCTGCGCGATCGCGCCGACGATCCGGTGCGCATCTACTCGCACGGGATGAAGCAGCGCCTGGCGATCGCGGCGGCGCTCTTGCCGCGGCCCGAGCTGATCATCCTCGACGAGCCGACCAACGGCCTCGACCCGATGGGCATCCGGGCGATGCGCGAGCTGGTCCGCAGCCTGGCCGCCGACGACGGCCTGACGATCGTGCTGTCGAGCCACCTGCTGGTCGAGGTCGAGCAGGTCTGCAACCGCGCGGCGATCATCGTGCGCGGGCGCAAGCGCTGGGAGGGCGCGGTCGCCGAGCTGCTGGCCGGGCGTCAGCGGGTGCGGCTGCGGGCCCGGCCGCTCGCGCGCGCCCTGGCGGTGGCGGTCGACCTCGGCGGCACCGCGGTGGAGGTCGCGACCGAGCCCGGCCTGGCCCACGTCGGCGGGGTCGAGCCGGCGGCGCTGGTGGCCCGCCTGGTCGCGGCCGGGATCGAGGTCGACGAGGTCGCGGCCGAGTCGCCGACGCTCGAAGAGGTGTTCGTCTCGGTGGTCGGCGCCGCGGAGGCCGCGTGAAGCACGTGCTCAAGCTCACCCGCTGGGAGCTGTGGAAGCTGGCGCGGCGGCCGTCGTCGTACGTCGGCTTCGTGCTGTGCCTGGTGTTCTCGGCCGTCGCGCTGATCGGCTTCGAGTGGTCACAGTACAAGGGCAAGAAGATCGGCGGGCTCGCGATCGATCCGTCGCAGTACTTGAACGGCCCGTTCTTCGCGAACTTCGTCCTCAACATCGGCTTCTTCGCGCTCTTGCCGCTGGTGGCGGCGACCGTGGCCGGCAGCCAGCTCGCCGGCGAGAGCAAGGACGGCACGCTGCGCGCGCTCTTGGTGCGACCGCCGTCGCGGACCGCGGTGTACCTGGCCAAGGCCCTGGCGAGCCTGATCTGGCTCGAGCTGATGGTGATCTTCCTGTGCCTGCTCGCGCTCCTGATCGGCCACGTCGCCTACGGCGGCGGCTCGCTGCTCATCTACATCTGGGAGTTCCGCGAGGACGGCTTCTGGATCGTGCCGGCCGGCGACTGGCCGGCGCTGATGGCGCTGGCGTGCCTGGGCGCGGGCGCGGCGCTGGCGATCATCATCGCGGCGTCGCTGTGCATCTCGGCGGTGACCGACAACCCGGTCGTGGCCCACGTCGGCACGCTCGGCGGCTTCTTCATCTCGTCGGTGCTGCAGCGCCTGCCCGATCAGCTCATGGGCGCGTCGTTCAAGCAGGCGCTGCCCACGACCCACATGAACTTCTGGCACGAGCTGTACCGCTGGTACCACCCGGGCGGCTCGACGGTCGATCACGGTCGGCTCTGGACCGACGTCGCCTGGTGCGGCGGCCTGACCCTGGCGTTCTTCACGCTCGGGCTGGTGCTGTTCCGCCGCCGCGACCTCACCACCTGACGCGTCGCGCGTCGCGTCGCGCGCGCCCTGCCGCGGCCCCCCCCCCCCCCCCCCGCGTCCCGTCGCTACTCGGCGTAGCTGGCGGCGCCGTCGAGCGGCAGCCGCATGCCGTCGTACGGCAGCTCGCGGCCGATGACGACCGGCGCGCAGGTCGAGACGCCGGCGCCGACGATGCGGTACGGCAGGTTCTGCATGATCGACTGGTAGGCGCCGGTGGCGCGGTCGAGCGAGCGCACGGTCGAGTTGGTGTTGCCGAGGATGTCCGACGTGGTCACGAACACGTAGAACTTGCCGCCCCACTGCGCGAACGCCCACGCGGCCACGGTGCCGCCGAGCCCGCCGGGGATGCTCAGCCGGTTGCCGAGGCCGCCGCCGGTGGTCTTGTCGATCTGCTGGACGAACGCGGTCGACGTGCCCGGGTAGAAGCCCCACAGCGTGGCGTCGCCGAGCCCGGTCAGCTCGGGGCCGTACTCGACGGTCGCGGTCAGCGCGCCGATGCGGCTGATCGTCAGCGCGCCCGGCGCGATCACGCCGAGGTCACCGCCGAGCATCGCGTCGGCGTCGCCGCCGCCGATCCACAGCTTCTCGGTGTCGCCGCCGGCGGTGTCGGTGACGTAGCCCATGCCGAAGACGTCCCAGCGGCGCCCGGCGTTCTGCTGCTTGACGAAGCTGGTGGTCGAGCACGCGGCGTTGGCGGTCGAGACGTTGAAGATCTCGCCGCTCGAGTACAGGACCCACGCGGTGGCGTCGCGATCGACCGCCATCGAGAACGGGGTCGCCGGGCCGATGCCGCCGGTCAGCGACGGGCCGGCCGGGCAGCTGAGCTGGCCGATCTGGCGGAACGGGCTGGTCGCGGTGCCGATGTTGCGCGGGTCGAACGACAGCAGGTTGTTGGTGTCGTCGACGACGTAGATCAGGTCGACGCCGTCGGCCGAGCACGCGCGCATGCACATGCCGCCGGCGCACTCGGTCCCGGCGGCGCAGGCCTCGACGGTGTTGCCGAACGTGCCGTCGGAGTTGCACGCCACCACGGCGTTGCCGTTGCAGGTGTTGACGCCGGGGTTGCACTCGACGCAGCCGCCGAGGCTGTTGTTGCACGCGGTCGCGCAGCTCTCGGTGACGACCCACTCGCCGTTGCGGCAGGTCTCGTACTGGTTGCCGACGCACTGCGTGCCGCTGCCGGTGCAGGGCTGGCCGGTGCCGGCGTCGAGGTCGGGGATGTCGTCGCCACTGGCAGACGGGCCGCAGCCGACGAGGGCGGTTGCGAGGAACAGACCGGCGAACGGAACCAGAGCGCGACCAAGCATGGGCAGACCTCCTGCGCGGCGACGGGGAACGATGTCCGTACTTACCGCGCCGGCCGGCCCGCGGGGAAGCGCGATCCACCCATCCGTGCCGACGGTGCGGCCTGACGCACGCTGGTAGCAGTGCTGCCAGGCTTGGTCAGGACCGGCCGGCGAGGTAGGTTCCGACCGTGACCGTCGTCCGGCCGTTCGCGTGCGTCGTCGCCGCCGATCTCGACGGAGGCATCGGCAAGGACAACGACCTGCCGTGGCCGCGCCTGTCGACCGACCTGCGGACCTTCAAGCGGGTGACCTCGGCCGCCGCGCCGGGGCAGACCAACGCGCTGGTCATGGGCCGCCTGACCTGGGACTCGGTCCCGCCGACGCTGCGGCCGCTGCCGGGGCGCCAAAACGTGGTCGTGTCCCGGGCGCTGGCGGCGGCGCCGGACGGCGTGTGGCTGGCGCGCTCGCTCGACGAGGCCCTGGCGCGGACCAGCGCCGATCCCGGCATCGATCGGGTGTTCGTGATCGGCGGCGGTCAGATCTACGCGCAGGCGTTCGCGCACCCGGCCTGCGCCGAGGTCGTCCTGACCCGGCTGCAGGCGCGGTATCAGTGCGACACCTTCATCCCGCCGCTGCCGGTCGACTTCGTCCTGGCCGAGGTCCTGGCGCCGGAGGTCCACGAGGCCGGCATCAGCTACGCGATCGAGCGCTGGGTGCGGCCCGCGGCCTGAACGCTCATCGCAGGCGCGATCGAGCGCTGGGTCCGGCCCGCGGCCTGAACGCTCATCAAGGTCGCGCCCGGGGCGCGAGTGCGCGACACTGGCGGAGATGTCGCTCCCACCGCTGCCTCCGTCGTCGACGTTCGAGCACGCCGGCCGTCGCATCGCGTACCGCACCTTCGGCCAGGGCGAGCGCGCGGTCGTGCTGACCCACGGCCTGCTCATGGACAGCCGGATGTACTCGGCCCTGGCGCCGACGCTCGCGGCGCGGGGCTACCGGGTCGTCACGGTCGACATGCTCGGCCACGGCGACTCGGCGCCGGTGACCGACATGACCGCGCACTCGATGCCGGCCTACGGCGCCGACGTGATCGCGCTGCTCGACCATCTGGGCGTGGCGCAGGCGGTGATCGGCGGCACCTCGCTGGGCGCCAACGTCGCGCTCGAGGCCGCGGCGGCCGCGCCCGAGCGCGTGCGGGCGCTGTTCCTCGAGATGCCGGTGCTCGAGAACGGCCTGGCCGGGGCCGCGGCGCTGTTCGTGCCGCTGGCGCTGGCGCTGCGGGTCAGCCAGCGCACGATGCGGTTCGCCAGCAGCCTGGCGCGGCGGATCCCGCGCACGCACTTCCTCGTCGACGTGATGCTCGACTTCGTGCGGCGCGATCCCGCCACGTCGCTGGCGATCCTCGACGGCCTGACCTTCGGCCGGACCGCGCCCCCGGCCGACGAGCGCCGGCGCATGCCGCACCCGGCGATGGTGGTCGGCCACCCCTCCGATCCGATCCACCCGTTCTCGGACGCTGATCGCACCGCGCGCGAGCTGGTGCGCGGGCGCCTGGTCGCGGCCGACTCGATGTACGAGTGGCGGCTGCGCCCGACCCGCCTCGACACCGAGCTGATCGAGTTCCTGCGCGAGGTGTGGAGCGAGCCGCAGCCGGTCGCCGGTGTGCTGGCGGCCGCCGGCGCGTAGAAAAGCGACGCCGGGGGTCGCGCCCCGGCCGCCGACGTATCTTCCGGCCATGGGCCACGAGATCTCCGGCAAGCTCCACGCGATCTTCGACACGACGCAGGTGTCGGAGCGGTTCACCAAGCGCGAGTTCGTCGTCGAGCTGACCGACAACCCCAAGTACCCGCAGCTGGTGCAGTTCCAGCTCACCGGCGATCGCTGCGGCCAGCTCGATGGCATGAGCGTCGGCGACGAGGTCACGCTCGAGTTCAGCCTGCGCGGCCGCGAGTGGAAGAGCCCGCGCGGCGAGACCAAGTACTTCAACAGCCTCGACGTCTGGCGGATCGAGCAGGGGCGCGGCAGCGGCGGCGGCGGTCGCGGCGGCGGCGGCGGCGGTGGTGGTCGGCGCGACGATCGCCGCGACGATCCGCGCGGTGGTCGCGGCGGCGGCTCGACCCGGCCGCCGGCGAGCGCGCCGCGCGATCCGCGCGACGGCGACGTGCCGCCGCTGTCGGACGACGATCGGCCCTTCGGCGGCGGGACGCGCGAGATCGTCGACGACGATCTGCCGTTCTGAGCCCCGCGCGGGTCCGGTGATCCCCTCCACGCACGTGGCGCTGGTCTACTGCGACACCCGGCGCGCGGCGGGGTGGCGGGCGGCCTTCGCCGAGATCGGGATCACGGCGATCGTCGACGAGACCGTCGGCGACGACGCCGAGAAGGGCGCGTGGGTGGTCGCGGTGCCGCGGCGCAAGCTGGTCGCCGCCAACGATCTGGTCACCGCGGTCACCCAGGGCCGGCGCGCGCTGCCGGCCGGCCGGCCCGGCGCGGGCGCGGCCGTCGCGGTGGCGGTGATCGTCGCGCTGATCGCGATGCTCGCGCGCGGGTTCTGAGCTGGCCGGGCTCCGAGGCCTCCGTCGCGCGCTGGCCTGGGCGTCGGCGTCTCGCGCTCAGGGCTCGAGGGCGGGCGCGAGCGGCGTCGGCGCCGGCGGGGGCCGTCGCTCGGGGCGCGGCGGCGCGGGGATCCCGGCCCGGGCGAGCCCGCGCTCGCACAGCTCGAGCAGCGACGGGCGTTGGTCGGCGGCCAGCCGTTCGCAGCGCGCGTATTCCTGGCGCGCGGTCGTGAGCTCGTCGACCGGGGCGGTGGCGTCGGTCAGGTCGAGGGCGTGGCGGTGGAGCGCCAGCTGGCCCAGGCCGGCGTGGGCGCGGATGACGGCGTCACCGTCGGCGTCGGGGCCAGCCAGCACGCGCAGGTAGGCGGCCTGGGCGTCGGCGGCGGCGAGCTCGACCTGGGCGCGCCAGGCGTCACCGCGCCGCGCGGGCGGCGGGGTCGCGATCGCCAGGACCACCTCGAGCGCGGCGTCCGCGAGCAGCACCTGGCCGTCGGCGCGTGGCCCGCGCTGGAGCAGCGCGAGCGCGAACCGGGCCAGCGCGCGATCGCGCGGCGCGCGCTTCGGCGCCAGGCACAGGCCGTCGCTCGGCGCGACCGGGCACGCCGCGTCCCAGACCAGCGCGGCGAACGCGGCGTCGCGATCGGCGTCACCGGCGCGCCAGGACGTGATCGCCGTGGTGAGCAGCCGGCGGGCCTGGGCGCGCTCGCCGTGCGCCAAGCGAGCGGCGGCGACCGCCGCGAGGTTCAGGCCGGCGTCGCGGCGGGCGCGCGGGGCCGCCGAGGTCGCGAGCCACGTGGCGTCGCGTTCCGCGCGATCGCGGTCCCCCAGCGCCAGGCGCAGCGCGACCGCGTCGGCCATGCGCCCGGCCGCGGTGGCGTCGCCAGCATAGGTGTGGGCGTAGCGCGCCCAGTCGTCGGCGGCGACCGCGATGCGCCCGATCCGCTCGGCCAGCGCGGCGTGCTGCTGCAGCGCGCGGGCCGCCAGCGGCGCGCGGGGTCGATCGCGCAAGATCGCGTCGAGCCGGGCCAGCGCGCGGTCGGCCTCGCCGGCCCAGGCCGCGCACAGGGCCGCGTTGTAGACGACCTCGACGTCGTCGGCGCTCAACGGGCTGGCCGCGACCTGATCGTAGAGGTCGGCGCAGCGCGCGAAGCCGTCGCGATCGCCGGTGCGCTGGGCGGCCTGCTCGGCCTGCTCGGCCTGCTTGCGCAGCGCATGGCGCTCGATCAGCGCGAGCCGCTCGGCCAGCTCGGGGTGCGCGCGCACCAGCGCGGCGTCGGTGTGGAGGCGATGGGCGAGCGCGACCAGCTCGTCGTAGCGGCGCGTCTGGTTGAGCCCGTCGAGCAGCAACGCGGCGGCGTACCCGGCGAGGTCGGCGCTGGGATCGTGGGCGACGACGACCTCGAAGTCGCCCGCGGCCTCGTCGAACCGGTTGGCCCGGCGCAGCACGTCGCCGCGCAGGAAGCGCAGCTCCGCGAGCTCGTCCGTGCTGGGCGCGCCCAGCGCCAGGTGGAGGTCGATCGCTTCGACGAACCCGGCCTCGTCCGCGGTGAGGGGCCGCGCCTCCGGGGGGCGATCCAGATCGCTGGCGTCGACCGGGCGCCGGCGCGGAGCGACCGCTGGGTCGACCGCGAGCGCGTTCTTCCAGGCCAGGACGGCGGCCTCGGCGGCGCGCGCGCGCAGGCCGTGGTCGTGCGCCGTCGCGGCGGCGACCGTGGTGAACGCGCGTGCCGCGGCGCGCCATCGCTCGGCGGCGACCGCCCGATCGGGCTCGCGCTCGGCCTCGGCCCAGGCCGTCTCGCCAGGGGCCAGCGCCGGATCGATCGGCCCCGAGGTCGCCGGTCGCGGGTAGCGCGGAGGCGCGGCGCCGGCCGTCAGCGGGCCGCCGAAAAGGACCATCGCCGTCGCCAGCCACGCGAGGTGCGCCATCGACTGTCCGACACCAGCGCCCGGCGCGGGTTGCCGGAAAGTGGCCTTCGGCCCGGCGCGTCGGCCTCGAGGTAGCGGCTGCAGCCCTGGACCTCGTCGTTGAGGTACAGGACCTCGCACGCGTGGGCCGCGGCCTTGGCCCGGAACCGCGCCGCGCGGATCAGCGCCCGAGCCGGCGCGGATCGCGCTAGCGTGCGCTAGCGTGCGCGAGCGTGGCGTCGCTGGCCCGAACGTGGCGCGGCCCCGGAGCCCTATGTCAGCTGACCTCGACCTCTGCGCGCTCGCCGGCGCGACCGCCGCGATCTATCAACGTCAGGCCGCGCGCTTCGACGCGGAGCGGTCGCGGTCGCTGCGCGAGCGCGGTTGGCTGGCGCGGTTGGCGGCGTTGGTGCCGGCGCGGGGCGCGATCCTCGACGTGGGCTGCGGCGCGGGCGAGCCGATCGCCGCGCACCTCGTGCAGGCGGGGTTCGCGGTCACCGGCGTCGACGTCGTCGACGCGATGCTGGCCCTCGCGCGCGCGCGGCACCCGACCGGCGACTGGCGTCACGCCGACATGCGCTCGTTGGATCTACCCGAGCGCTTCGACGGCATCATCGGCTGGAACAGCTTCTTCCACCTCACGCCCGAGGAGCAGCGGCGCACCCTGCCGCGCCTCGTCGCCCACCTGCGGCCCCGCGGCGCGCTGATGCTGACCGTCGGCCACGTCGCCGGCGAGGTCACGGGCGTGGTCGGCGGCGAGCGCGTCTACCACGCCAGCCTGGCGCCGGCCGAGTACGAGGCGGTGATCGCCGAGCTGGGGCTCGAGGTCGTGCTGTTCACGCGCGAGGATCCGGCGTGCGATCACCACACCGTGCTGCTGGCCCGCGCGCGCGGGTGACGCGTCGATCAGGGCGGGAGGATCGACACGCGCACGCGGTGGTAGGGGGCGGGCTCGCCGCGGCAGCCGTCGGCGATGTAGAGCCGCCCGTTGACCTGGTCGAGGCCGATGCCCTCGAGCCCGTGCAGCTGCGCCGCGGTCGGGACGTCGTGGTCGAGCCAGCCGTCGACGCCGCTGCCGATGGGCGTGTCGACGACGCCGGCGCGCAGCCGTCGGATGACGAAGTTGTTGGTGTCGGTGATGTAGAGGGCGCCGTCGGCGGCGAGCGCCAGCGCCTGCGGGCCCGAGAACGACGCGGCCAGCGCGGCGCCGTCGGCGTTGCCGGCGACGCCGGTGCCGGCCAGGGTCGAGACCGTCCCGTCGAGCGCGACCCGGCGGATCACGTGGTTGCCCAGCTCGGCCACGGCCAGGCTGCCGTCGGCGAGCTGGACCACGCCGTAGGGGTACGCGAAGCGGGCGGCGCCGCCGACGTCGTCGACGAAGCCCGGCGCGTCGAAGGCACCGGCGAGCGGGCTCACCAGGTTCGTCACCGGATCGTAGAGCTGGATCACGTGGTGGACGTAGTCGGCCAGCGCCAGCCGTCCGTCGGCGAGCGCGGTGAGCCCGCGCGGCCGTCCCAGGTCCTGCGCCAGCGGCGTCGCGACACCGGTCGCGGTGTCGACGCGCCACAGCGTGCCGGTCAGCGGCGAGTGCTGGCCCTGGGGATTGTCGTCGGTCTGGACGTAGAGGTCGCCGGCGGCGGTGAAGGCGAGGCCGAACGGCTTGATGAAGTTGGCCTGCTGGGTCAGCGTGCGGACGGTGCCGGTCGGGGTCGACACCCGGATCCGGTGGTTGTCGAAGTCAGCGATGTAGATGTCGCCGTCCGGGCCGACGGCGACGTTCACCGGGTTGGCCAGCTTGGCGGTGCCGCGGACGCCATCGGTGGCACCGGGGTCCGCGCAGCCGGTGACCGTGCTGACCCCGGCGGTGAACGGCGGCAGGACGCACGGTCCCGGGGCGTCGATGGGCGCGTCGATGGGCGCGTCGGGCGCAGCCGCGTCGACGGGGGCGTCGAGGTCCGCGGCGTCGGCGGGCGCGTCGACGGGGGCGTCGATGGGCGCGTCGGGAACGGCGGCGTCGACGGGCGCGTCGACGGGCGCGTCGGGAACGGCGGCGTCGATGGGGGCGTCGACCGCGGCGTCGGGGATCGCAGCGTCGGAGACGGCCGCGTCGGGAATGGCCGCGTCGGGAATGGCCGCGTCGGGAATGGCCGCGTCGGGAATGGCCGCGTCGGGAACGGCCGCGTCGGGAATGCCCGCGTCGGGAGTGCCCGCGTCGGGAGTGCCCGCGTCGGGAGTGCCCGCGTCGGGACCCGCGGCGTCCGTTACCGTGGCGTCCGTGATCGCCGCGTCGACGGCGGCGGCGTCGAGGGAGCTCGGGGTGTCGCCGCACGCCGTCAAGCCCATCAGCAAGAGCCCCAGGAGCCACCACCTCACCGACCATCGCATGCCCGCATTCTACCCCCCCCGGGGTAGGCGGTATCGGCAAATTTCGTACGAATGCGGTCGCTGCGGCGGAACCGACGCCTACACCGCGACCGCGAACTTGATGAACGGATGGTGCTGGTAGCCCTCGAGCGAGATGTCCTCGAACCCGAGCTCGAGCATCGGCTTGTCGGCCAGGACCAGCCGCGGCAGGGGCATCGGTGCCCGGGTGAGTTGCTGCTGCACGCCGTCGAGGTGGTTGGCGTAGATGTGGGCGTCGCCGAGCGTGTGGATGAAGTAGCGCGGTCGCTTGCCGGTGTCCTGGGCGATCATCGCCAGCAAGAGCGCGTACGACGCGATGTTGAACGGCACGCCCAGCGCCAGGTCGGCCGAGCGCTGGTAGAGCTGGAGGTCGAGCCAGTCGCCGCTGACGTAGAGCTGGAAGAACGCGTGGCACGGCGGCAGCTTCATCTTCGGCAGATCGGCCACGTTCCATGCGCTGACGATGATGCGGCGCGACGTCGGATCGGTCCGGATCATCCGCACCGCCTCGGCCAGCTGATCGATGCCGGGCCGGTCGTCGTCGGCGCCCCACCGACGCCACTGGTGGCCGTAGATCGGCCCGAGGTCGCCGCGCTCGTCGGCCCACGCGTCCCAGATCGGCGTGTGCTGCGTGAGGTCGTCGTGGATGTTGGTGGACCCGCGCAGGAACCACAGCAGCTCGCGCACCACCGCCGGGAACAGCACCTTCTTGGTGGTGACGATCGGGAAGCCGTCGCGGAGGTCGTAGCGGCTCTGGGCGCCGAAGATCGACACCGTGCCGACGCCGGTGCGATCGGTGCGGCGCTCGCCGTCCTGGAGCACCTGGCGCAGCAGATCGAGGTACGGGACCATGGTCCGCGTATACCACCCGCGTCCGACGGCGACGTGGTACGACGCGGCGTGGTGCCACAGGCTGCGCGGTTCGCCGAGCTGGTCGAGCGTTACGAGGGGTTCCTGTTCGACGCGTACGGCGTCCTGGTCGACGCGCAGGGGCCGGCGCCGGGCGCGGCCGCGGCGCTGGCGGCGGTGCGGGCGGCCGGCAAGCCGCTGGCGGTGGTCACCAACGACGCGTCGCGGCTGCCGGCCACCGCCGCCGCGCGGTTCGCCGGGCTCGGGCTGGCGATCGCCGAGGCCGAGGTGGTGTCGTCGGGGGATCTGCTGGGGCCGCACGCGGCGCGCCACGGTCTGATCGGGGCCCGCGCGCTGGTGCTCGGCACCGGCGACGCGCGCGCGTACGGGCGCGCGGCCGGGCTCGAGGTCGTCGAGATCTCCGACGACGCGGCGATCGACGCGCTGGTCATCTGCGACGACGCCGGCTTCGAGTTCCTGCCCGGCATGAACGCGGCGGTGACCGCGTGCGTGCGCGCGCTCGACGCCGGGCGGCCGCTGGCGCTGGTGGTCGCCAACCCCGACCTGGTGTTCCCGCGCGGCGCCGGCGCGCTCGGCTTCACCGCGGGCACGATGGCGACGATGATCGAGGCGGTGCTGGGGCGGCGCTACGCGGCGCCGCCGCGGTTCGTCGCCCTGGGCAAGCCGGCGCCGGCGATCTTCACCGAGGCGCGGGCGCGCATCGGCGTGACCCAGCCGGTGCTGATGGTCGGCGATCAGCTCGAGACCGACATCGCCGGGGCCCGCGCGGTCGGCCTCGACGCGGCGCTGGTCGCGGGGGTGTCGGTGTGGCGGGCGGGCGTCGCGCCGCCCGAGCGCGCGCCGCACTGGCTGCTCGAGCGGCTGTGAGCTCAGATCAGGGCTTGTCAGTCTTTCGGTCGAGTCGAGCACCGGTCCACGCGCCGGGAGGTTCGCGTCGCGGAGGGGAGGCTCGTCGGGGCTTGCCCCCGACGAGGGGAGGCCTGGCGACAGGCCTCCCCTGGAAGCTCAGGCGGCCGCGAAGTTCCAGGCCTTGACCACGATCGCGTGCGCGCGCAGGTGCGCGTCGAGCGCGGCCCAGGCGGCGGTCGAGCGGGCCTCGGCCAGCGCGGCCAGCGACGGCAGGTCGATCGCGATCGCCAGGTCCCACTTCGCGGCCGAGTCGTCGGCCGGGACGCCGAGGCGCAGGGTCAGCGCTGGCAGCGCCGCCAGCCCGCGCGCGATCGTCAGCGCGTCGGCACGGCCGGCGTCGGTCGCGTGCGCGGGCGCCAGGCGGACGAAGCAGTGGTGGGTGATCACGGCGTCGGCTCGTCGGCGAGCGCGGCGCGCCACGTCGCCAGATCGGGCGGCAGCGGGCTGTCCCACGCCAGCGGCGCGTCGGTGATGGGGTGCCGGAACCCGAGGTGGGCCGCGTGCAGGGCCAGCCGCGGCGGCCGCGGTCGAAAGCGCCGCGCGACCTCGTCGCCGTGCTGGTGATCGCCCAGCACCGCGTGCCCGAGCTCGGCCAGGTGCACGCGGATCTGGTGGGTGCGGCCGGTCTCGAGCCGCAGCCGGACCTCGCTGGCGCGGCCCCCGGCCAGCGGCGCGATCGCCTCGACGTGGGTCACCGCGCGCTGTCCGGCGACCGGACGATCGATCGTGGTCACCGTCGCCGGCACCGCCCCGGCCACGATCGCGACGTAGGCCCGGGTCAGGTCGTGGGCGACGAACCGCGCCGCGAGGATCCGGTTGGCCGCGGCGGTGCGCGCGAACACCAGCAGGCCGCTGGTCGGTCGATCGATGCGGTGGACCAGGAACACCTCGCCGCCGCCCGGGCGTCGGCGCAGGCGATCGAGCGCGTCGCCGCGGTCGCTCTCGGGCGTCGGCGCGGTCACCATGCCGGCGGGCTTGTCGACGACGAGCAGGTGCTCGTCCTCGTAGACGATCGGCAGGAGCGGCTCGGGCGCCGCCGGGCCGGGCGCGACCGCGCGCTCGAACGCGCCGCCGAGCGTGGCCTCGATCACCTGGCCGGCCCGGACCGGGCGGCTGGCGACCTTGACCCGGGCGCGATCGACGAACACGCCGCCGAGGTCGATCAGCGCGCGGGCGCGGCGGCGCGACAGCCCGGGCACGCCGGCCGCGAGCGCCTGGTCGAGGCGGGTGCCGTCGCCGTCGGCGGCGATCGTGAAGCGGACGGTGTCGGCCACGCGCGCATGATGGGGGCGTCCGGGCCAGCGGTCAACGCGCGCGCCTGCTAGGCTGCACCGCGTGAAGCTCTCCTCGCTTGCCCTCCGCTCGGTCCTCGCGGCGTCGATCGCGGCGCTCGCCGCCGGCTGCGTCCTCACCTCGTCGAAGGCGCCGCCGCCGCCGTCGGGCGGCCCGGTGGCGCCGGCCGCCGACCCGGCGCTGACCGCCGACGGCCAGCACTTCGCCGCCAGCCGCACCTATCAGGGCGAGTGCGCCCCGCCGGGCAGCCGCGGCGGTTGCTACTCGGTGACGCTCGAGCCCGACGGCGGCTACCGCCACGTGCTGCTCGACGCGGCCATCACCGGCACCTACGTGATCAGCGGCAGCCAGGTCCAGTTCACGCCGGCGGGCTCGGCGCCGCCCGAGACGATGACGCTGTCGGCCGACCGCACCCGCCTCGACGACTTCGTCTACCAGCCGGCGGACGGCCCGACCCAGGGCCCGGTCCAGGGCCCGATCGTCCCCTGACGCGCCGTCGAGCTCGGGTCGAGCAGCGACCCGGGGCGGTGACCCCATCTCGAAGGCCAGGGCCTACAGCGCCAGGTCGGCGAGCGCGATCTCGATCAGCTCGTCGCGCGTGCGATCGACGACCACGAGCGTGTGGGCGACCGGATCGATCGCGAGGCCGTCGATCGCGGTGACGCCGAAGCGCCCGAGATCGTCGACGGGCGTGAGCGTGAACGTCGCGAAGTCGTAGCGGTGCAGCTGGTCGCCGGCGCCCAGCAAGAGGGCGTCGCCGCCGAGCGCGACCATGCCGCCGGCGTCGAACTGGCCCGGCAGCGCGCGCCAGCTCAGGTCGACGCCGGTGGCGCTGTCGTACGAGGCGAGCTCGGTGCGCAGGAGGTTGCCGTCGACGTCGAAGGTGCGCGGCTGTGCGTAGAGCCGCCCCGCGGCCGGGTCGTACGCGACCGCGGCGGTGCGCTGCTCCTCATCGTCGGGGAAGCCGCCGGGCTCGTAGCAGAAGTACTGCTGCATCGTGTCGGCGCTCAGATCGAGCAAGAAGCCGTCGCCGATCGCGGTCAGGGCGAACCGGGCGTCGCCGAGCGCGACCAGATCGGTGTACGGCGGACGGATCGGCACGCCCGGGTCGGGCAGGGCGCCGAGCGCCCGCACCAGCGTGGCGTGGCCGGCCGCGTCGACCCGCCACAGGCCGGCCTGCTCGTCGAGCACCAGCCGCGCCCCGGCGGCGTCGATCGCGACCCCGACCGGGCTCGCGTCGGCGGTGGCCAGCGCGGCGCGGAGATCGACGCGCGCGACCACCGGCTCCGGCGGCGCGGGCTCGCTGCAAGCGGTGGCGATGACGGTGAGGCCGAGGACAGGGAGCCAGCGAGTGAACATCACGGGGGCGGTAGCAAGCAGTGTGCCCCGATGACGGCACGTCATCCCGCGCCCTTCGTCGACGGCGCGCGTGGATTTTCGCGGGGGCCCCTCGGGAATTCGAGGGCGTGGGTGGGGCTTTTGCGTTAGCGTCACGTCGTGGAGGTCTTCGTCGTCGTGATCGTGGTGGCCGCGATCGGGGGCGTCGTCTGGGGCATCGTCCGGGCGTCGACCCGGCGCGACATGCTGCGCGAGCTGGCCGCGTCGCTCGGCGGCGAGGCCACCAGCAACACCGCCGCCGGGCAGCTCGACGGCGTCCGGGTCCGGCTCGAGTTCGCCACCCGCGGCTCGGGCTCGTCGTCGGAGTCGTGGACCTACGTCGACGGGGTCCTCCCGTCGGGGTATCCGCTGGTGCTGCACCTCGAGGAGCACGGCTGGTTCGACGCCGGCAAGATCGCGCGCGGCGAGATGATCGACGTGGTGGTCGGCGACCTGCCGTTCGATCAGAAGTTCCGGATCGAGGGCGCCCCGGCGGACGTGGTGCAGCGGCTGCTCACCCCGCCGACCCGGGCCTACCTGCTGGCGCAGCGGCGGGTCGAGCTCACGACCACGCCGGGCAACCTGCGCATGGCGGTGCGGGGTTGGCTCGAGCAGCCAGCGGACGCCCGCGCGGCGCTGGCGCTCGTCGCCGGGCTGGCCAGCGGCCTGCGCGCCGCCAGCCTCGCGCTCGACGCCGAGGTGCCGATGACGACCGGGGCCGGCGGCGCCTACCGCGCCGGCCCCGACGACGCGCCGCTGCGCGCGGCCCGGGAGGCGCGCGCCGAGGAGGTGGCGCGGGTCGAGGCGACGCGGACCGCGCGGCTCGCGCGTCAGCGGTTCATCGTGATCGCGATCGCCGTCGCGATCGCGGCCGTGCTGGCCACCATGATCGCGGCGCGCTGAGCCGGCGACCTACCCGTCGTCGTCTACCAGTCGTCGCCGTCGCCGTGCTGGCTACCATGATCGCGGCGGGTTCTGAGCCGGCCCGCTGAGCCCGCGACCTACCAGTCGTCGCCTACCAGTCGTCGCCGTCGCCGCGGCGCTTGGCGCCGCCGCGGCGGCCCTCGTCGCGGCGCCCGCCGGGCGCGCCGCGCTTGCGATCGTCGCCGCCGCCGCCAGGCGGACGGGGCGCGCCGAAGCCCCCACCGGGCGGACGGGGCGCGCCGAAGCCGGCGCCGGGCGGGCGCGGCGTGTAGCCACCGCCGGGCGGGCGCGGCGTATAGCTACCGCCGCCGCCACCTCCGCCAGGTGGGCCGCCGAACGAGCGCGGCCCGCGCGCGTCGCGCTCGCGCGCTTCGTTGATGCGCAGGGCGCGGCCGTCGAGGTCAGCGCCGTCGAGCTCCTTCAGCGCCTGCTCGGCGAACTCGGCCGTGGCCATCTCGACGAACGCGAAGCCGCGGGAGCGCCCGGTCTCACGATCCATGATGACCGAGACGCTGGCGACTTCGCGGCCGTTGCTGCCGAAGAGCTGCCGGAGCGATTCCTCGTTCGTGTTGTAGTTCAGGTTGCCCACGTAGAGCTTCGTACCCATGGAACTCAAGATCTCCTGCGCGATTGCCGGTTCGATTTGGGGAGCGGTCAGATAAATAACGCCAGAACTCACGCGGGCACGCAATGGGATCCGGAGCCAGCCCGGCGGCACCCCCTCGGCGGCGCTGTGACACGTGTGTCGCGGGCGGGGCCCGCACACGCGCCGGAACGACCGTAAGTTCCCGACATGCTTCGCGCGTTGTCGGCATCCCGCTTGCGATACCGTGCCCCATGGCTCTGGAATCCTGCACCTCCTGTGATGGCCTGGTCCCGGCGCGCGCCCGGGTGTGTCCCCACTGCGCGCACGCGCGCTCGGCGCTGCGCGGTGTGCTGGCGCGCGCCGCCGGCCTCGCCGCCGGTGGCCTCGCGGCGATGACGTTGATGGCCTGCTACGGCGGGCCGGCGTACTACGACGACTGCGTCGACCAGGACGACGACGGCTGGTTCCCGGCCTGCTACGCCGCGGCCTGCGATCCGGAGATCGATCCCAACTGCGACTGCGACGACACGCGGCCCGACGTGTACCCGGGCGCGCCCGACTCGCTCGGCGACGGCGTCGACCAGGACTGCTCGGGCGCCGACGGCCCCGGCAAGCGGCGGGTCGACGCGGGGATCGACGCGCCCGACGACGCCGAGGTCGACGCCGCTGATGACGCGGGCGCGGCCCCGCCGCCGATCGACGCGCTCGGCGACCTCGACGGCGTGTAGCCAGCATCGCGAGCGGGGCGGGGCTCGTGGTACGAGACGCGCGTGCTCTACCGCGCGCTGTTCTGGCTGGTCCTGCGCCGGCTCTCGGCCGAGACCGCGCACCGGCTCGGCTTCGGGCTCCTGCGCGCGCTGATGGTCGTGCCCGGCGCCAAGGCGATCGCGCGGCGGCTGTGCGGCGCGCGCGATCCGGCGCTGCGCCTGACCGTGTTCGGACGCGAGCTGGCGTCGCCGCTGGGTCTCGCGGCCGGCTTCGACAAGGACGGCAAGGGGCCGGCCGCGCTGGCCGCGCTCGGCTTCGGCTTCGTCGAGCTCGGCACGATCACCGCGCAGCCGCAGCCCGGCAACCCGCGGCCGCGCATGTTCCGGCTGCCGCGCGATCGCGCGCTGATCAACCGGCTCGGCTTCAACAACGGCGGCGCCGAGGCCGCCGCGGCGCGGCTGGCGCGGCGGCCGCGCGGCGTCGCGCTGCTCGGCCTCAACATCGGCAAGACCAAGATCGTCGACGAGGCCGGCGCGCTCGCCGACTACGCGCGCTCGGCCGAGCTGCTGGCGCCGCTGGCCGACTACCTGGTGGTCAACGTCAGCTCGCCCAACACGCCGGGGCTGCGCGACCTGCAGGCGGTCGACAAGCTGCGGCCGCTGCTGGCGCACGTGCGCGCGACGCTCGATCGCGCGTCGCCGGCGCGGCGCGTGCCGCTGCTGGTGAAGATCGCGCCCGACCTCGCCGACGACGACATCGACGCGGTCGCCGACCTGGCCCTCGAGCTGGGCCTCGACGGCGTCATCGCCACCAACACCACGATCGCCCGCACCGGGCTGACGACGCCCGACGCCGAGGTCGCCGCGCTCGGCGCCGGTGGGCTGTCGGGCGCGCCGCTGACGGCGCGGAGCCTCGCGGTCCTGCGGCGCCTGCGCGCGCGGGTCGGCGAGCGGCTGGTGTTGATCGCGGTCGGCGGCGTCGAGACCGCCGACGACGCCTGGGCTCGCATCACGGCGGGCGCCACGCTGGTGCAGGGCTACACCGGCTTCGTCTACGGTGGCCCGCTGTGGCCCCGGCGCGTCCACCGCGGCCTCGCGGCGCGGCTGCGCGCGGCCGGGCTGACCTCGCTGCGCGCCGCGATCGGCCGCGACGCGGGCTGACGGCTCACCGTCGCGGTGCCTGCGGGTTGGGCGCGGTCGGCACCCAGGTCGGCAGGCCCAGCTCGCTGGCCAAGAGCGCCGCCAGCGCGTTGGCGTCGTCGAGCGAGTCGGTCACCGCCAGCAGGAAGTCCTGGACGCCGGCGCGCACGCGCACGTGCCAGATCACGTTCGACCAGGAGCCGTTGTAGACGCCGACGCAGAAGATGTGGGTGACGCGGTCGCGCCGCAGCCGCCGCACGCCCGCGGCGGTGATCGTGGTCGCGTCGATCTTGATCCGGTTGCGGCGGCGACGCAGCAGCAGCGACAGCGCGGTCGGCGGGCCGCCGATGATCAGCGCGGTCACGACGCTGGAAACGTCGATGACCGTGAACACCGCCCACAGGCTGCTCCACACGACCGCGCCGACGCTGACGCGGCCTTCGCCGCGCCGGCGCGGGAAGTCGATCTGGAGCGCGTCGCCGACCCGGCGCTCGATGAACGGGTGGGCCGACGCGCGGAACGGGCCAGCCTCGGCCAGCACCGGCGGTGGTGGCGGCGGCGCCGCGCGCACGATCGCCATGCCCTCGGGCGGCGGTTCCGGACGTGGGAACGTCGGCACCAGCGGCACGAACATCGGCGGCGGCATCGGC
The DNA here is from genome assembly GCA_016717005.1 of Myxococcales bacterium. Taxonomy (NCBI): domain Bacteria; kingdom Pseudomonadati; phylum Myxococcota; class Myxococcia; order Myxococcales; species Myxococcales bacterium. The sequence goes on along the minus strand of JADJUF010000039.1, from coordinate 1,094,049 downwards.
GGCGGTGACCGTTCGAGCTCCACCGGGACGTCGCAGTTGGGGCACGTCACCGCCGTCGCGCCCGGCGGGACCTCGGTCCACGGGAACACGCGGTTGCACAGCGGGCACGCGCCAGCGACGGACACGCCGGGAGTCTACACGGCCGCGGCGGGTCACCGATGACGGCCGCGACGCACTCGGTTACGCTGGAGGCGTGCCCGGCGCTCGCCTGACCCTCGTCGTCGCCCTGGCCGTGGCCAGCGTCGGCGTGGCGCCAGGGCGGGCCGGGGCCGACGGGCCCGACGTCGCGGTGATCGAGGCCACCGCCGAGGCCGACTTCACCGCCGGGCGCTACCAGGAGGCGCTGCGCGGGTTCGAGCGGCTGTACCGGTTGCAGCCGCGCGCCGAGACGTTGTTCGCGATCGCGCGCTGCCATCAGGAGCTGGGGCAGTGCGCCCGCGCGGCCGAGGTGTTCGAGGACTTCCTCGCCACCGATCCCGACGCGGCCGCGCGTCGGGCCGCCGCGGAACGGATGGCCAGCTGCGTCGCGGCCGCGCCGCCGCCGGTCGAGGCGCCGCCGGTCGAGGCGCCGCCGCCCGGACCCCGCGTGCGGACCACGCCGTCGGTCGAGGCCGCGCCCGCGCGCTCGCGCCGGGGGCTGGTCCTCGGGCTCGCGGGCGGCGGGGTCGCGGTCGGGCTCGTCGCCGCGACCCTCGAGCTCTCGGCCGCGGCGCGCTCACGGACTCGACCGCGGCCGCCGGGCGTGGCGACGCCGCGGGGCGCGACGCGGCCTACGATCGCGCCAGCGGATATCACTACGGCGCGCAGGCTGGCGCCGTCGTCGCGGTCGCCGCGGTCGCGACCGCCGGGGCCCTGTGGTGGACCCGGCCGCGCCGGGGGACCCAGGTCGCGGTCGTGCCGACGGGCGCGGGCGGGCTCGTGACCTGGGGCGAGCGATTCTGACCCCCGCGCGCCTGGCGGCGCTCGCGGTCGCGCTGACCGCCAGCCCGGCCCACGACGCCGGCTTCCCGGGGGCGCTCGTCGGCGAGCGCGACCTCGACGGCCAGGCCCGACCGCGCGGGGCGCTCGACGTCGGCGCCGACGAGATCGCCTGACGGCGGCCCGGTCACGCCGAGCGCTCGCGCACGACCTTGGCGATGTCGAGCTTGCGCACCGCGCGCAGGCCGGGGAGCTGTGACAGGAGCGCGGTGGCGAGCAGCGCGGCCGCGGTGCCGACCAGGGTCACCCACGACAGCGCGAGCGACATCGCGAACAGATCGCTCGAGAACGAGGCCAGGAAGGCCCGGGCCGCGAGCACGCCGACCACGAGGCCCGGCGCCACGCCCAGCGCGGTCACGAGCAGGTTCTCCGCGGTGACCAGGCGCGCGATCTGGCGGTGCGACACGCCGCTGGCCCGCAACGTCGCCAGCTCGGTGGTCCGCTCGGCGATGTTGACCGTCATGGTCACGAACAGGATCGTGAACGCCAGCGCGCTGCCCAGGATCAGCATGACCCCGACGAACGCGTACAGGAGGCCCATGAACTCGTTCGCGGCGTCGAGCATCGCGTGGGTGTCCTGGACCACCGCCACGCCGGGCAGCGCGCGCAGCCGCGCCAGCGTCGCCTGGCGATCGGCGCCGGGCGCGAACCGGACCGCGACCCCGTTGGCCGCGGCGGCGCCGCCGGTGCCCGCGACGACCACCGGGAGCGCCGCGTAGGCCAGGGTCCCGAGCGGCTCGTCGACGAAGCCGTCGACGCGGGCGCTGAAGCCGGCGCTGGCCTCGGGCAGCTCGAGCGCGACGGTGTCGCCGACGTGGACGCCGAGCACCGCGGCGGCGGCCCGGCCGAGCACGACGCCGCCGCCGAGCTGGAACCGGCGATCGTGGTCGAGGAACCGGTGCATCGTGGTGGCGGCCGGCAGCGCGGTCAGCGCGGTCGCGTAGTCGCCGCGGGGCCCGCGCAGCGTCACCGGTCCCTCGAGCAGCGGCTCGACCGCGGCCACGCCGTCGACCTGGGCCGCGGCGGCCGCGAGCGGCTCGATCCCGACCTGGCCGTCGACGTAGAGCGTCGCGTCGCGCTGCTCGATGACCTCGAACTGTCGGTGCAGCATCGCGCGGGTCGAGTCGATCAGCCCCCACGACACCAGGATCAGCGTCGCGGCGAGGATCACGCCCAGCATCGTCGACAGCGTCCGCCGGCGGTTGCGCCCGAGGTTGCGCAGGATCAGCTGCCACCGGGCCGGCAGGCGTCGCAGCGGCGGGAGCGCCCGCTCGAGCCACGGCCGGCGCGCGCCGCCGGTCTCGGGCACGACGCCGCGCATCGCCTGCGCTGGCGCGATCCGCGCCGCCGCCCGGGCCGGACCCAGCGCGGCGACGACGCCGGTCAGCAGCCCGAACAGGACCGCGAGCGCGAAGAAGTCGGGGTGGAAGCGCGTCACGGTGATCGGCACGTCGATCGCCGCGGTGTACGCGCCGGTGGCGGCGCCGGCGGCGAACTGCCCGACGAGCGCGCCGGGGATGGCGCCGAGCAACCCCAGGCCGACGCCGTGGCCGAGGTAGTGCCAGACGATCTGGCGCCGGGAGAACCCGCACGCGCGCAGCGTGCCGATCACGGTGCGCTCGGTGCGGACCCGCCGCGACAGCAGCACCGTGGTGGCCAGCGCCGCGGCCAGCAGGAACAGGCCCGGGAACATCACCGCCATCTGCTTGAAGCCGTCGATGTCGGACCGCAGCGCCGCGTTCGACGGCTGCTCGGCGCGGGTCGTGACGCCGGCGGCGCCGTGGGCGTCCGCGATCGCGCGGACGCGCGCCTCGACGGTGGTGGGCGCGCCCGGGGCGAACCGGACCGCGACCTCGGTCGGCGCCGGCGCCAGCGCCGCCGCCAGCGCCGGGCCGGTGAACACGACCCCGAAGCTGCCGGGCGGCGGCAGCACGTCCTGGCGACTGCGCGCGGGCCAGATGTACTCGGCCGAGGCGGCGACGCCGCGGACCGTGACCGTCCGCCAGCCGGTGCCGACCAGCAGCGCCAGGTGATCGCCCGGGCCGAGGTGGGCGTGGGCCGCGAGGTGCTCCTCGACCAGGACGCCGTCGGGCTCGGCCGGATCGAGCGGCTGGCCCGCGGTGACCAGGACCTTGCCGACCGCGGCGTCGGCGACGACCTCGACCGCGCGGCCCAGGAAGCGCTGATCGCCGATCTCGATCGGCACGTCGGTGACCCGTCGGGGCAGCGCGGCCTCGACGCCCGGCTCGGCGCCGGCCGCGGTCGCGATCGCGTCGACGTCGCCGCCGGCGATCCACAGATCGGCGAAGCCGGTCGCGTCGAACACCGCGCGGTAGCTGGCGTCGAGATCGCGGTACGCGCCCGCCGACAGCACCGCCAGCATCGTGCCGAGGAAGATGGTCGCGGCGATCGCGAGGCTCTGGGCGCGCTGGCGCCGCAGATCGCGCCCGAGCTTGCGGCGGAGGAGCCTCACCAGGTCACCTCCTCCGGCTCGATCGGCGTCGGGTTGCGGACCGACTCGACGACCTCGCCCGAGCGCATGCGCACGATCCGATCGGCCATCGCGCCGATCGCGACGTTGTGGGTGACGATCGCGATCGTCCGGCCCGACTCGCGGTTGAGCTTGCGCAGGAGCGCGAGCACGACCCGGCCGGTCTCGAGATCGAGCGCGCCGGTCGGCTCGTCGCACAAGAGCAGCAGCGGCTCCTTGGCGATCGCGCGCGCGATCGCGACCCGCTGCTGCTCGCCGCCCGACAGCTCGGCCGGGAACCGCTCGAGCCGGGCGCCGAGGCCGACCGCGCGCAGCGCCCGCTCGGCGCGGCCGTCGGGATCGTCGACGCCGATCAGCTCGAGGATCAGCGCGACGTTCTCGCGCGCGGTGAGCGTCGGCACGAGGTTGTAGAACTGGAACACGAAGCCGAGCGTGTCGCGGCGGTAGCGCGTGCGGGCGTCGTCGTCGAGGCGGCCGAGGTCGCGTCCGGCGACCTCGACGGTGCCGGCGGTCGGGCTCTCGATGCCGCCGATGAGGTTGAGCAGCGTGGTCTTGCCCGAGCCGCTGGGCCCCAGCAGCACCGCGAGCTCGCCGGGCTCGACGTCGAGATCGACGGCGCGCAGCGCGTGGACGGCGTTGGCGCCCTTGCCGAACGTGCGCGACGCGCCGCGGAGGTGGATGGCGGCGCCGGCCGCGGCGGAGGACGGGGCGGTGGTCATGGGGCCTCCAGGAGCGCGTCGATGGCCGCGACGCCGCTGCGGGTGATGTCGATCGACGGGTCGACCATGCGGTGCAAGAGCAGGCCGTCGATCAGGGCGGCCAGGAGCGTGGCGATGATCATCGGGTCGAGGTGCGGGGCGAGGTGGCCCGTGGCCTGATCGGCGGCGACGCGGGCGGCCATCTGCGCGCGCACCGCGGCCAGGACCTCGAGCAAGCCCTCGCGCAGGGGTTCGTCGCGAGACGACTGCATCATGGTCTCGAGCAGCATCACCATCGAGGGCTGCTTGAGATCGATCGCGCCGAGGAAGCTCAGCATCAGGCGCATGCCGTCCTTGAGCGTCGGCGCCATGAACATCGCCTGCATGGCCTGGCCGAACTCGGCCTCGACATTGGCCGCGGCGGCAGCGCGCAGCAGGTCGACCTTCGTCGTGAAGTGGTAGTTGACCGCGGCGTTGTTGACGCCGGCGCGCTCGGCGACCTGCCGCGTGGTGACGCCGTGCCAGCCCTCCTCGGCGACCAGCACGATCGTCGCCGCGATGATCTTCTGCCGGGTGACCCTGCCCAGGTCCGGTTGCGCCGGCGGGGTCACGGTCCCGCCCCGAGATAGTTAAGCATCTGCTTGAAGCATTTGCTCTATTCTCGGGCTGTCAACCGGTGAACATGTAAACTCGCGAAAATTAATATCAATTTTTGCATCCGCCACGAACCGATCGGCTGACACCCGTCACGCCAGACGTCGCCGCCACGAACCGATCGGCTGACACCCGTCACGCCAGGCATCCGCCACGCCAGGACCGCCCGATCGGCTGACACGCGTCACGCCAGGACCGCCCGGGTTGACCCATATAGCGCCCAGGCCGGCGGCGCGCGCCTTCATGGCCACCCAGGTCGCCGACGAGGATCGCCACGCGCAGGTCCACCGCGCCTACCTCGAGCGCCTCGGCGACGTCGCGCCGATCGATCCCGGCCTGGCCGCGGTGTTCGCCACCGCGCGCGCCTGGACCGGGCCCGCGTGGGTGCTGGTCGCCGCGCTCGACGTGGTCATGGCACACGACGTGATGCCGCCGCTGCGTCGGCGGATCGCGGCGTGGCCGTGCCGGCTGGTGCGCCAGATCAACGCGCGGGTCGGGCGCGACGAGGCCCGCCACGCCGCGTTCGGCCGCGCCTACCTCGAGCTGGTGGTGCCGCGCCTCGACTCCGCCGAGCGCCACCGGCGTCACCTGGCTCGACGCGCTGTGGGGCCAGTGGACCACCGTCGCCCGCGCCCGCGACCGCGCCCGCGGCGTCGCCCTCCACCCCGATCGCGGCGAGCTCGAGCGCAGCGGCCAGCGCGCCGCCCAGCGCCTGCGTGGCCTCGGCGTCGCGATCGACCAGCCGCAGTTCGCCCTCGCGGGCTAGGGCTCACCGCCCGCGCGCGGTCGTTTTCGTGGACCCTCGCGATTATCTTGGTCCCTACGCTTCTGCGGCTACCTTGCCGGCCTTGCGGGTCGCCATCATGATCACCAGGCCGAGCGCACCGACGCCACCCAGCAGGTAGGCCCAGGCGTGGCCGTGGCCGTGCTCGATCAGCACGCCGGCCAGGGGCGGCGCTGAGATCGCGGCGATCGATGACAGCGACTGGGTGATGCCGAGCACGACGCCCTGCTCGCGAGCGCTGGCGTGGGTCGTCACCAGCGCGGTCAGCGCCGGGCGCAACAGCGAGTTGCCGACCGACGAGATCAACGTCGCGAGCGCGAGCATGCCCAGCGCCGAGCTGACCCCGAGCAGCGGGTAGCCGACCGCCAGCGTCAGGAACCCGACCTCGGCCAGCCGGACCTCGCCGAACCGCGGCACCAGCCGGCGGATCAGCCCGCCCTGGATGACCAGCGCGACCACCGCGCTGCCCGCGAAGGTGAAGCCGATCTCGCGCGGGGTGAAGGGCAGCCCATGCCACGTGTAGTGGCGCTCGGAGAACAGCGCGATCCCGCCGATGAACAGCGAGAACGTGAACATGTAGACGAAGAACAGCGCCAGCAGCCGGCCCAGCTCGGGCCGGCGGAAGTACTCGACGTAGAGCCCGGGCGAGAACACCCGCAGCCGCCCGGTGGCCGGCGCCCGGGCCTCGTCGCGCGGCAGGATGAGCAGGGTGCCCATGATCGCGCACGCCGACAGCGCCGCCGCCAGGTAGAACGGCGTCGCCAGCGAGTGGTGCGACAGCCAGCCCGAGATCACCGGCCCGAACGCGAAGCCCAGCCCGAACGCGATGCCGATCAGCGCGAACGACTGCGTGCGCTTCTCGGGCGGCGTGTGGTCGGCGATGTAGGCCTGCGCGATGGCGAGGTTGCCGGCGGTGGCGCCGTCGATGATGCGGCCGGCGAACACCATCCACAGCGCGTCGGCGCGGGCCAGGATCAGGAACCCGGCCAGCGTCCCGAGCTGGCTGATCAGCAGGATCGGCCGCCGGCCGTAGCGATCGGACAGGGTCCCGAGCACCGGCCCCGACAGCAGCTGGCACACCGCGAACGACGACATCAGGAGCGTCGCGGTCAGCGGCGACGCCCCGAACCGCTCGGCGTAGATCGCCAGCAGCGGGATCACGATCGTCATCCCGAGGACGTCGACGAGGACGATCAGGAAGATCGGCAGGAGGGGCGAGCGGCGCATCAGGACCCCGTGTATAGCGCGGTCACACCAGCTCCGGCTCCCGCCCGGTCAGGTCGATCGTCCGCCAGCGCCCGGATCGGAACCGGAGGGTCATCGCCACCGCCAGCGCCGCCAGGTAGGCGACCAGGCACAGCATCACCGCGGTGGTGCCGCCGTCGAGCACGTAGACGACGACGAACGACGCGGGCACGAACACGACCCACGCCAGCACCACCCGGGCCCAGAGCGTCCAGGCGGTGTCGCCGGCGGCCCGCAGGGTCTCGGACATCGTCATCGACGCCGCGTCGAACAGCTGCCACGCCGAGCTGATCGCCAGCATCGGCGCGCCCACGGCGACCAGCTGGCTGGCGCTGACGCCGGTCTTGGCGTCGTCGTGCGCGAACAGCCCCATGACCGTCTCGGGGAACACCAGGTAGACGAGCCCGATGAGCCCCATCCACCCGGCGGTCACCGCCAGCGTCATCCGCACCACGCGGTGGACCGCGTCGAAGGCGCCCGCGCCGATCGACTGTCCGGCCAGGATCGCGCCGGCGGTCGCGATCCCGAACGCCGGCATGAACGCCACCGAGTTGACCTGGATGATCACGTTGAGCGCGCCGTACGCCGCGGTGCCGAGCTGGGCCACGGCCACGTTCAGGAACAGCGCGAACGCCCCGAACTCGAGGAACCAGTTGAACCCGTTGGGCAACCCGAACCTCAGCACCCGCCCGAGCTCGGGCCACGACCACGCGGTCGGCGCGGCGCCGTGCCGCGGCGCCCTCCTGAACTCGAAGAACAGGTAACCCAGGCCGATCCAGCTGGAGATCGCCGACGCCAGCGCCGCGCCCTGCACGCCCATGGCCGGCGCGCCGGCGCGGCCCTCGATCAGGAGCCAGTTGCCGGCGACGTTGATCACCATCGTCAGGATGCCGGCGCGCATCTGCATCGACGTGTTGCTGAACCCGCCGAACCAGTTGCCGAGCGCCTCGCTGCCGACGATCGCCGCCACCGCGGTCAGGCGGATCATCATGTAGTCGGTCATCAGGCCCCGGACGTGGGGCGTGTGCGGGAACCAGCCGAGCACCGGGCCGATCAGCGGCAGCGCCGCGAGGGCGAGCACGCCCGCGGCCAGCGCGAGCGCGAGCCCGTACCACGCGTAGCGGCGGGCGTCGGCGGCGCGGCCCTTGCCGACCAGCTGCGCCACGAAGCTCTGGATGATGAACGCCGTGCCCATGGGCAGGATCACCAGCGAGAAGCTGTTGATCGCCCCGCCGGTCGTCGCGGTCAGCGCGTCCTCGCCCAGCGGCGCCACCATGTACGCGTCGGTGAAGCCGACGACCGACTGGGTCGCGCGCGCCAGCACCACCGGCGCGGCCAGCGCCAGGAGCGTGCGCATCGTGACAGTAGGTGCGGTCGACACGGCCGCGCAGGCTAGCACCTCGACCGTGCTAGCGTCGCGGCGATGAACCTCGTCCGCACCCGTGTCGTCGACGACGGTCGTCCGCGTGCCACGGGCGTAACCGCCGCGCCCAGACGGCGTAGGCCCCAGATGAGATCGAGCTCCCTGTTCGTCGTCGTCGCCCTGAGCGGGTGCGGATCGTCGCCCCCGCGCCCGGCCGAGCCCGCCATGGATCCGCAGCTGACGTCGATGATGAAGTCGACGGACATGCCGATGGACGACGGCGCCACGTTCGGGCCGCTCGCGGTCGGCGCCGACTACGCCGCGTACGTGCACATGAACACCGCGCCGGTGCCGTCGGAGACCCACGGCGGACGCCTGGTCGACACCTACGTCAACGCGGTCGGCGCGGCCGCCTACCTCGACGACGAGGCCGAGATCCCGGTCGGCACGGTCGTGGTCAAGACCTCGGTCGAGACCAAGGACGGGGCCGCGACCGGCGAGGCCGGGCCGATCTTCGTGATGGAGAAGAAGGCGCCTGGCTTCGATCCCGAGCACGGCGACTGGGCCTACGCGATCCACTGGGCCGAGCCGCCGGCGCGCTGGGCCGCCAAGCTCGGCGGCCCGATCTACTGGCGGTCGCCGTCGCACAAGGTCGGCTACTGCGTCGAGTGCCACGACAACTACGATCGCAACCTCGGCGGCGTGCCGGGGCCGGCGCGGATCACCGCGCTGCCGGAGTAGTCCGAGGCGATCGCGGACGCCCGATCCGGATCCCGATCCGGATCCCCGATTCCCGATCCGGATCCCGATCCCGAACCCCCCCGATCCCCCCCCCCCCCCCCCCCCCCCCCCCCCCCCCCCCCCCCCCCCCCCCCCCCCCCCCCCCCCCCCCCCCCCCCCCCCCCCCCCCCCCCCCCCCCCCCCCCCCCCCCCCCCCCCCCCCCCCCCCCCCCCCCCCCCCCCCCCCCCCCCCCCCGCCCCGCCGGTGCTGGGCGTGAGGGCGCTGGCGCAACCGCGCCACGGGCGTTGATGAGGGCGATGGCGCAAGCGCGCCGCGGGCGTTGATGAGGGCGATGGTACGGGCGCGCCGCGGGCGTTGATCAGGTGAGGGTGCGGGCGCGCCGCGGGGCCCGGGCGAGGCGCCAGGCGAGCGTGCGGCGAGGCCGGGCGGGCCGTGGGCCGCCGCATCAGACAGGGCGAAGGGCGGCAGACACCGGCGCGCGGCGTCGGTTGCAGGAAAAAATACTGCGTAGGCATGTGAAATTGCCCGCAGATTTTTGGAACCGGGGCCGGCGGTCGCTGTCTATCCCGACGAACGCCGACGCAGCGCCACCTGGGCGCGCGACGGCGAATGCGCGGAGCGAGGTCGCTGCCGGCGCGATTAACCCGCCCTCGCTGGAGGTCGTCATGGCTACCGCTCTGTCCGCACCCACCGCCCCCGCAATGTCCGCCACCCCCGCCACCGCCGTCGAGGTCGTCACCTCGCTCGGTGGCTCGGTGGTCTCGATCGACACGCTCACCGCGGCCCCGACCGCGCACCGGCGCGGCCGGATCGCGCTGGTGGCCGGGCTCGCGCTCCTGTCGCTGGGCCTCGCCACGTTCTTCTACGGCCTGCGCACCGCGAACCACGACGCCGCCGCGCGCGAGCGCTGGATCGCCGAGAAGCGCCCGTCGTGGGCGTTCCGGCCGACCCGCCACAGCCCCGCCGTCGACGTGCTGGCCGCGCTCGGCGTCATCGCCGGCGTCGGTTGCGTCGCCACCGGCCTGCTGCGGCGGCGCGACGCCGCCCGGACCCGCCTGCGGGTCGGACAGAACGACGGCGTCGACATCCCGCTGGCCGACGCGCCGCCCGAGCAGACCCTGGTCGAGCACGGCGCCGGTGGCTTCGTCGCCCCGCTCGCAAACCTCGACGGCGACGTCGCGTTCGCCGGCACGTCGACCACGCTCGCGTCGATGCGCGCCGCCGGTCACGTCGCGCTGCCGCTGTACGTCGGCACGCAGGTGCGCACGCGCATCGGCCAGGCGTCGTTCTTCGTGCGCGGCATCGAGGCCCCGGTCCGCACCGCGCCGCCGGCGATGGCGTGGGAGCGCGCCCCGCTCGCGTTCCTGGCGGCGTCGGCGATGGCCCACCTGATGCTGTGGGGGATCATGCAGCAGGCGACCGAGGACCAGGGCGGCGCGCCGACCGACATGTCGATGCGCGAGAGCTCGACGACCCGCTCGGTGTTGGTGTCGACCGAGGACATGCCGGTGCCTCCTGACGACGGCGACGCCGACGACTCGGGCAAGGAGGGCGACGCCTCGGCGCCGACCGCCATCGCGCTCGACACCGGCACGCTCGGTCACGACAGCCCCAACCCGACCCCGGCCAAGCTCCAGGTCGCCGACCGCGGGCTGAGCCCGCGCCTGTCGCGCGAGCAGGCCATCGAGGCCGCGCGCGACGTCGGCATCCTGTCGTCGGACGTGTTCGCCGCCGGCCCGATCCGCGTGGCCGAGGGCGGCAACTTCGCCTCGGGCTTCGACGACATGGACATCACCGGCGGCCTGTTCGACGGCGGCGGCACCGGCGCGCCGGCGGGCTCGTTCGGCTGGGGCGTCCGCGGCACCGGCACCGGCTGCGGCACGATCGCTGGCGTCCCGTGCAGCGGCGTGGCCTCGGATCCGTTCGGCACGCTCGGCCGCGACGACGGCCACAACTACCTCGGCCTCCTCGGCGACGACGGCCACGGCAACCAGCGCCGCCGCACCCCCCTCGTCCCCAAGGTCGTCCTCCAGCCGCCGGTCGTGTGCAGTGGCGCCGGCAACTGCCTCGACAAGGAGCTCATCCGCCGCTACATCCGCCGCAACATCGAGAAGATCTCGTACTGCTACGAGAAGGAGCTGCTCGCGCAGCCCGGCCTGCAGGGCACCGTGACCGCCAACTTCACGCTCAACGGCAACGGGCGCGTCGTCGAGTCGAGCGCGAGCGGCGTGGACCCGACGGTGTCGAGCTGCATCGCCGAGGTCATCTCGCACGTGCAGTTCCCGAAGGTCGGCGAGACCGGCGTGTACCCCATCAAGTACCCGTTCCAGCTCCGCCCCCGCGGCTGAGCCGCCCGCCTCGTGACGTCGCCGCCGCCGCCCTCGGGCGGCGGTCGTGCTTTCGGCGCCGCGCTGGCAACGACGCGCGTTGCGCGGGCAATGACGAGCGCCGCGCTGGCCGCGAGGTGCGCCGCGCTGGCAACGACGCGCGTTGCGCGGGCCACGAGGTGCGCCGCGCTGGCCGCGAGGTGCGCCGCGCTGGCAACGCGAGGTGCGCCGCGCTGGCCGCGAGGTGCGCCGCGCTGGCCGCGAGGTGCGCCGCGCTGGCCGCGAGGTGCGCCGCGCTGGCAGTGACGCGCGCCGCGCTGCTCGTCGGCGGCGTCGCGCTACTCGCGGACGTCGGCGACCAGCGGCCAGAAGGCGCCGGCGGCCTCGACGCCGTAGACGCCGGCGCGCTCGGCGGCGCGCTCGAGCAGCACCTGGTGCGCGGCCGAGGTCAGGCGCGCGGCCAGCCGACCGTCGCGGACGCGGCAGCGCAAGCGATCGTCGGGATCGACCGCGAGCGTCGGCAGCGCCAGCGGCGCGCTGGTGCCGTCGTCGAGCAGCGCGATGGGTACGTCGCCGTCCCAGCGCACCGCGGTGACCCGCAGCGGAGTGTCATCGACGTCGACGTAGGCGTACCGGACGTCGTCGAGGCGGACGATCGGGCGACCGTCGGCGCGCACGTCGAGCCAGCGCAGGATCGCGCGCTTGAGGCCGGCGTGGGTGACCTCGTCGGCCTGGTGCCACAGGCGGCCGTGGCGGTCGATGCGCAGGCCGATCGTGCGCATCCGCTCGAGCACCTCGGGCGGGAGCGCGGGCGCCGGCGGCTCGGTCACGCGCGGCGGTCGGTCGCCTGCAGGCGCGCGATCCGGTCCTTGGCGAGGAGCTTCTGCTTCTTCAGCGTCCCGTACTCGACCTGCTCGGCCGAGGTCATCGAGCGCTGGCCCTCGAGCTGCCGGAGTCGGGCGTCGAGGCGGCGGTGTTCATCGACGAGCGTATCGAGGGTCGAGGCATCCATCGCGGGTGCGTTCACGTCTGGCTCCGGCCGCATCGGCGACCTGGATCAACGCTAGTCCACGACCCATCGCGGCGCAACCGCTCGTCGCGATCGGGCCGCCCGAGGGTGTAACGTTCCAGTGGCGGTGTCGCCCGGGCCCGGGTTGGTCACGGGTAGGCGCCGCCTGCGGCTGAATCTCGCGCGTCGGCCACCGTCTCATCTTCCATGATGCTGCGCCGCTCGCTCGTCACCCTCGCGTTCGCCGCGGTCGCCACGACCGGGGTGGCCAGCGCCAAGCGGATGCCGGTGCCGCCGCCGCCGCGCCCGGTGCTGGTCATCTCGACCACGCCCGCGCTCGTCGAGCACATCCAGACCCGCGACGCGGTGCTGGTGGCGTGCGCGCGCGGCGAGCGCGCGGCGGTGATCGCGACCCGCGTGACCCTGCGCTGGGACAGCGCCGCGCGCGTGCGGGCGGTCTCGGTGCGCGGCGGCACGGTGCGCTTCAACCGCTGCGCCGCGCGGGCGCTGCGCGGCACGATCGCCGGCGTCACCGGGCGCGGCATCGCGCGCGCGACGATGAAGGTCCAGCGGCCGGTCGCGCCGTCGCGGCCCGCGCCGACCGCGCTCGACGCCTGCCAGGTCGACGCCGACTGCACGATCTACTTCCGGCTGCAGGCGTGCGTGCCCCAGGAGCCCCTGGCCATCAACCGCGCCCAGGGCCCGGCCGCGCGCGCGGCGTTCCCGCCGCGCCGGCTCGAGTGCGCGATGGGCGGCCCGGACTACGACGAGCTCGTGCGCGCCAACGAGCGGCGCTGGTCGACGTCGTGCGCCCAGGCGCGGTGCGTGCTCCACGACGCGGGCGTGCCGGCGCGCCCGCGCGGCCTACCCTGAGCGACGTCGCAGCCGGCGCACGAGCGCCACCAGCGCGAGCGCGACGCCGCCGACCACCAGCCACAGCAGCACGACCGCGACGAACGCCAGGTGCACGATCACGCAGCCCTCGCGCTGCATCGACGCCCGCGGCAGGTCGGCCAGGCCGTCCTCCGACAGCCGGGCCGCGGCGTCGGTGCGGAGCCCGAGCTCGGCGAGCGCGCGCGCCTGATCCTCGACCGTCGCCGTCGGCGCGACCTGGCGGCGCGCGCCGGTGGCCTGATCGTACGCGACCGTCAGGATGATCTCGGTGCGCGCGGCCCGCCACCGGGCCGAGCCGCCGGCCCGCGGCAACGCCGCCAGCTCGGCCGCGACGTCGACCGGCGCGCGGTACCACCACGTGCCCTGCCGGAACTCGACGTCGGCGATCGCGCCGGCGGCCTCGTCGCGCCCGCAGGCCCAGCAGAAGACCAACGGCAGGCCCGGGCGCAGCTTGACGACCGTGCCGCGGGGCGTCGGGCCGCCGTGGAGCACGAGGCCTGCGTCGTGGCCGAGCGCGAGCACCGGCACGTCGTGGCCCCGCTGGAAGTCGATGCGCGCGCGCTGGCCGGTGTAGCGATTGCCGAACGAGATGCCGCCGGCGCCGAGCGCGTACGCGAGGGTCGTCACCAGCCACAGGCCGCCGATGATCGCGAACACGCCGACGAACCAGTGATGGAGGAAGCGGCGGCGCAGGCGCGCGGACAGGGACGTCATGGACCGCGGGCACAGCACGCGACGTGCCAGGACGCGCTGACGCGACCGCGCGCGCCGACGAGCGACGTCGGCCGTCCTCGACCCGACCGTGCCAGCCCTGGCAGACAGCCCTGGCGCGCGTCAGCGACGCTGGGCGCCGGGGACGCCGTTGGGGTACTTCACCTCGGCCTCGGACAGCCGGATGTACGCCGGCGCGCCGTCGTGCAGGCGATCGCGGCGGTCGCTCGCCAGCACGGCCCGGGCCACGCCGACGGCCGACGGCGTGCGCAGCGCGGCGTGGCGCGCGACCGTGGCGGGCAGGGCGGCCAGCGCGTCGGCGTAGCTCTGGAGCGCGTCGCCGGCCAGGTGGGCGCGGTCGCCGAGCTCGGCGATCACCGCGGCCAGCGCGCTCGGCGCGAGCACCCGCTCGTCGGCGACGGCGGTCAGCCCGGCGTCGGTCCGGCGGTAGAAGCCGACGTAGAGCTCGCCGCGGCGGGCGTCGAGCGCCGGCACCAGCAGCGCGTCGTCGACGGGGACCACCGCCGCGAGGTCGTGGGCCAGGGCCGCCAGCGACGACGCCAGCCACAGCGGCAGGCCCAGCGCGTAGGCCAGGCCCTTGCCGGTGGCCAGGCCGATGCGCAGGCCGGTGAACGAGCCCGGGCCGGCGCCGACGGCGATCGCGGTCAGCGCGGCGGCGGTGACCCCGGCGCGGTCGAGCGCCTGCGCGCACAGCATCATCACGCGATCGGTCGGCGTCGCCGGCTCGCCGACGGCGACCGCCAGCACCTCGCCGGCGCCGGTCACGACCGCGGCGCTGGCGGTCAGGGTCGAGGTGTCGAGCGCGAGGATCGTCATCAGCGGAACACGTACTGCATCATGTCGTTGCGCAGCGCCAGGATCGTGATGATCCCGACCAGCACCAGGCCGAAGAACTGGATCTTCTCCTTGCCGCGCGCCGACAGCGGCCGGCGGCGCACGCCCTCGATGATGAACACCAGCACGTGGCCGCCATCGAGCACCGGCACCGGCAGCAGGTTGATCAGGCCGAGGTTCACGCTGATCAGCGCGATCAGCAGCAGGAACGAGTCCCAGCCCTGCTCGCCCGACACCGACGCGACCCGGTACATCGTCAGCGGGCCGCCCAGGCTCTCGCTCGGCGAGTCGCCGCCGAGCACCTTGAGGAACCCCAGCGCCATCAGCTTGATCGTCTCGCCGGTGCGCTCGACCGCCTTCGACACCGCGTACCCGAAGCGCCCGTCGATCGGCACCATCTTGCCGTGGCCGCGCTGGACGTCGTTGCGGGCGCCGAGCACGAGCCGCTCGACGGTGTGGCCGTACTGATCGAGCTCCTTGCGCCACACCTGCGTGAGCTGCGCCGAGCGCTCGACCACCTTGCCGTGGTCGGTGCGGCGCCAGCCGATGGTCCAGGTGCGGCTCGGGTCCGACAGGAGCTTCTGCTCGAGCACGGCCCAGTGCTTGACCGCCTGGTCGTCGATCGTCGCGATCAGATCGCCGACCCGCAGCCCGGCCAGATCGGCCGGCGTGCCGGGATCGACGTGGGCCACGAACATCTCGGCGTTCTCGAGCCCGGTGTAGGCGCTGCGCCCGAGGGTGGCGTCGAGCCGGGTCTCGGGCATCAGATCGGCGAACCGGGCCTCGAGCAGCCGCACCTGCGGCACGCCCGGGATCTCGGTGCCGCGCAGGTACACCAGGTTGGTGCGGCGCGCGCCGTGGCCGAGCCCGACCGCGACCCCGCTCCAGTTGTCGACGGGGCGGCCGTCGATGTTGACGATCAGATCGCCGGTGGTCATGCCGGCGCGCCCGGCCGGTGACGTCGGATCGATGATGCCGACCATCGGCACGAACGGCGCCCGGGTGATGCCGATGCGGCCCTGCGCCGACACCTGGCCGTCGCGCTTGCGCACGACGTCGGCGATCGGCACCACGTACTTCTCGAACACCCGCGGCCCGCGCTGCAGCTTGAGGCTGATCTCGTCGCCGCCGCGGGCGCGGATCGCGCGCTCGAGGTCCTCCCAGTAGCGGACGCTCTTGCCGTCGACGGCCAGGACCGTGTCGCCCGCCTCGATCCCGGCCCGGGCGGCCGGCGAGTCCTCGAACACGTCGCCCACCACCGCCGCCGGCAGCTCGGTGTGGCCGGCGAAGAACACGAAGTAGATCAGGATCGGCAGGATCAGGTTGGCGGCCGGCCCCGCGAAGATGATCACGAGGCGCTGCCACAGCGGCCGGGTCGCGAACGAGCGGCCGCGGTCGCGCGGCTCGACGTCGGGCCCGTCCTCGACGCCGAGGATCCGCACGTAGCCGCCCAGCGGGAACACCGCGATCTGGTACTCGGTCTCGGCGCCGCGGACCCGGATCAGCGGCCGGCCGTAGCCGATCGAGAACCGCAGCACGCGCACGTCGAGCAGCTTGGCCGCCACGAAGTGACCGAGCTCGTGGATGATCACGAGCACGCCGACGAGGAGCAGGAAGTAGACGACCGACATGGCGCTGCGAGCGCCTCGCGGCGTACCACGGGCGCCGGCGCAGGTCGAGCGTGACGACCGAGGCCGGCCGCGCGCGACGGGCCGGCCGGGTCGAGGGAGTTGGTGAACGTCGCCGCCGAAGCGACGCCGGCCGCGCGCGACGGGCCGGCCGGGTCGAGGGAGTTGGTGAACGTCGCCGCGGCCCGCGCGCCCGCGCGCGACGGGCCGGCCGGGGGCGAGGCCGCACGTGAACGTCGCCGTCGCCGCGGCCCGCGCGCCCGCGCGCGACGGGCAGGCCGGGTCGAGGGGAGTTGGTGAACGTCGCCGGCGAAGCGACGCCGGCCGCGCGCGACGGGCCGGCCGGGTCGAGGGAGTTGGTGAACGTCGCCGCGGCCCGCGCGCCCGCGCGCTACGGGCAGGCCGGGTCGAGGTAGTTGGTGAACGTCGCCGGGTAGTAGGCGCCCGGCGCGGGCCGCAGCTCGACGCCGTTGACCACGATCACGTACTCGAGCTCGGCGCGCACGTACATGCCGTCGGGCGTCGGCGCGGTCGGCACCGACGGGCACTGGTACGGGCGGAAGGGATCGAGGCCGCGCAGGTCGACCGTGAAGCGGGCGTCGTTGCCGACCCGGCGGTCGAGCGCGGCGTAGACCGACCGCAGCGGCTCGCTGGTGCCGCGGGGCCGCCAGCGCAGGGTCGCGTCGAGCTTGCGCCAGACCTCGGGATCGTCGCGATCGGTCACGCCCGGCGACCACACCTGGAAGCACACGTTGGCGATGGCGGCGCGCTGCCGGCCCCAGGTGCCGAAGTCGAAGCCGGCGGCGGCGTCGGGGCCGGCGCACGGATCGATGGTGTCGCGGCTGATGCGCACGGTGGCGGCGCCGAGCCACTGCGGCGGCAGCAGCAGATCGAACGCGTAGTTGGCGCCCCAGTTGGAGTCCCACGCCTGGCAGCCCGGCACCGCGGTGTTCTCGAACCAGATCTCGACCGCGCGCGCGGTGGTCGGGATCGACACCAGCAGCGCGCCGTTCTTGATGCTGGCGCTCGACTCCTCGCCGGTGTTCCAGCGGACGTGCGCCGTGATGTCCCACAGGTCGAAGCTGCCGCGGGAGTTGCGGCAGGTGGTCAGCCGGGCCGGGTCGTACTCGAGTCGCACCATCCCGCCCGGCACCAGCGCGCCGTGCTGCTCGACCGGCTGCCCGGCCGGGAACACGATCCGCGCCGGCGGCGTCGGTCCGGCGGCCGGACAGACCGCGTCGTTGCGCGTGACCGCGAAGTTGCCGTCGGCGGTGAGCAGGTAGTTGTCGAAGTCGCCGGGCACGCGGTTGTGATCGAACAGGCGCCCGCCGCCGGCCAGGTGGGCCAGCGGCATCACCTGCACCCGCGCCGTCGACAGCGAGGTGCCCGACATGCCGGGGCCGGGCAGGCCCTGGTCGAGCCGGACGTGGTAGCGCACGAACCCCGGCGTCGCGGCGATCGCGCTGGGCGTGGCCGCGACCTGGTACCAGGCCGGGTCCGAGCCGTACTGGTACTGGACCGCCGCGGTCGCGCCCTCGGCCGCCGCCGCCTCCGACAGCTCGACGTCGCCCTCCCAGATCCAGCTGCCGCCGGCCGTCTGGTAGCCGCCGGTGCCGTTGCCGAGTCGGGTCAGGTCGCGCAGCACCACGTGGCACGCCCGGTCGGCCTGATCGGCGGCGCCGTCGACCCCGGTCAGCGGCGCCTCGACCGAGGTCGGCGGCTCGGGCGGCGGCTCGACGCAGGCGGCGGCCAGGAGGGTCACGGACACGAGGAGCGATCGGCGGGCCATCGCGCGGCGTCATCGCATGCGCTGTGCCAGCCCCGGCCGGCGGCAACTGCGCGAGATCGTGCGCGGCGCCGCGGCGGGTGGCGCCGTCGGTAGCCAGCGCGACGCTGCGAAACGCAACGTCGCCGTCGCCCGGCGCCGTCGGTCTGGTACGCTCGCAGCGAGTGGCTCTCAAGTCGACGCTCAGCTCGGAGGAGAAGACCGCCGAGATCGAAGAGGCCCTCGAGGGTCTCGACAAGCTGGTCGACCGCCTGCGCGTGCTCTACGAGCAGTACTTCATGGGCATCCAGCGCCAGGCGCCGGCCCACCTGCACACCGACGCCGAGCGCCGGATCCGCGAGGTCGCGCAGCTCCAGATCCGCAACACCGCGCTGCGCTACCGGTTCGCGACGGTCCAGCAGAAGTTCGGCTCGTACAACACGTACTGGAAGCGCACGCTGCGCGAGATCGAGTCGGGTCGCTACATCCGCAACCTGAACAAGCTCCGGCGCCAGGCGCTGGTGACCGGCGAGTCGATCCCCGAGGAGATCCTCGCGGCGATGCCCAAGCGCATGCGCGAGTCGATCGAGCGCGACCGCGCCGTCGCGCTGGCCGAGGGCAAGCGCCGCCACCTGGTCGACGACGGCGACACCCAGCCCGACGTCCAGCGGTTCGAGCCGCCGCCCGCGGCCGCACCTGGGCCGCGCCGCGGCAAGAGCGTCACCACCGATCCGTTCGTCAACGCTGGCGACGACGACATCGCGGCGGCGCTCGCCGGGCTGGCCGACGAGGCCCTCGCGGCGATCGACAAGCCGGCCCGCCCGCCGGTCGCGCCGCCGCAGCGCCCGACGGCGGGGCCGCCGCAGCGCCCGCCGGTTCGCCCGCCGGCACCGCCGGGCTCGGTCACCATGGCGCCGCCGGTTCGCCCGCCGGCACCGCCGGGCTCGGTCACCATGGCGCCGCCGGTTCGCCCGCCGGCAGCGCCGGCTCGGTCACCATGGCGCCGCCGGTCCGCCCGCCGGTCGCCGGGCTCGGTCACCATGGCGCCGCCGGTTCGCCCGCCGGCACCGCCGGGCTCGGTCACCATGGCGCCGCCGGTCCGCCCGCCGGTCGCGCCGGGCTCGGCGACGATCGGGCCGCCGGTCCGCCCGCCGGTCCCGGATGGCTCGGCCACGATCGGGCCGCCGGTCCGCGCGGCCCGGACGACCCGCCCGCCCGCGTCGTCGCGCCCGCCGGTGCCGGGCATGACCGAGGCCGAGACCCGGGCGCTCTACGCCAAGTACGTCAAGGCCCGGGAGGTCGTCGGCGAGCGCGCCGAGGGGCTGTCGTACGACAAGCTCGTCCGCACGCTCCAGAGCCAGGCGCCCAAGATCCTCGAGCAGCACAAGGCGTCGCGGGTCGAGTTCAACGTCGTCATCCGCGACAACAAGGTCGTCCTCAAGGCCAAGCCGAAGTGAGCGCTCAGGCCGGCGCGGGCTCCTCGGGGCTGGCCGGCCCTGGGCGCAGGCCGCGGCGCCGCCACAGGAAGTAGATCGCCGGGTAGACCAGGAGCTCCATCGCGAAGCTGGTCACGAGCCCGCCGACCATCGGCGCCGCGATGCGCTTCATCAGATCGGCGCCGGTCCCGATCGACCACATGATCGGCAACAGCCCGAGCATCGCGGCGCACACGGTCATGGCCTTGGGTCGGATGCGCTTGACCGCGCCGTGGATGACCGCCTCGTGCAGGTCGCCGTAGGTGTTGAGGCGCCCGGCCCGGGCCCGCTCGTCGCACGACAGATCGAGGAACAGCAGCATGAACACCCCGGTCTCGGCGTCGAGGCCCATGAGCGCGATCATCCCGACCCAGACCGCGATCGACATGTTGTAGTCGAGCAGCCACAGGAGCCAGACCGCGCCGACCGCCGAGAACGGCACCGCCAGCATCACCAGGCCGGCCTTGAACGCCGAGCGCGTGTTCAGGTAGAGCAAGAGGAAGATCAGGACCAGCGTCAGCGGCACGACCAGCTTCAGGCGCTCCTTGACCCGCAGCATGTTCTCGTACTGGCCGCTCCAGGTCAGCGTGTAGCCGGGCGGCAGGGTCACGGCGGCGGCCACGGCGGCCTTGGCGCGCGTGACGTAGCCGCCGATGTCGACCTTGGACGTGTCGAAGTCGACGTAGACGTAGCCGGCGAGGAAGCCGTTCTCGTCGCGGATCATCGCCGGGCCCTGGGCCAGGCCGACGTCGGCGATCGCCTCCATCGGGATCTGGCCGCGGCCGCCCGGCAGCGGCAAGAGCACGCGCCGCAGCGACGCCAGATCGTCGCGGTAGTCGCGCGCGTACCGGACGTTGATGCCGTAGCGCTCGCGGCCCTCGATGGTCATGCTCTGGTTGTCGCCGCCGACCGCCGTCATGACCATCATGTTGGCGTCGTCGACGGTGAGGCCGTAGCGGGCCAGCTGGTCGCGCTTGAGCACGAAGTCGAGGAAGAAGCCGCCGGCCACGCGCTCGGCGTAGGCGCTGCGGGTCCCGGGCAGCTCGGCCACGATCGCCTCGACCTCGCGGGCGACGCGCTCGATCGTCGGCAGGTCGCTGCCGAGGATCTTGATGCCGACCGGCGTGCGGATGCCGGTCGAGAGCATGTCGAGGCGGCCCTTGATCGGCATCGTCCACGCGTTCGAGATGCCGGGCAGGCGCAGCGCCCGGTCGAGCTCGTCCTCGAGCTGGTCCTGGCTGATGCGATCGTTCCAGAACGGCCGCAGCGCCGACTTGGCCCAGGCCGGCGCCCACGACGAGTACCAGCGCGGTCGGGTCCGCCACTGGCGCTCGGGCTTGAGCACGATCGTCGTCTCCATCATCGTGAACGGCGCCGGGTCGGTCGAGGTCGTGGCGCGGCCGGCCTTGCCGAACACCCGCTCGACCTCCGGGAACGTGCGCAGGATCTTGTCCTGGACCTGCAGCGCCTTCTCGGCCTCGGCCACCGACATGCCGGGCTGCACCGCCGACGGCATGTACAGGATCGTGCCCTCGCGCAGCGGCGGCATGAACTCCGAGCCCAGGCGCTGGTAGATCGGCACGGCGCTGGCGATGATCAGGACCGCGACCGCGATCGTGCCCCAGGCGTGGCGGAGCACGAAGTGGCACGGCCGCTCGTAGAGCCAGTGCAAGAGCCGGCTGACCGGGTGGCGCTCCTCGGACCGGTAGCGCCCGACCAGGGCCGCGGTCGCGAGCCGCGCCAGCCAGCGCGGGCGGAAGGTGTAGGGATCGATCCGCGCGAACATCATCCGCAGCGCCGGGTCGAGCGTGATCGCCAGCAGCGCGGCGATCGCCATCGTCAGGTTCTTCGAGTACGCCAGCGGCTTGAACAGCCGGCCCTCCTGGTCGACCAGCGTGAAGATCGGCAGGAACGCCGCCGCGATCACCAGGAGCGAGAAGAACACCCCGGGCCCGACCTCCAGCAGCGCGTCGAGCCGGACGCGGTGGAAGTCGCCGGGGCGGCCGGCCCGCTGCCACAGGTAGATCTTGTTGTAGGCGTTCTCGACCTCGACGATCGCGCCGTCGACGAGCACGCCGGTCGAGATCGCGATGCCGGCCAGGGACATCAGGTTGGCGTTCTGGCCCATCAGCTTGAGCGGGATGAAGGCCAGCAGGACGCTGATCGGGATCGTGACGATCGGCACCAGCGACGACGGGAAGTGCCACAGGAAGACCAGGATGATCAGCGCGACGATGATCATCTCCTCGAGCAGCTTCGAGGTGACGGTGTCGATCGCGCGCTCGATCAGGTCCGAGCGGTCGTAGGTGACGACGACCTCGACGCCGGCGGGCAGCGACGCCTTGACGTCGTCGAGCTTGGCCTTGACCCGGGCGATCACGTCGAGCGCGTTCTCGCCCGCGCGCATGACGACGATGCCGCCGACGGCGTCGCCCTCGCCGTCGAGGTCGGCGATGCCGCGGCGCATCTCGGGGCCGAGCACGACCTGGGCGACGTCCTTGACCAGCACCGGCGTGCCGCCGTTGGTGCGCAGCCCCAGCTGCTCGATGTCGGCGATGTTCTTGATGTAGCCGCGCCCGCGCACCATGTACTCGCGTCCGGACAGCTCGACCAGGCGCCCGCCGACGTCGTTGTTGCCGGTCCGGACCGCGTCGATCACCGTCTGCAGCGACAGCCCGTACGCCGCCAGCGCGTTGGGGTTGACGTTGATCTGGTACTGGCGGACGTGGCCGCCGATCGTCGCGACCTCGGCCACGCCCGGCACGCTCTGGATCGCGTAGCGCAGGAACCAGTCCTGGTACGAGCGCAGCTCGTCGGTGGCGTGGCGGCCGGTGCGATCGACCAGCGCGTACTGGAACACCCAGCCGACGCTCGACGCGTCCGGCCCCATCTGGATCTTGGCGCCGGCCGGCAGGTCCGGCGTGATCTTCGACAGGTACTCGAGCACCCGGGTCCGGGCCCAGTACAGGTCGGTCCCGTCCTCGAAGATCACGTAGACGTAGCTGAAGCCGAAGTCCGACAGGCCGCGCACGGTCTTGACCCGGGGCGCGCCCAAGAGCGCCGACGTGATCGGGTACGTGACCTGATCCTCGATGATGTCGGGGCTGCGATCCCAGCGCGCGTAGACGATGACCTGGGTGTCGGCGAGGTCGGGCAGGGCGTCGAGCGGGATCGTGCGCATCGACCACCACGCGATCACCAGCGCGACCGCGGTCAGCGCGAGCACCAGCACCCGGTTCTCGGCCGAGAAGCCGATGATCCGCCGGATCACGGGACGGCGCCCGCTTCCGGCAGGACCCGGGCCTGGGTCGGCGCCGGGGCCGGGGTCAGGCCCTCGAGCGAGGCCCGCAGCCGCGACTCGGAGTCGACCAGGAAGTTGGCGCGGGTGACGACGCGCTCGCCGGCCTCGAGGCCGGCGACGACCTCGACGCGGGTGGCGTCGCGCTGGCCGAGCTGGACCTGGCGCGGCACAAACTTGCCGGCGCCCTGGGCCACGAACACGACCTGGATCGCGCCCGAGTCGATGATCGCGTCGTGCGGCACCACCAGCGCGTCGCGCGCGGTCGTCGACAGCACGACCTCGCCGTACATCTCGGGCCGCAGGTCGCCGTCGGGGTTGGCGAACTTCAGCCGGACCTTGATCGTCCGGGTCGACGGGTCGAGGAACGGGGCGATGAAGCTGATCGTGCCGGCGAAGGTGCGGTCGGGGTACGCGGTCATGGCCAGCGTCGCCGGCGTGCCCTCGTGGACGAACCGGATCTCGCTCTCGTAGACGTCGGCGATCACCCAGACCTCGCTGAGATCGACCAGCTCGTACGGCATCGCGCCCGGGTCGAGCTTCATGCCGGCGACCACGTCCTTCTTGGTGACCACGCCGGTCGCCGGGGCGTAGAACGTCAGCGCCTTGCGCGGCGTCCCGGTGGCCTCGAGGCGCTTGAGCTCGGCGGCCGACACGTCCCACAGCGCCAGCCGGCGGCGGGCCGCGTCGACCAGGCCCTGGCCGTCGCCGCTGGCGCCGAGCACGCCGCGGGTGCGGACCGCGAGCAGGTACTCCTCCTGCGCCGCCACCAGCTCGGGGCTGAACAGGGTGAACAGCGGATCGCCGCGCTTGACCGGCTTGCCGAGGTAGTCGACGAAGATCCGCTCGACGAAGCCGCCGTTCTTGACGTTGACGTGGCTGACGCGGGTCTCGTCGATCGCGACCCGGCCGACGGTCCGGACCTCGCCGCCGATCGACGCGCGCGTGACCTCGGTCGTGCGCAGCCCGATCAGCTGCTGGCGATCGGGGTCGATGTCGACCGCCCCCATCCCGGGCACCGGCGACGAGCCGCCGGCCAGCTCGTCGGCGTAGACCGGCAGGTAGGCCATGCCCATCTCGTCCTTGCGCGGCGTCGGCGAGGTCTGGCGCGGGTCCATCGGCGACCGGTAGTGCACGATCGTGCGCACCGACGGGGTCGTCGCCGCGGTCGTCGACGCGGCGTCGACCTCGACCAGGTCCATCCCGCAGATCGGGCACTCGCCGGGGTGGTCCGAGACGATCGTCGGGTGCATCGGGCAGTGGTACTGGTGGCCCGCGGCGCCGCCGGTGGTCGCCGACGGGGCGCCGTGGTCGAGCAGCTTGATCGCGGCGGCGCCGGCGCCGATGGCGCACACCAGGCCGAAGACCAGCATCGTCCCGAGGCCGTACCCGCGGCGCGGTGACGCGCCCGGTGGCGTCGGCGCGGGCGGGTCGATCGTCGCCGGCCGCGCGGGCGGCGCGTCGGGGTCGACGTGGGGGGCTGGGGGCTCGGTGGTCATCGCGGTCACATGCCGCCCATGCCACCGCCAGCGGCGGCGGGCGCGGCGGCGGCGGCGGCGGCCGGGGCCGAGGTGGTGGCGGCGGCGGCGGTGGTGGCGGTCACGCCCGGCATCGTCGCGCCGGTCATGGCGCCGCCGTCGTCGATCGCCACGGGCGCGAGGCTGAGCTCGTCGAGCGCGATCACCAGGCGATGGGCGGCGGCGAGGGCGCGCAGGTACGCGTCCTCGTCCCCGAGCACGCCGGCGTTGCCGTCGAGCACGGCCGCGAAGCTGACCTTGCCGACGGCGTACTGCGCCAGCGTGCTCTCGGCGGTGGCCTTCGACAGCGGCAGCAGGCTGTCGCGGTAGATCGCGATCGTCGCGGCCAGCGCGGCCAGCGCGGTCGCGCGCTCGTGCACGCGCAGCGTCAGCACCTGGGCGACCGCGTCGACGTCGAGCCGGGCGGCGTCGGTCTGGGCCCGGCGCTCGGCCACGGCGCGGCGCTGCTTGCGGTCGGCGTAGATCGGCAGCGGCACGCCGACCGACAGCTGCCACATCGGCGGCAGGTCGACGCCGCGCACCATGATGCCCGCGCTCACGGTCAGGTCGGGGTAGCTGCCCTTGCGCGCGAGCGCGGTCGCGCGCGCGCCGGCGGTCGCCGCCAGCCGCGCCCGGGCCAGCTCGGGGCTCTGCGCCAGCGCGTCGGCGCGCGCCGCGGCCTCGTCGATCGGCGCCGGCGCGCCCAGCTCGGCGAGCGTCGGCGTCGCGGCGATCGGCTCGTCGAGGTCGTGGCCGCGCAAGCGGTTGAGCTCCTGCGTCAGCGTCGCGGCCTCGGCCTCGAGCGCCAGCCGCCGCTGGGCCAGGCGGCGCTGCTCGAGCTGGGCGCGCAGGATGTCCGACTGCGCGCCGCCGCCGACCTCGTAGGTCAGGCGCGCGGCCTCGGCCGACTGGCCCCACAGCGCGGTCAGGTGATCGAGCAAGGCCAGCCGGTCGCGGGCGAGCACGAGCGCCAGGTAGGCGCGCCGGACGTCGGCCTCGGTGGTGCGCCGCAGCCGGTCGACGTCGAGCGAGGCCGCGTCGACGTCGAGGCTCGCGAGCTGGGTCCGGAGGTCGCGCTTGCCCGGCCACGGGAACGTCTGGCCGATCATGATCGACACGAACGACGTCGGCATCGTGCCGATCTCGATCCCGGTGAAGCCGTCGTTCTGGATGCCGACCTGCAGCATCGGATCGGGCAGCGCGCCGGCCTGGGGCACGCGCGCGCGCTGGGCCCGCACCGTCGCCGCGCGCGCGGCCAGCTCCGGCCGCGCCGCGAGGCTGTCGGCGATCAGCTGCGCCAGGACCGGATCGGCGGTGGGCGCGTCCGCGCGCGCGTGCGCGGCCACGCTCACGAGCGCCAGCACCAGCAGCCCGGCGTGGGCGCGGTGATCGCGAGAGGGGGAGGCGGCGCGCATGCGGCGATCTCGAGGGGCGTGGGCGGTCTGGCGACGCGCCGCCCCGACCGTTCAATCGACGATGATCTCGCCGGCGATCATGTCCATGGCGCACGCGAAGCGGATCGGACCGGCCTTGGTCGGGACCAGCTCGAGCGCCACCGCCTGGTTGAGCGGCAGCTCCTGCTCGATCTGGAAGTCCTTGATCACGATCTCGGTCGCGCAGGTGCGCTCGACCTTGCGGGTGACGACCATCTTCAGCGGTTGCCCGACGTGGGCCTTGATGGACTTCGGCTCGAAGCCCTTCGAGGTGACCGAGATCTGGATCGGCTGGTTGGGATCGGTCGGCTGGGTCTTCGTGGCCTTGCTGCACGCGCCGAGCGCGACCAGCGAACCGAGGACGAGCGTGACTGCGTAGACGTTCTTCATATTGGCTCCGGGGGTCGCGCCCCGCTTGTGCAGCGTCCGGGCCAGCGGACGAATCGCCAGGACATGTCGGAAATTCATCTTTGATTACATGGTATTGATGGCGATGGTCGAGATCGACCGGCGTTCGTCGCTGCGAAGGTGTAACCGAAGCAGTCACGGTCGAGGCGCGCTTGCCCTGCGAAGCGGCGCGAGAGCCCTCGGGGGAGCGGCGTGGGTCTTGCTGAAGGGCGTTCCTGGGCGCCTGGCGGTTCAGGCCAGGCCGGCGCGCCCACCGAACGACACTGGTGGCCCTCCCACGCTCGGGATACAGTGTGACCCATCCGGATACACATCAGCCATCGGTCAAGTCCCGTCGGCGAGGCGCGGTGACGTCATGAGGCCCCGGGCCTGGTCTGGCACCGGCCGCCGGCTGTTCGCGGCGTTCGGGGCGATCATCGCGCTCTACGTGGTGGCGGCGGGTGTGGCGCTGTACCACCTGGTCGACATCGAGCGCGGCCTGGCCCGGACGCGGGCCCGGGTCGACGCGCTCCAGCTCGCGCTCGAGCTGTCGAGCGCGGTCCGCGATCAGTACGCCCACGTCGCGCACACGATCATCATCGGCGACGACACCCACCTCGGCATGTACGACGAGGCCAAGCAGCAGACCGCGGCGCTGACCGCGCAGATGGCCGCGGTCGCGGTGGCCGACGACGAGCGCGCCTGGGTCGCCGACATCGATCGCGCCACGCGCGAGCTCGATCAGACCTTCCGCGAGCGGGTCGTGCCCGCGGTCCTGGCCGGCGACGCCGCGAGCGCGCAGCGCGAGCACCAGCGGGTGCTGACGGCGATGGGCCGGGCCCAGGCCCGGACCGATCGGCTGGCGCGGCGGTTCTCGGAGTCGGTGACCGCGCTCGAGGCGCTGGTCGCGCAGACCGAGCGGCGCGCGCTGTGGTGGGGCGTCGGGTTCCTGCTGATCGCGCCGGCGCTCGCGGTGGCGGCCGGGATCCTGATCGGCCGCTCGGTCGCGCGGCCGATCGCGCGCCTCCGCACCGGCGCCGCGCGCATCGCGGGCGGCGACCTCGACACGCGCATCGCCGTCGACACCGCCGACGAGTTCGGCGCGCTCGCGCAGCAGTTCAACGCGATGGCGACGGCGCTCAAGCTCCACCAGCACGAGCGGGTCCAGAGCGAGCGCCTGGCCGGCATCGGCCGGCTGGCGGCCGGCGTGGCCCACGAGATCAACAACCCGCTCGGCGTGATCCTCGGCTACGCCAAGCTGCTCGGCAAGCAGGCCGAGGGCGGGCTGGCCGACGACCTGCGGGTGATCGAGGCCGAGACCTTGCGCTGCAAGGAGATCGTCGACGGCCTGCTCGACCTGGCGCGACCGATCAGGCTCGCGGCCGAGCCGGTCGATCTGCGCGAGCTGACCGACGACGTGGTCGCGCGGCTCGCGGTCGCCGAGGCGGCGGCGCCGGTGCAGGTCGAGGGTCAGGCGGTCGTGCCGGGTGACGGCCCGCGCCTGCGCCAGGTGATCTTCAACCTCATCAAGAACGCGATCGAGGCGGCCGGCCCGACCGGCCGGGTCGACGTGCGCCTGACCGAGACCGCGGCCGAGGTCGTCGTCGCGGTGCACGACACCGGCGCCGGCTTCGACGCGGCCGCGCGCGAGCACCTGTTCGAGCCGTTCTTCACGACCAAGCCCCGGGGCACCGGCCTGGGCCTGGCGGTGTCGCAGGCGATCGCGCGCGGGCACGGCGGCGAGCTCGAGCTGGCGCCCGCCGCCGCCGGCACCCGCGTGGCGCTGCGGCTGCCGCGCGCCCGGGAGGCCGCGTGACCCGCGCGCGCGTGCTCGTCGTCGACGACAAGGAGAACATGCTCAAGCTGTTCGCCAAGCTGCTCGGCGACGCCTACGAGCTGGTCACCGCCGGCGACGGCGCGCGCGCGCTGGCGCTGGTGCAGGCCCAGCCGTTCGACGTCATCGTCACCGATCTGCGGATGCCCGGCGCCGACGGCTTCGAGGTCCTGCGCGCGGTCAAGCAGCGCCAGCCCGACGCCGAGGTGATCATGATGACCGGGTACGCGACGGTCAACGACGCGGTCGAGGCGATCAAGCTCGGCGCCTACGACTACCTCGAGAAGCCGTTCGATCCCGACGCCGCCGCGCTCGCGGTGGCGCGCGCGCTCGAGCGCAAGCGGCTCAAGGAGCAGGCCGCCAACCTGCAGAAGGAGCTGCAGCACCTGCACGCGTTCCACAACATCATCGGCAAGAGCCGCGCGATGCAGGCCGTCTACCGGCTGCTCGAGCAGGCGGCCGGGCTCGACATCACCGTGCTGATCACCGGCGACACCGGCACCGGCAAGGAGCTGGCGGCGCGCGCGATCCACTACCAGTCGGCGCGCAAGGCCGGGCGGTTCGTGCCGGTCAACTGCGGGGCGCTGCCGTCCGAGCTGGTCGAGAGCGAGCTGTTCGGGCACGCCCGCGGCGCGTTCTCCGGCGCCGCCACCGCCAAGCCCGGGCTGTTCGAGGAGGCGGTCGGCGGCACGATCTTCCTCGACGAGATCGGCGAGCTGCCGCTGGCGGTGCAGGTCAAGCTCAACCGCGCGCTGCAGGAGCACGAGATCCGCCGGGTCGGCGACACCGCCTCGACCAAGGTCGACGTCCGCGTCATCGCCGCGACCCACCGCGACCTCAAGGCCGAGGTCGCGGCCGGCCGGTTCCGCGAGGACCTGTACTACCGGCTGCACGTGTTCCCGATCCGGCTGCCGGCGCTGCACGAGCGGCGGGACGACATCCCGCTCCTGGCCGCGCACTTCGTCGCCAAGCACGCCCAGACCTTCGGGCGGGCCGTGTCCGCGCTGACGCCCGACGCGCTGCGGTGCCTGGTCGGCTACGGCTGGCCCGGCAACGTCCGCGAGCTCGAGCACGTGATCGAGCGCGCCGTGGCGATCAGCGCCGGCCCGGCGATCGCGGCGCTGGATCTGCCCGACGAGGTGCGCGCGCGCCAGGTCGACGACCTGCCGCTCGACCCGCTGGTGCAGCTGCCCTACCGGGAGGCGCTCGAGGCCGTGCGCGAGCGGTTCTCGCGCGACTACCTGCTGGCGCTCCTGCGCGAGTTCGACGGCAACGTCACCCGCGCCGCCGAGCGGGCCGGGGTCGAGCGCGAGAGCCTGCACCGGCTGCTCAAGCGCTACGGCGTGCGCTCGGACGACGTCAAGCCGCGGGCGTGAGCGCCGCGGCCGGCTCGGCGGGACCGTCAGCCGGGCGCGCGGTGCTCGGCGCCCCAGCCGTCGTAGGTGCCGTCGAGCGGCAGGATCACGTCGAGGATCTGGGTCGCGAACTCGTCGGGGCGGCTGCCGACGAGCGCGTCGTCGCGGTGGAACTCGAGCGACCAGCACTCGCGATCGCCGGCGCCATCGTCGCGCCCGCCCTCGATGTCATCGCACTGGAACCCGAGCTCGCGCAGGCGGGCGCACGCGGCCTGGGCCGCGGCCTCGCTCGGGAAGTACGCGAGGTGATCGATCGGGCGCGGGACCGCGAGCTGGTCGCCGCTGGTGGTGAACTGCTGCACCAGGCGCCGGTTCAAGATCGCCTGGCGGGCGTAGGCGTCGGGCTGCAGGAACTCGTGGAATGCCCAGCCGGGGTCGTCCTCGACGCTCCAGGTCGGCGCGTAGCCCGGCGGCGGATCCCCGGTGAGCGTCGACAGCCGATCGAGATCGGCGCGGTGGGCCTCGGGCACGTACAGGCCCAGCACGAGATCGCCGGCGTGGACCATGCGCCCGACGTAGATCGCGTCGACCTTGGTCTCGAGGGCGTCGACGAGCTGATCCTCGAGCTCGGCCAGCGGCTCGATCTCGCCGGCGTCGCGCAGGCCGTCGGGGCGCGGCGTCAGCATCGGCACGCGGACGCGCACCAGCACCGGATGCGTCGCCACCGGCGCGTGGCCGGCGGCCGCGAGATCGATGACGAACGACGCGGGCTTGCCATCGAGCGTCGCCACGTAGACGTCGAAGTCCTGGCCCCAGCGCTCCATACGTCGACGGTAACCGCGCGATCGACGTCGCACAACCGCGATTCAGCGCCCGCGCGCTGACAAGATCGCTGACAGCCGCACCATCACCGTCGCGCCGCCGAGATCGTCCCCTGCGCGGTGGCGCACACCCAGCTCGATCGCGTTCCACGAGAAGGCGCGGTAGCGGACGCCCCACGCGAACGCCCAGCGCGGCGCAGTTTCTGCGGAGCTCGGCCCGAGCTGCGGCAACCATTGCACGTCGGCCAGGATCGTCGTGCGCGGGTAGATCTCCGGCGTCCACGCGAGCCCGGCCAGCGGCCGCACGCTCGCGGACGGGGCGAGGCGGATCGTCGCGCCGTCGGCGCCGCGGTGCTCGCTGGCCCAGGTCGACGCGCCGGCGTGGAGCCGCACCGGCCCGAGCTGCGCCGACATCACCGCGAACGCCTCGGTCGCGCGACCGACCTCGCGGTGGCCGAACGGCACCCGCACGCCGAGCGCGACCGCGCCGCCGCGCCAGGGCCGCAGGCTCAGCTTCCACCCGGCGCTGGTCTGGCGCACGCCGGTCACGGTCCGGCCGACGCCGGCGCACGGGTCGCACGCGGTCACGAGCTCGTCGCCGCCGACGTCGACGTCGACGAGGCGCGCGTACGACAGGGTCGCGCGGGCGCCGGCGCCGCCGCGGTGATCGACGTCGCCGCTGGCGTAGATCGCCGTGCCGGGCTGGGTCCACGCGGTCGGGATCGTCAGCACCGTCGGCGCCAGCGTCGCGGCCGCGCCGTCATCGGCGGCGGCGCGGCCGACGCCGACGACCACGAGCAGGAGCGACACGACGACGCGCATGGTGGGGCCGGGCGCGCGCGGTCAGGGGTGGCGCGGGCGGTTGCGGTTGACCACGCGCTCGAGCGTGCGGTTGATGATCGTGATCTGGCCGAAGATCTGGGCGTCGAGCAGGTTGGCGTCGCCGATGTCCGGAACCCGGACGCCCGACTGGAGCTGGGCCCAGCGGGCCAGATCGTAGCGGACGCCCCACGACAGGATCGGGCGCAGCTTGATCTGGTTGACCTCCGAGCACGTGAAGCAGAACTCCGGGACCCACGCGAAGTCGACCAGGATGTCGGCGTCCTCGACCGCGCGCACCGCGACGCCGCCGCCGATCCGGAGCTGGCGCCCGAGGCCCTGGTCGTGGAGCACGACCGGGCCGGCCTCGCCGGTCTCGACGGACGCGTCCCAGAACGAGCCGTTGAGGTGCACCGAGGTGCGCGGCCCGACGTGCTTCGACGCCGCGAGGTGCAGCTCGGCGATGCGCGAGCGGTGGCCGTCGGCCTCGAACTCGAACGACTTGCGGAAGCCCAGGGCCAGCGCCGGCTGGTGTCGGAACAGCCGATCCTCGGCCAGGCCCATGCGGAACGTCGCGGTGTAGAACGGCGCCAGGCGCTTCGGGGTCTGGCCGTAGGCCTCGCGCGCCCGCACCAGGTCGGTCACGGCCACGCCGAACTCGGCGACGTCGCCGAGCCCGAACCGCAGATCGCTCGACAGGCCGCCGGAGGTGTCGACGCCGGAGCGGGAGTAGATGATGCCGGCCGGCAGCATCGCGCCCGACGGCGCGAGCAGCAGCTCGGGCAGCGCGATCGGCGGCGGCGCCGGGTCGGGCGGATCGGTCACCTCGATCGGCGGCGGCGTCGCGACGTCCGGATCGACCGGCGGCGGCGAAGCGTCGGGCGGCTCGACCGGCGGCTGCGCCTCGGGTGGCGTCGCGTCGGGTTCGGGCGGCGGCGTGGCGTCGGGTGGTGGTGGCAGCGGGATCGGCACGGGCAGCGGCTGCGCGGTGGCGGCGCCGGCTCCGAGCGCGACGGCGCCGGTGATGAGGAGCTGGGAGAGCTTGGTAGACACGACGATCCTCCTTGGTGCTGGCGCGGTCACTCGCAGAAGCCCCCGGTGACGCGACAGGCGATCGCGCCCCAGGGCACGAACACCTCGCCCCCGAGGCGGATGTCCCATTGCACGGACGCGTCGAGGCCGTCGTCCGGTTGGCCGCGCCCGACCTCCAACTGGTAGCCGACGCTGTCGTCGAGCACGACCGCAGGCAGCGCGGCCCAGCGCACGCCGACCCGCCCGAGCAGGCCGTAGTCGACGCGCGGCGCGGCGTCGACGTCGGGGTCGAAGCGGAACTGCGGCGCCAGCGAGATCTCGGCGATGGCGCGCGTGACGTCGGTCGCCTGCAGATCGAGGCCGAGCGCCGGCAGCACCATCACGCGCTGGCGCTCGCCGTCGGGGCCGAGGCCCGGGCGCGCGATCTTCGCCGACGACACGCGCGCGCCGGTGTGGACCGTCAGGCCGGTCAGCGGGCCGCGCATGCGCAGGCGCGTGACCAGGTACAGATCGGTCACCGACTCGTCGACCGGCTCGCCGCTGACGGTCTCGCGTCGGGGCACGCCCAGCCGGAACGCGATCGCCACCGCCGGCACCCACGGCCGCTCGCGGAACGGCGCCTGCAGCTGCACGCCGACCGCCGGGATCGGCGCGGTCAGCCGGCCGATGCCCACGGCGGTGGTGTGGCGATACTCGATCTGCGCGACGTCGCCGAAGCCGATGGCCGCGACGCCGGCCGAGGTCAGGATGCCGGGCTCCTGCAGCAAGCTGGCGTCGCCCGACAGGCTGAGCTGGAAGGCGCCGACCACGTCGGCGACCGGCATCGCGAACAGGCGCGGCGATCGGAACGGACCGCGGAAGATCGTCGCGGCGCTGGCGGTGCGACGGCGGGCCGGCAGCGGGTCGGTCGGCTGGTCGCTCACCTCATCGGCGCGCGCGCTGTGGAGCCCAGGTGCTCCGAGCACACACGCGACCGAGAGCAAGAACACGCGGCGCATCGAGGTGCTCTGACGCAGTGCAAGCTGGATGCCGAGTGTTTGGATGGTCCGTCCATTGTGATATGCAAGATACTAATATTGATTGAGAAAATGACTGGTCGAGCCATCTGACAAGGGCGATTCAGGGTGGAGACGTGTGAACGACTCGACGCATGCACCGTCAAGGGTTCGCCAGGTTCCGACTGCGTCATCGCGGTGGCACTGCGTCGCGGATTCGGCAGGTCATCGGTCCGGTTGCGATTGCGACGCCGCGCGCGCGGCATCACTATGGCCACTCATGATCCTTGCGTGCGCGGGATGCGACAGCCGCTACGACGTCAGCGGCCACGAGGTAGGCCAGCGGTTCCGGTGTCGCTGCGGCACCGTGACCGAGCTGGCGGCGCCGAGCCCGCAGGCGGGCTTGCTCGCGTGTCCGCGCTGCGGCGCGGGCGTGGCCGCCAACCACAAGCACTGCGAGTTCTGCCGCGCCGAGCTGCTGCTCAAGGCGTGCCCGCGGTGCCTGTCGCGGGTGTTCCACGGCCACAAGCACTGCCCCGAGTGCGGCGCCGGCATCGACCACGCGGCGCACGGCGACGCGCGGCCCGACGCGGCGTGTCCCCGGTGCGATCAGGCGCTGCACGGTCGCATGGTCGGCGACGTGCTGGTCGACGAGTGCCGCGGCTGCGCCGGCGTGTTCCTCGACAAGACCGCGATCGAGCGGGTCGTGACCGATCGCCGCCAGGCCCGGGCCGAGGCGCTGCTGGGGGCGCTGACCAAGGCCGAGCCGTCGTTCGTGCCGCCGGGCGGGCGCATGTACGTGAAGTGCCCGACCTGCAAGAACGTGATGAACCGCAAGCAGTTCGCGACCGGCGCCCGGGTGATCGTCGACGTCTGCCGCGACCACGGCACGTTCTTCGACGCCGGCGAGCTGCCGCGGATCATCGAGTTCGTGATGACCGGCGGCCTCGAGCAGGCCGAGCGCGCCGAGATCGCGCGCATGCGCGATGAGGCCAAGCGCGAGCTCCAGGCCGCGCAGTTCGCGGCCATCGGCGAGAGCCGCAGCTCGAGCCAAGCCCAGAAGAACAGCGGCCGGTCGGGCGCGGTGGTGATCGAGCTGCTGGCGTCGCTGTTCCGGTAGCGGGTCGACGCCGGACGGCCGCACGACGATCGGGTCGGCGACCGGCGGCGCCGGACGGCCGCACGACGATCGCGCCGGCGGCTGGCGGCGCCCGACGATCGCGTCGGCGCGGCGCGCTCCGGACCGCCGGGCCGGCGCGGGTCACGACGATCGGGTCGGCGCGCTACGGACAGCCCGGGCCGGTGCGCGTCACGACGATCGCGTCGGCGCGCTACGGACAGCCCGGGCCGGTGCGCGTCACGACGATCGCGTCGGCGCCGACCGGCTGACCATGGCGATCGATCGCCTCGAGCTGCAGCGGGTTGGCGCCGCACGCCAGCGGTGCGGTCGCGCGCCACGCCGTGCGATCGAGCCAGGTCAGCGCCAGCGCCGCGCCGGTCGGCGCGAGCCGCGCGGTCGCCACGTCGACCCAGCCGAGGCCGTCGAGCGTGATCGTCGCGGTCGTGACCGAGATCGCGGCGCCGCCGTTGGTGGTGATCTGGAACGCGACCTGGGGGATGGCGCGGGTGATCGCGTCGGGGGCGCCATTCATGACGTAGTCGGCGCGCGCGACGATGTACTGCAGGTGGCCGGCGAAGTCCTGGCCCGGCAGCAGCGCGCCGAGCTGCGCGGCCCACGCGGCCATGTAGCCGCCGTTGAACGCGGTCGCGATGATGTCGTAGAGGTGGCCGTAGTAGGCGCGGGCGTGCGCGGGGCGCGCGATCAGCCGCGCCAGGTCGCCGCTGGCCACCGCCGGCCCCAGCGGCGAGCCCAGGAAGTCGAGGTCGTGCGGGAAGTACAGCACCCGGCCGTCGGCGGGGCGGACGTAGAAGT
The DNA here is from genome assembly GCA_016717005.1 of Myxococcales bacterium. Taxonomy (NCBI): domain Bacteria; kingdom Pseudomonadati; phylum Myxococcota; class Myxococcia; order Myxococcales; species Myxococcales bacterium. Next base: position 1,059,006 of record JADJUF010000039.1, on the reverse strand, counting down.
CGGCGTTGTGCTGGCTGCCGTGGCCGTAGTTGTCGACCGCGCCCGACAGCGTCGCGAACGCGAACGCCCGCAGCCACTCGTCGACGTCGATCACGTCGCCGACCTGCTGATCGAACTGCGCGGCCGGCAGCCCGAACACCTTGGCGAAGCGGATCAGGTCGCGGTAGTCGTCGCGCCACCGGTTGTTCTTGGCGATGAACGTCAGCCGGTAGGCCTCGGGATCGTCGCCGAGGTCGCGGAGGGCCGTGCCGACCACCGCGTCGGGCTGCGGCAGCTTGCGCCCGGTGGCGGTGCCGTCGTCGGTCGTGGTCGGGTAGTAGATCAGCTCGTACTCGAACAGCGCGCCGTCGCCGCCGCGCTCGAACTGGAAGTCGAGCAGCAGATCGCCGTAGCGCGCGAGCTGCAGCTGGGCCGGGCCGACGTGCTCGCGGCGCGGCGGCCGCACCTGGATCAGGTCGTCGTACTGGCTGTGGACCGAGCCGGCCCGGTTCATCGCCTGGTTGAACAGCAGCTCGCGCTGGCCGAACCCGACCCCCTGCGAGCGATCGATCATGGCGCTGTCGTAGACGCCCCGGAACCGCTGCGTCGGCGCGAACCGCAGCGCGAACCCGACCCGCACGGCCGAGGGCCGGCCGCGCTCGCTGCTCTTGAGCCGCACGCCGACGTCGTAGTAGACCTCGCGCTCGTCGTAGATCACCGTGGCGCCGAGCAGGTCGTTGCTCATCAGGTTGGGCGGATCGAACAGCCACGCGACGTCGGCCGGCGTCAGGATGATCCGGAGGTTGTGCAGGCCGTTGGTCGCGGCGAGGCCGTCGTCGACCTGCCACAGCGCCCGCGCCGTGGGGCCGCCGGCAGGGACCTGCGCCGTGGCGCCGAGCGCGTCGCGGCCCTCGAGCCAGATCTGCACGACCGCGCCGGCCGCGCGCCCGGGCACGGTCGCGGCGAAGCGGCCGTCGCCGCCGTCGACCATGGGCGCGCTGGTGGGCGGGCCGCCGTCGACCGCGGACCACAAGGTCAGCGCGGCGACGCCGTCGGGATCGGCGGCGACCACGGTCACCTGCACGGGCTGGCCGGGGCGCGGCACCGCTGGGGTGTGCGCGAGGTCGCGGTAGGTCGGGCCGAGGTTGGCCGCGGCGCGGCTGTTGCGGGCGCCGGGCGTGCCGTGGTGGCGCGGGACCGCCAGCGCGGTCGTGCGCGCGAGGCGATCGAAGTAGAGGCGGGTGTTGAGCTGGTTCGAGCCGGCCCGCCAGCGCGCGCGCAGCGAGATCCGGTAGGTGCGGCCGTTGCCGATGACGTGGCCGCCGGTCAGGGTGGCCTCGACGTGGTTGTGCATGTGCTCGGTGGGGCCGGTCGCGACCAGGCGCAGCACGTGGTTGCCAGGGGCGGTCGGGTCGACGATCACCTCGCTGTGGCGGTGGTTGCCGAGCAGGCGGAACCCGGCGGCGCCGGCCTCGAACGAGCCGCCGGCGATCAGCTCGGTCGCGGCCCCGGCGGGATCGACCACGACGCTGACGTCGTCGATCAGGACCTCGCCGTCGTCGAGCAGCCCCAGCACCAGCTCCTGCCAGACCCCGTCGGGGCCGACCGTGCTCGGCGCCGCGACGCCGTCGTAGGTGATCGTCTGCCAGCTCGCGCCGGCGGCCTCGTCGCTGGCCGCCCAGGCCGCGGCGGCGCGGTGATCGGCCCGCGGGTCGCGGAGCTCGAGGCTGCTGCCGCCGCCGTCGGCGGCCGCCGGCCACGCACCGCCGTCGCTGTAGGCGACCTCGTCGACCGGGTTGCCGCAGGCGTCGCGCAGGACCACGCGATCCCCGCCGTCGGCGAGGCTGCCGCTGTAGTCGCCCACGATCGGCGCGGCGAGGCCCGGCTCGGTCGCCGTCAGCGCGGCGGCGTCCCGGGCGACGACGAGGTACCCGCCCGCGGCGATCACGGTGTCGGGCGGCAGCTGGTACGCGACGGCGTCGACGAGCTGGTAGCCGCCGACGTCGATCGGCGCAGGGCCGGGGTTCGACAGCTCGATCCACTCGAGCGGTGACCGCGCCACGCTGCCGTCGGGCTGGGGCTCCGGCGGCGCGTGGTACATGAGCTCGTTGATGACGACCGCGGCGTGGCTGACGAACGCGTTGGCCGCGCCCGGGCTGGCGACGTCGGGGTACCACCAGGCGCCGTCGCCGGCGTGGCGCCCGCGCGGCACGTCGACCACGTCGATCCCGTCGAGGATCGTCGCGCGGTCCGGCGCGACCAGGAACAGCGCGTCGCCGAGGTCGGCGCCGAAGCCGAGCTCGGCCTGGGGCACGAGCGCGACCGCGCCCGGCGCCAGCGAGCGGGCCGCGAGCGCGTGCGTGGCGCCGGTGGACGACGCGATCGCGACGCCGCCCAGCTCGACCGGCGTCGGGCCCAGGTTGGCCAGCTCGATCCAGAACGTGGACCGGTCGGCGCCGGCGATCTCGTTGAACGCCACGCCGGGCCCGTCGGGGGCGGCGGCGGTGACCGACGCCCGCAGCGCCGCGTCGAACGCCAGGTCGGGATCGTCGAGCGCGGCCTGGTGGACCTCGATCGCGAGCACGTGGTCGCCGGGCGCCAGCGCCGCGCCGGCGATCGCGGTGCCGAGCGCCAGCGTCGCGTCGGCCACGGTCGTCGCGGCCAGCGTGGTCGACCCGATCGCGCCGGCGGGCATGCCGACCCGCAGCACCTCGACGCCGTCGACGAAGCAGACCGCGCCGTCATCGAGCAGCAGGTCGAGCCACGGCCCGGCCAGCGCGACGCCCGCGCCGATCTGGAACCGGGTGCGGAAGTACGTGGTCGTCGGGCCGCGGGCCAGCTCGGTCGCGCCGCGCGGCGGCAGCAGCGGCGCGGTCGAGCGGAGCAGGGCGAACGTGGCGCTGGTGTTGGTCACCGAGACGTTGTCGAAGGTGTCGGGCCAGAGGTAGCGCGCGGCCGGCGCGAACTGACCGGCGAGCGCCGGCCCCCACGGCGCGGCGGTGTTGTCGGCGACGGCCTGGGGCGCGGCCCAGGTCGCGCCCGCGATGACGGCCTGGATCGCCGCGGCGGACGGCGCCGGTTCGGTGAGCGCGCCGCCGGGCGCGGCGCCGCCGGGGCCCAGGGCCCACGCGAAGGTCGCGGCGTCGGTCGCCGCCACCACGGTGCCGTCGGACAGCGCGACCTGGCCGATGACCATCTGCGGGCCGCCGTCGTTGCCCGGCGCCTCCCACGCCGCGACGAACAGGTGCTCGTCCGGCGCGACCGCGAACGTCCAGCGCTCGGGCGAGGTCCAGTCGCCGAGCGCGTCGCGGCCGATCAGCCGGAGGTCGGTGCCGTCGGCCCGACCCGCGTAGAGCGCGACGAAGTTGTCGGCGGTGAAGGTCGCGGTGACGGTCACCGCGGCGCCGGGTTGATCGCTGGCGAAGAACGCCGCCGGCGCCTCGGGCCAGCTGGTGTCGTCGAAGCTCGGGCCGGCCCAGCCCGCCGGCGCGGCGCCCGCGGCCTGATAGCGCCAGCGCGCGCCGAGCGGCACCAGCGTCTGGACGGTCTGCGCGGCCTCGGCCGCCGGGAAGTTGCCGGCGCCGGGCGTGCCGCCGACCCGCGGGCTCGCGGTCCAGGCCTCGGGCGGCTCGCTGGCGGACTCGGCGACGCGCTTGGCCAGCGACGCGCCGGAGCCGTCGGGGATCACCGGCCACGGCCCGACATCGCCGTAGCGGACCGCGTCGAGCAAGCGGCCGGAGTTGTTCCACAGCTCGAGCGCGCCGCCGTCGTCGGGCAGCGCCCCGGTGAACACGCCGACCGCGCCAGGCACGCCCGCGCTCGACGCGACCACGACGAGGCCGCGCGGCCCGATGCGCGTGCCGGGCGCGAACGCGTGCCGGATCGCGCCGTCGATCCGGAAGCCAGTCAGATCGACGTCGATCGCCAGCGGGTTGTAGAGCTCGACCCACTCGCGGCGGTCGGCCCCGGCCGGGTGGTACATGACCTCGTTGAAGGTGACCGCGCCGCCGACGCCCAGCTCCGATCGGAGCCACGGTGTCAGGGTCTTGGCCGCGCACAGCCCCGCGCCGGGCGGCGGCGGCGGCTCGGTCGTCAGGTTGTCGCCGCACGCCAGCGCGCCGACGACGAGCCCGATCACCGCTCGCTGGGCGCGCACCATCTCCCCAGTGTACGCCGGTCGGTCCGACCGACGCGAGCGCGTGGGCGTGGGCGGGTGCGGCGTTTTGCCTGAACCGACGCGGCCGATCGATCACTGCAGGATCGATGGCCCCGATCGTGATCCCTCGCCCGACCGCGCGCCGGTCGCGCCTGGCTGAGCGCGCGCTCCGCGGCGTCGTGGTCGCGGCCGCGCTCGCGGGGTGCGGCCTCGGCGTCCACGTCAAGGTCGGCCCGTCGCTGACCGCGGGCCACCCCGGCGCCACCGCCACCGTCGAGGGCTCGGGCTACATCGGCGATCGTCGGCGCTCGGCCGCGCTGCGCATGCAGGTCGGCGCCGGCTACCACGTCGGCATGGCGCCGACCCTGATGCTCGGCGTCAGCACCGGGCCGACCTGGAGCGACGGCCGGTGGGCCGCTGGCGCCGGGACGGCCGGCTACGTCGGGTCCGACGGCAGCGGCATCGCCCTGGTCGGCGCCGTCGACGTCGCGGTGGCGGCGCGCGCGCGCGGCGGCCCCGGGGGCTGCGGGTGGGTGTCGGCGAACTCCTACGCGGGCTACGCCGTCACCGTGCGCGAGGTCCGCGTCGGCGCCGTCGCCGGCGCGCTCCCCGGCGCGTCGTTCGCCTGGCTGCCGGTGTCACTCGGGCTCGTGCGCTGGTCGCTCACGTGCCCGCCGGCCGAGCCGCCGGGCCCGCTCGGTCCGTGACCGTCGAGCTCAGTCGTCGTCGAGCGCGTCGTCGAGGGCCTTGGCCAGGCGCTCGGCGTCGCCAGGCGACAGCGGCGGCGGGTTGAAGGCGCGGTCGGCCTGGTCGACCAGGGCCATGACCCGGGCCTCCTCGACCGACATCGACGACTTGTCGCTCTTCAACCAGTCGTCGATCTCTTCGGTCAGGCGCTTCTTGCGCGCGTCGGGGCCGCGCGGGCCCTCGCCCGGCATGTTGCGGCGGTACGAGACCGTGCCGTAGGCGTTGGCCAGGTCGACCCGCAGCTCGGCCATGTTCTGGTAGCGCCGGTCGGGATCCTTGGCCATCGACTTCAGGATGACCCGCTCGGCGCCGTCGGTGATCTCGCGGTGGGGCGCGAACTCGCGCGGCGACGGCACCGGCGCGTGGATGTGCTTCTGCAGCACCTCGTTGCCGGCCTCGGCCTCGAACGGCGGCCGGCCGCACAGCATGTCGAACAGCATCACGCCGACCGCGTAGATGTCGGTGCGCAGATCGACGTCGTCGCCGCGCGCGGCCTCCGGCGACATGTACTCGGGCGTGCCGAACACGGCGCCCTGGATGGTGTCGACGCCGAGCTCGTCCGGCGCCAGGATCTTGGCGATGCCGAAGTCGAGGATCTTCACGAAGTCGTAGCTGCGCTCGCGCTCGGTGACGTAGCCGGTGTCGTTGCTGTTCGAGGTCGCCATCCGCACGATGTCGCGGCGGCCGGGACGCTCGAGCAGCATGATGTTGTCGGGCTTGAGGTCGCGGTGGATCACGCCGAGCGTGTGGGCCGCCTCGAGCGCGTACGACATCTGGTTGACGATGTTGAGCGCGCGGTGCAGCTCGACCGCGCCCTCGCGCTCGATCAGATCCTCGAGGCTCTTGCCCTCGAGGTACTCCATGACGAAGTAGACCAGGCCGTCCGGCAGCACGCCGAAGTCGGTGACGTCGACGATGTTGGGGTGGTTGATCGACGACGCCGCCCGGGCCTCGCGCAGGAACCGGTTGACGGCGTCCTGGTAGCGCGCGAACTGCGGGTGGAGGATCTTCACCGCCACGAGCTTCTTGATGTAGACGTGCTCGCCGCTGTAGACCGTGCCCATCCCGCCGCGGCCGAGGATCTTGTCGAGCCGGTAGTTGCCGACCGCGCTGCCGAGGCGCGCGAGGTCCTGCTCCTCGACCAGCATCGACGAGTCGTGCAGGCAGAACCGCTCCCCGGTTGGGAAGCGCGTGTGGCAGCGCGGACAGACTCGCACGGGGCGGGGGGGCTCCTCGGGCTAGGTGGTGCGAGCGGGCGCGATCAGAGCCGGTAGCGCACGAAGAACAGCAGGTTGCGGCTGTCGTAGAAGTTCACGCCCTCGGGCGGCTTCATGTTGTTGAAGCGGAACTCGGCGCCGGCGTCGAGGCGATTGTTGGGCGAGAGCTGGACCGCAGCGGTCGCGGGCACGACCACCGCGTCGGTGTTCGAGAAGTCGAAGTCGGCGACCACCAGCGACGCCTTGAGCAAGAGCGCCACGATCGGCTGCGGCTGGATGACGATGCCGACGTTGGGCGTGAAGTCAGGCTTGGAGTCGAACTGGATCGCGAACGCGGTCTCGAACGCGGTGACCGCGACCTGCTCCTTGGGCGCGTACCGGAACGGGAAGCCGATCGGGATCGAGAACGTCGTCGCCGCGGGCACGGTGTCGCCGGCGGCGTTCGTGGTCTCGGCGCTGCGTTCGAGGGTCGCGCCGATGCGGAAGTCGACCAGGTCGTAGACGATCGAGCCCTCGAACGCGCCGTAGAAGCGGAACGACTTGAAGTTGTTCTCGCCGCTGAACCCGCCGCGGAGCTCGACGTTGTCCTGCAAGCCGTAGCGGATGTCCGCGGCCGCGCCGACGGTCTCGAACGCGGTCTTGTTGCCGACGTCGAATCCGACCCCGCCGCGCAGCTCGATGAGCCCCTTGGTCATCGTCAGCGGGCGCTGGATCTCGCCCTGCGGGTAGGTCTTGAGGACGTAGAGGCCGCCGGCGGTGACGGGCGGCTGCTCCTCGTCCACCTCCTCCTCGTCGTCGGCCTCTTCGTCGCCGCCGCCGCTGTCATCATCACCACTGTCGGCGGAGTCGTCGTCGTCGTCGTCGTCATCATCGTCGCCGGCCCACGCGCTGCGCGGGGCGAGCGGTCCGATGATCGGGAACAGCCCCGCGGCGAGTCCGGAGACCGCCACCAGAACCAGGCGCAAGCTGCGGGTGCGATCGAGCATTTTCCCTTCCTTGCTCGCGAGGTTAGCGCCCTGCCCTGGACATGCGCAAGCCGCGCCCTGGGGTTTGTCGAGCGGGGCCCGGCGGGCGGTTCGATTCTCACGCACTTCGGGCGGCGACGGGGACGTTTCGTCGCCGAAAACACCGACGGCGCCGGTGTCCGCGGCGCCATCCCTGCTCCGCATCACTGCGGCGCTGCCTGAACCAGGCTGGTGTTCACCAGGCCACGGCGGCCTGGTGCGTGACTCACTTCTTCTTCTTCTTGGCGGGCGCGTTCGTGGCGGGCGCCGTCTTGGCGGGCGCCTTCTTGGCCGCCGCCTTCTTGGCGGGCGCCTTCTTGGCGGGCGCCTTCTTGGCCGCCGCCTTCTTGGCGGGCGCCTTCTTCGCCGGCGCCTTCTTCGCCGCCTTCTTCCGCTTCGAGCCACCGACCTGGCGCTCCTTGCGCGCGATGTCGCCGTCACCGTCGACGAAGTACAGGTACTTGCTGTAGTCCATCTCGACGCCGGCCTTGACGAGCACGCTCGACTTGCCCTTGGCCTGACCCGGCTTCTTGCGCGGGACCGACCAGATGTCGCCGTTCTTGACGTAGTACATCAGGTCGTTGTCGCGCTTGATGCCAGCCTTGAAAACTTTCTCTGCTCCAGCCATTTGTCAGTCCCTCCCGATAGGGTGTTGGTTCTGTGATCCCTCGCCCGAACCGGGGCTGAAGGATTGCGCCGGGACCCTACGTCAGGGGTCTGACAACGATCTCCGTCGAGCCCTCGTCGGGGCGAGCCGGTTCTCCGTCGAGCCCGTCCGACCGCCGCGATTCCTCGACGGTAACAGCTGGTTTTCTCGACGAGAATCGATCGCCGGCTGAACGGACGCGCAGTCTCCGTCGAGGATCGTGGTCACGCCCGTCGAGGATGGCGCTTCGTGCGCGCGCGGGCGCGGCCGCAGACGAGGATCTGGCTGTCCGAGTCGGGCCCGAGGGGGCCGCGCTCGAAGCTGCCGTAGCGCTCGGCGACGCGCAGCCCGGCGTGGGCGATCAGCGCCTCGAGCTCGGCCGGGAAGTACTTGCGCTGCGACAGCAGCACGACGTCCTCGGGGCCGCCCGCGCACGGCTGGTAGTAGATCCGGATGATGGCGATCTGGCTCACCGGGTCGTAGTCGTGGTTGGTCGTGTACCAGGTCGGGACGCCGGTCACCGGGTGGCGGAACCGGGTGCGCGCCCAGCGTCGGACCGGATCGCGCGCCAGCCAGCCCGGATCCGGCAGCTGCACGTCGAACGCGAACGCGCCGTCGACCGCCAGGTGCGCGCGGACGCGCCCCAGGCACGCCTCGAGCTCGACCCGGGTGTACAGGTGCTCGAGGACGTTGAAGCCCGCCAGGATCAGCGGGAAGCGCCGCTGGAGCGCGAAGTCGCGCAGGTCGCCGGTGACCGGGGTGATCCGGGCCGCGACCGAGCGCGGCAGCCGCGCCATGCGCGCGGCCAGGCCGGCGAGCATCGCCGGCTCGGCGTCGAGCGCGACCACCTCGAAGCCGGCCCGGGCCAGGGCCGCGGTGATGCGGCCGGTGCCGCAGCCGAGCTCGAGCACCCGGCCGCCGGGGCCAGCGACGCGCCCGGCCAGCTCGACGTAGAACGCTACGTCGTCGCGCCGGCGCCGGTACTCGTAGTCGTAGAGCGCGGCGTCGCGGTAGTGCTCGCGGGCGCCCAGCGCGACGGCCAGGGCGCGGTCCGGCTCGGGGCGCGGGCCACTGGCGCCGCGGCGGGTGCCGGGTCGGGGCGGGCGGGTCACGACGCGGGCGCGGTGGCGGCGGCGTCGTCCTCGGGCCGGCGCCGCCGACCGCCTCGACGCCGACGTCGGCGCTTGCGGGCGGGGTCGTCGTCGTCGCCCTCGGCGTCGTCGTCACCGACCGGCGCGACCAGCTCGACCGCCTCGCCCCCGCGGGCCAGCGTCAGCAGCTCGTCGAGCACGACCGCGTCCTCGAGGGACTCGCGCCCGCCGCCGCCGCCCTCGACCGGCTGGTTCTTGGCCCGGGCCGCGGCGACCCGGCGCAGGCCGAACAGGGCGTAGCGGATGCGCTCGGCGTCCCGGCGCGCGACCGAGAGCTGGTCGAGCAGCGGCTGCGACACCGCGATCACCGCCTGGTGGGCGTCGCCCGGGCGGATGGTCGGCGAGGTGATGGTGTCGGCGACGAACGGCGCGATCAGCGCCGCCATGAGCAGGGCGTTGGCCGGCTCGCCGCCGCGGCGGACGAGCTCGTCGAGGTGGCCCAGCGTCGCCCACGCCAGCGTGCGCCGACGCGCCAGCTCGGCGGGGTCGGTGAGGAACGGCAGCCGCAGGGGCGGGCGGCGGGCCGGCAGCGGCCGCACGTCGTCGAGCCACACGCGGCGCCAGGCCCGCTCCTCGTCGTCGAGCTCGACCTCATCGTCGGCGCCGTCGTCGGGGCCCTCGGCGTCGTCGGCGTCGCCCGGGTCGTACAGCGCCGCCAGGAACGGCGACAGCACGTCGACGAAGCCGGTCGACAGCGCCAGCTCGAGCGAGCGCCGGGCGGCGGCGCCGCGCAGGAGCCGGTAGATCTCCTCGACCACCCGGGGCGGGGCGCTCTTGCGGATCTCCTCGCGCTGGCGCAGCAGCGCCGCGTAGGTCGCCGGCTCGATCGTCAGGTCGCAGCGGGCGGCGAACTTGATCGCGCGCAGCATCCGGACCGGATCCTCGCGGAAGCGCACGTCGGGGTCGCCGATGGTGCGGACCAGCCGGGCCTCGAGGTCGGGCAGGCCGACGACGTGATCGATCACGTCCTCGCGCTCGAAGTCGTAGAACAGGCCGTTGATCGTGAAGTCGCGCCGGCGCGCGTCCTCGGTCTCGGACCCGAACACGTTGTCGCGCCGGATCAGCAGGTCGCCCTCGTCGCCGTCCTCGTCGTCCCGCGGGTTGGCGCGGAACGTCGCGGTCTCGATGATCTTCTGGCCGAAGAACACGTGGGCGAGGCGAAAGCGGCGGCCGATGATCCGGCAGTTGCGGAACAGGGCCCGGATCTCGTTGGGCGTCGCGCTGGTGGCGACGTCGAAGTCCTTGGGCTGGCGGCCGAGGAGGAGATCGCGGACGCAGCCGCCGACCAGGTACGCCGTGAAGCCCCCCTTGGTCAGGCGTCGCACCACCCGCTCGGCATCCCCATCGATCAGCGCATGATCAAGCGCGGGCATCTTTCGCCGTGGGTAGCACGTCCGCGGATCCGGGAGCAAGGAACCGCCGGCGCGGTGCGCACCGGGCTCGACGGACAAAAAAAAACCGCAGCGGCCGGGGGGACAGCCTGCTGCGGCGCCAGCGAACGCTAGAAGCGTGCGGCTGGTTCTATTGATAGTGTCGCCGTGGCGAGGTGGCAAGGGGAAATTTCACCAATGGCGAAACTTCATGCCATAGATCGTATTGTCCGTTGCATTAAAGGTGATGTGAGCAGATGTGAACTGTGTGATTTCAGCAACATGTCGGACGATATCGAATTCCAGTCAGCGTAGAACTGTTACTGGGCTCCGAGCCGGACCTCGCCCCACGGGTCGAAGTACGCGGGGGTGCCGGCGTCGAGCCGGAGGGCGCCGTCGCCGATCAGCGGGCTGTAGCCGTCGGCGGTCACCATGACCGTATACGTGCCGGGCGCCGGCACCGGCTGCTTGAGGTAGACGGCGCCGTCGGTGCCCGAGCGGCCCCACGAGATCACCTGATCGTCCAGGCGGTTGATGTCGACGTCGCCGGCCGACACGCCCGCGCGCATGATCATCAGCAGGGCCCCGGCGATCGGCTGGCCGTTGGCGTTGCCGACGATCCGGGTCGACAGCCGGACGCCCTCGGCCTCGGCCTCGATCGCCGTCGGCTCCAGATCGATCGACGTGTGGCCGTCGCGCGGGACCCAGCCGGCGCGGACGATCGCCAGCAGCGGGCCGGCGGCGCCGATCGGCCGCACCAGCCCGCTGGTGGTAGTCGACAGCGACGAGCCGCTGATCGAGGTCGTGACCCGCACCGCCGAGGCGATCCCGATCAGCGCGCCGGTCTCGTCGACCACGGGGCCGCCAGAGTTGCCGAGAGTGATCACCGCATCGGTCTTGACGTAGTTGCCGGTCGGGCTGGCGGGATCGGTCGCGAGCCCCTGGACCGCGCCCGGCGACACCGCGAACGCGCCGGCGTTGACGTCGGGGAAGCCCATCACCCAGAGGCGCTGGCCGGGCTGGAGGTCCGCCTCGGGTCGGCGGGCGAACGCGGGCCACGCGGCCGACTGCGCCGGGGTCCAGGGCCGCCCGTCGAGGTCGACGTCGCACTTCACCAGCGCCAGGTCCATCTCGGGCCACAGCTTCGACCGGCTCGGGCTGCCGGCGCAGACCATCTCGGGCGGGCGGTCGGCGCCGTGGGCCCGGGCGATCACGAACACCGCGTGGGGCCGCAGGTTGTCGACCAGCAGGTGGTGGGCGGTGAGGACCGAGCCGTCGGCGCCGATGATCGCGCCCGAGCCGCCGCCGACCGCGCGGAGCTCGCCGTCGACCACGTCGGCGACCATCACCATCACGGTGCGATCGATCGCGGCCTGGACCGGCGCTGGCAGCGGCGCCTGCAGCCGCGCCGACGTCGACAAGAGCGGCTTGCCGGTGAGCGACGAGACCCGCAGGGTCGGCTCGATCGCCGCCGCGAGCTTGGCCACCGCCCGGGCCGAGCCGTAGAGCGTCACCGCGTACAGGCGCTCGCGGTCGACCGTCGCCAGCTCGATCGCGTGGCCGACCCGGGGCTCGTCGCCCTTGTTGGGCGCGAACGCGAACCGGAACGACGTGCGCAGCCAGCTGTGGCGGCCGTGGGTCCGCACCTGGCTGCGATCGGCGGCGTAGAGCTCGCCCCAGCGGGTGCGCCGGTCGAACTCGAGGCTCGCGATCACGTTGGACCACGGCGGCGGCGCCTCGATCCGCACCTCCATGCGCACGTCGGGATCGAGCGAGGAGGTGTAGACCACGTGGTACGGCAGCTCGCCGGGGACGCGCGGCCGCAGCGTCCGGGCCGGCACCAGCCGCGGCGCGACCGGATCGACCTCCTCGGGCGCGAGCCAGGTCGCCGGGCGCGTGAACGTCAGGCCGCGGCTCTGGAACGTCTCGATGGTGGGCTCGATCATCCGGCGGTGGGCGTAGCCGCCAGCGGCGACGACCCCGAGCGCCAGCGCGATCACGATGAAGTCGTGGCGGTGGTACGGCGAGGCGGGGCCGAGCGCCGACGCGACCTGGCGCGTGACGTCCGCGACCGCGGGGCCGATGGTCTGCGCGCGGCGCCACGCCCGCCCGGCCAGCGACGGCTCCTCGATCGCCGACATCGAGCCCGAGGCCGACGGATCGTCGCTGTCGTCGTCGGCGCCGGGCGCGGGCGCGGGGGCGGGCGCGGTGGGTGCGGGGGTGGCCGCGGCGGGCGTGGGCGTGGCGGCGTCGGCGGCGGGCGTGGCGTCCGCGTCGTCCGCGTCGTCCGCGTGGGGATCGCGCGGCGCGGTCATGGCGCGCCGTCCTTGCGGAACGGCGAGTCGGCCAGCAGGCGCTGGACGAACAGCATCAGCACGCCGAACACCGCGGCGGCCAGCGCGGCGGCGTAGCCCACGCCCTTCCACGGGTGGCTGGCCAGGCCCTGGGTCGTGACCCAGTCCTCGACCAGGCTGAACTGGCCATTGATGACCGCGGCGCCCAGCAGCCCGAGGAACAGCAGCACGCCGCGCGACACCGGGCCGCGCCGGGTGAACTTGGCGCGCCCGAGGACGTAGCCGAGGAACCCGGCGAACGACGCGTGCGCGAGCGTCGTGATCACGACCTCGGCGGCGCCGGTCGACAGGAACACCGCGCCGCCCTGGCCCTGCAGGCGGTGGTAGTTCAGCCACACCGCGAAGCCGGTGCCGACCGCCATCATGTAGACGACGCCGTCCATCGGCTCGTCGAACTCGTGCGACGTGAAGACCGTGTAGCGGACCGCCACGTACTTGCACAGCTCCTGGGCGAGCCCGACCACGAGCGTGGCGTGGACGACGCGGTCGAGCGCGAAGGTCCCGAGGCCGTGCTGCGCCAGCGGCTGTGGCGGCGCGAGCTGGTAGATGACGAAGTCCGACAGCGGCGCCGCGACCAGCGCGCCGAGCAGGAACACGCCGAACACGTACGTCGTCGGCTCGGGCTCGTGGCGATCCTGCAGGTAGAAGAACGCGAGCCACAGGCTGGCGGGCACCCCGGCCACGACGATCGCCAGGACCGGCGACATCTGCACCGGGCCGCGCAGATCCAGCACCTGCTCGATCAGCCAGGCGAGCGCGACGAACACCACCAGGCCGAGCACGAGCGCCAGCTTCGAGCCCACGAGCACGCGGGCGCGGCGCAAGGACCAGCGAGGGAGCGGGACCGCCACACCGATATTGTAGACGGCCGGCCGCCGGCCCGCGACTTTCCGGGGCGTCGGCCGGCGCCAACCGGCGAAGGGGTGATGGGGTGGTGGTAGAGTCGCGCCCGCATGACCAAGAAGCCCGCGGCCGCCGAGCGTCCCAAGAAGCCCGAGGAGGGCCTGCTGACCCTGCCGGAGCTGGCCGCGTACCTCCACCTCGACGAGAAGACCGTCTACAAGCTGGTCACGACGGGCAAGCTGCCGTCGGTGGGGGGCGATCGTCAGTGGCAGTTCCGCAAGAAGGACGTCGACGGCTGGCTCGAGCGCGAGCTCCTGGGTGAGGAGGAGCACTTCACCGAGATCCCCGACGGCATGAAGCTGCCGCTCGAGGACCTGCTGCCCGACTCGGCGATCATCGTCGATCTGAAGGCGCGGACCTCGGTGGCGGTGATCGAGGAGCTCGCGGCGCGCGCCTACGGCAACGGCTGGCTGACCGACAAGCCGTGGTTCGTCGGCCAGGTGGTCGAGCGCGAGTCGCTGGCGTCGACGGCGATGGAGGGCGGCGTCGCGTTCCTGCACACCCGCGCCAAGGACAAGGGCAAGATCGTCCGCCCGTTCCTGGTGTGCGGTCGGTCGTGGGAGGGCATCCAGTTCGGCGCGCCCGACGGGCGCAACACGTTCCTCTACTTCCTGATGGGCCTGAAGTACGACAAGCTGCACCTGCCGATCCTGGGGCGGCTGGCGCGGGCGCTGCGCAACCCGCAGACGATCGCCAAGCTGCGGGCGATGTCGTCGCCCGACAAGCTGCGCGCCCTGCTCTTGCGCGAGGACGAGCAGGCCCGGGCGGGGCTCGTGCCCGAGCCGTCGACGGCCGCCGACTTCGCGCCGCGCCTCGACAAGACCCTGCGGCTGCGCGCGATCCGCCGCCTCGGCGCGGCCCAGAAGGCCGAGGCCGACGCCGCCGCGGCGCCGCCCAAGAAGAAGCCGCGGGCCCGCAAGCCCAAGGCCAAGGCCTGAGGCCGCACGCGGCCGCGAGCAGGCGCCGGTCGCGGTGGTGAACTATTCGGACTCGCTGCGATTTCCGGCGGTGCCGCCGCGAGTAGGACCTGCCGACGAAGCTGGCTAGATGTGGGGCCATGCGCAACCGCCCCGCATTCGCCATCCTGTCGACCCTCGCGTTCGCTGCCTGTGAGTCCGGTCGAGCGTCCACGCCGGCGCCAACGGCGAGCGAGCAGCCGAGCGCGTCGGCGCGCCCGGCGCGCCCCTCGCTCCCACCGGTGATCCGGTGGCAGGGTGACACCGCCAAGATCATCCTCGACGTGCCCGACTACCGGCAGACCGATGCGACGATCACCTCGCGCATCGACGCCGGCAACGGGGACGCGCCGCTGGTCATGCGGATCGAGGGCGCGCGGCTGCCGGCGGGCGCCACGATGAGCGCAGGTGGCGTGACGGTGCCCGCGTCGGGTGGCTTGATCCAGCTCGCCGTGCCCGTGGCTGACGTGGGCGCGATCTCCATCGACGCGCTCACGCGTTCGGTCGAGCTCGCCGCATCGACGCCGATCGAGGTGGCGCTGGAGGGGCAGGCGCCGGTGTCGACCGCCGTCCCGGCGGCCACCGTCGACCTTGGGTTCCCCCTGATGGACGCGTTCGCGCTGGTGCGGCGCGGACCGGTCCGGTTCACCACCGCGGACACCCGGCTCGACACCGCGGTCCTCATCGGTCAGAGCATGATGCACGAGGTCGTCGGTCCCGGCCGGACCCTCGCCGACATCGACTGGGTGGTCGACCAGACCCGGCGCCAGACGTCGCGGCGCAAGCGCTGCTCGGGCTACTCCGGCGGCGTGGGCACCGTGACCATCGCGTTCGTGGACACCGTCCTGACGATCTACGAGGTGCGGACCGGCAAGCAGGTCGGCGTCGAGGTCGTCTCGCCGCCGGCGCGGTGCCCCTCCTTCGTCCGCCTCAGCGGCGGCGAGGCCCAGGTCGGGGTCTATACCGACGACGTCAAGCGTCGGGTGCAGGCGCTGCTCGCCCGAGGTAGCGCACGACGAGCTCGATGAGCTCGGCGCGGAACCCGGGCGCGGCCAGCAACTCGGGCTCGTGCACCACCGCGACCTCGATCACCTGCTCGATCGCGTGGACCACGATCCAGGCCATCAGCCCGTGCGGCCCGGCGCGGACATCGGCGCGGCTCGTCATCGCCGCCGCGACCTCGCGTCGGACGTTGCGATCGACGTCGGCGCTGACCGGCGCGGTCCAGCTCGGGGGCACCGAGCGGCGGATGGCCTGGCGGAGCCGGATGCCGCCGAGCTCACCGAGCAGCGCGTCGATGAGCCGCGCGCCGACGGCGGCGAGCGGGGCGGCGCCGGAGGTGAGCAGGATCTCGACGGCCAGCGCCTCGGTGTGGCGCTCCATCCGGCGGGCCAGCTCGGCGAGCAGCGCGTCCTTGTTCGGGAAGTACTGATAGAGCGACCCGATGCTGACGCCCGCCAGCTCGGCGACTCGGTTGGTGGTGAACGCGTCGAGCCCGCCGTCCTCGAGGACCCGGGCGGCGGCGTCGACGACCGCCGCGATGATGTCGGCGCCCGCGCGGGTCGTCGGCCCCTTGCGTGGCTTGATGCGGCGGTCGCGGTTCACGGGCCGAGGTTGCCACGAGCGCGGCCCCGGTCGTCGGCGTTGGTGCGGCGGTCGCGGCCCACGGGCCGAGGTCGCCACGAGCGCGACCCCGGTCGTCGGCGTCGGCGCGCGGCGCGACCCGGCCACCGCACCAGCCGCAAGCCCGGAAAGCTGGGCCGGTCGCCTGGCCCTGACGAATCGCTCACGGGGGCGCGCGCCGGCGCCGGGCTCATGCGAGAATTTTCGCAATGACCAAGCTCGGAACGATCGTGATGACGTTGGCAGTGGTGGCGGCGGCGGCGTGCGGTGGCTCGCAGAAGGGCGGCGCGACCAAGGACAGCTGCATGGCCGCGGCGACCAACATGGGCGCCATCCTCAAGCAGCAGATGGGCGGCGAGGGCGAGGGCGGTGACCAGCTGGACGCCATGGTCGGCGACATGCAGCAGCTGATCGCTGACCACTGCGTGGCCGACAAGTGGTCGAGCGCGGCGCTCACCTGCATCCGCAACGCCACGGACCCGGCCACGCTCGACCCCTGCCAGCAGGAGATCACCCCGGCCCAGCAGGAGTCGCTCAAGGCCGACATGAACAAGGTCATGGAGGGCATGCCGAACATGCGCGAGGCGCCCGCCGGCGCGGGCGACGGCATGGGCGACGACATGGAGGGTGGCAGCGGTGGCGGCGACCCGTGCGGCGACGGCGCCGACCCGTGCGGCGGCGGCGAGTAGGCCCCACCGCTCGTGGAGGGCATCCGCGACGGCTGCATCGGTGACGACTGCTTCGTGTGCGGCCTGCTGTGGCCGCACGCGCGGCCGTGCCCGCGCTGCGGCGGCCGCGGTCGCTGGCGGGACGCGCGCATGATGACCGAGGGCGCGGTGGTGGTGCGCGTGGCCCGCGCGCTCGACGCCTGGCACGGCGCCAGCGACGTCGACGCGCTCGCGGCGCTGCTCGACGTCGTGCACCAGGACGCGCCGGCCTCGCTCGACGCCCTGGCCGAGCTCGGCGTCGACCTCGACCAGCTGCGGCGGGCCTGGCAGCGGAGCGCGCCCGACCAGGTCGCCGGCGATTGACTCGCCCGGCGCGGCGCGCTCTCATCGGTCGATGCACGCTCGCGGTTTGGTCCTGGCGGCGCTTTTCGGCCTCGGCGCCTGTGGCGACGACGGCGGAGGCGCCACGCCCGACGTCCTGTTCGAGCTCGACGGCGAGCTGGCCGGGGCGACGTTCTTCGACGCCCCGTTCCCGTCGGACGTGCGCGTCGACGCCGACGGCACCCAGGCCTACGGCGGCTTCCCCAACTCGGGCAACGTCCAGATCATCCGGCAGCTGCTCGCGCTGGCCGACGCCCGGGTCGGCGCGCCGATGATGCCGGTCGCGTACTTTCGGTTCACCAAGCCCACGACCGCGTGGCGCTCGACCGACGTGATCGCCGCGGCGCCGACCGCGCCGATCCTGCTGGTCGACGTCGATCCCGCCTCGCCCGACCGCGGCCGCCTGGTGCCGGTGGTGGCGCAGGCGTTCGCGCCCGACTTCTTCGCGCCGTCGTACGTCGTCGGCGTCGCCGCGCGGCCCGGGTTCGTGCTGGCGCCGCACACCACCTACGCGGTGGTCGTGCGGACCGCGGCCGCGCCGGAGTTCGCGCGGCCGGCGGCGATCGTCGACCTGGCCGCGGGCCAGGTGCCGGCCGGCGCGCGCGGCGCCGCGACCGCGGCCGCGTACGCGCCGCTGTGGCCGACGCTGACGATGATCGGCGTGCCGGCCGCCGACGTGCTGACCGCGACGGTGTTCACGACCGGCGACGAGAACGCGCTCGCGTTCGCGCGCAGCGAGGCGGTGCGCGCCGCCCACGACGCGGTCATCGCCAACCTGCACGTCGACACCGACGGCGTCCACACCGACCCGACCAGCAGCTTCTGCGAGCTGGTGGGTGAGGTGACGTTCCCGCAGTTCCAGACCGGCGCGGTGCCGTTCTCAGATGGCGGCGGCGTGTTCATGCTCGACGGCGCCGGCGCGCCGATCAAGCAGGCCGACCTGACCGTGCCGATCACGATCACGATCCCGGCCGGGCCGATGCCGGCCGACGGCTGGCCGCTGTACCAGTTCTTCCACGGGTCGGGCGGGCTGAGCTCGGGCGTGGTCGATCTGGGCAAGACCCTGACCCCGACCGGCGAGCCGATCGTCGGCGAGGGCCCGGCGTTCGTGGTCGCGCGCTACGGCATCGCGGCGGCGTCGGCGGCGCTGCCGGCCAACCCCGAGCGCCTGCCGGGCGCGAGCGACTACGCCTACCTGAACCTGCAGAACCTGACGGCGTTCCCGTTCACGTTCCAGCAGGGCCTGTTCGAGCAGCGGCTCTTGCTCGACGCGCTGCTCGAGCTCCAGATCCCGGCGGCGACGCTGGCGAGCTGCCGCGGCGCCGACGCCACGGTCCATCACTTCGACGCCACCAAGCTGGTCGCCGGCGGCCAGTCGATGGGCGGCATGTACACCAACATCTTCGGCGCGGTCGAGCCGCGGGTGCCGGTGCTGGTGCCGACCGGCGCCGGCGGCTTCTGGAACCTGATGATCCTCGACACCGGGCTCATCGACGGCGCGCGCGGCCTGCTGGCGTCGGTGTTCCAGACCGGCGCCGACGATCTGACGTTCCTGCACCCGGGCATGGCGCTGCTCGGCAGCGGCTGGGAGATCGCCGAGCCGATGGTGGCGATGGCGCGGCTGGCGCGGATGCCGCTGCCCGGCCACCCGGTGCACCACGTCTACGAGCCGGTCGGCAAGGGCGACGTGTACTTCCCGACGACGGTCTACGACGCCGCGGCGCTGGCCTACGGCAACCAGCAGGCCGGCACCGAGGCGTGGTCGGCGATGCAGACCGCGCTGGCGCTCGATGGGCTCGACGGCCTGGCCGCCTACCCGGTCACGGCCAACGTCGTCGGCCCGGGCGGCGCCGGCACCACGCGCGTGGTGGTGCAGTACGAGAGCGACGGCATCGTCGACGCCCACTACATCTACCGGCAGCTCGACGAGGTGAAGCACCAGTACGGGTGCTTCTTCGACAGCTACGTGCGCACCGGGACGCCGACGGTGGTGGCGCCGGGGCCGCTGTCGGCGCCGTGCCAGTGATCGCGGCCGATCGCGCCGACGGCACCGGGCGCGTCGCCGGTGATCACCACGCGCGGGCCTAACCTTCCCGGGGCGCGGCGGGTCGGTACGGCATGCCCCGCCTCCCCACCTTCGCGCTCACCTTCCTGCTCTCCGCCCTCCTCGGCGGCGCCGCCGCGGCGCAGCCGGCGCCGCCGCTCGCCCCGCCCGGCGGCCCGGTGCGCCCGGCAGGCCCCGACGACACCGCCCGCCCGCGCGGGCCTGGCGACCGAC
Organism: Myxococcales bacterium; assembly: GCA_016717005.1. Classification (NCBI taxonomy): domain Bacteria; kingdom Pseudomonadati; phylum Myxococcota; class Myxococcia; order Myxococcales; species Myxococcales bacterium. The sequence goes on along the minus strand of JADJUF010000039.1, from coordinate 1,039,573 downwards.
CCGGCCGCGACGCCCGGGCCGGCGATCGGCAGGGGCGCCTGCCGCCGGCGCTGCGGCAGTTGCTGCTGGCGCGCTTCGATCGCGATCACGACGGCCGCCTGACCGGGCGCGAGCGCCAGCAGGCCAAGCGGTTCGTGAAGCGCCACCGGCGCCAGCTCCGGCAGACGATGGGCGAGGGCGGGCAGGGTCAGCGCGGGCAGGGCCAGCGTGGCCAGGGGCCGCGCGGGCAGGGCCGGGGTGGGCAGGGCCGAGGCGGGCAGGGCCAGGGCGCGATGGGCCCGGGCGGCCTCTGACCGTCAGCGCGATGGCCCCCAGCGGCTGCTGACCGCAAGCGCGCGATGGCGCCGCGGCGCGAGGCCGCGGGCCCCTGACCGTCAGCGCGCGCGTCGACGTCGCGCCACGAGCGGCCGCTGACCGCCAGCGCGCGATGGCCCCGCGGCGCGATGCCGCGCGGCCGCTGACCGTCAGCGCGCGCGTCGGCGGCGCGCCACCAGCGCCGCCAGCGCCAGCGCCAGCCCGCCAGCGCCACCGCCGCCGCCACCGCCCGCGGCGCAGGTGCCGTTGACCTCGGTCGCGCGCGGCTCGATCACCGTGCAGACGTCGGAGCAGCCGTCGAGCTCGTCGTCGTTGCCGTCGTCGCACTGCTCGCCGTCGTCGACGACGCCGTCGCCGCAGCTGGCGCGGCGGCAGGTCGTCCGACACTGGCCCGGGCCGTCGCCGTTGGCGGCGCCGTCGTCGCACTGCTCGGTCGAGGTCCGGACGCCGTCGCCGCACACCGCGCGCGGGTTGGCGACGATGCACACGTCGTCGACGTTCCAGCCGCCCAGCTCGAAGCCGGCGTCGGTGTCGAGCTGCCAGCGGACGGTGACGGTGCCGTCGAAGATGCGCGAGCTCAGCGGCACGTCCTGGAACAGCCAGGCCTTGTCCTCGTGGTGGGTGGTGTGGCTGGAGTTGCCCTGCGACGACAGGTTGACCCAGGCCTGCTCGCCGTTGACCTCGATCGTGGCCTGGTCGTAGAAGCCGTCCTCGACGTTGAGCCAGCGCCGGTACTGCAGGTGGACGTCGGAGTAGGTGCCGACGTCGATCGTGGGCGTCTCGATCCACATCGTCGCGTCGGCGCGGTAGGTGGCGTCGACGAACGACAGCCCGGTGCCGATGATCCGGGTGCCCGAGAACGCGGCGCCGGGATCGCCGACGCCGAGGCTGCCGCCCGGGCCGCCCCACTGCCAGACCTCGGCGGCGTCGCCGCCGACCCGCCAGCCCTCGGCCAGCGGGTTGCGCTCGAAGTCGGTGCAGTACAGCGGCACGACGTCGCCGTGGTAGAGCTGGTACCAGGGGTCGGCGCGGTTGTCGGGGTAGACCATCTCGCTGCCGTCGGCGAACTGCACCCGGAAGCGGAAGAACAGCGCGTTGCCGTCGGTCGGCAGCGGCAGGCCCGCGGTCCAGATCACGCCGTCGGCGCTGGCGTCGGTCGTGCCCGCCATGATGCCGAAGTCGCGCGGGCGCCACTCGAGCTTGACCCCGGTGATCTCGTCGCCGCAGCGGTCGTCGACGCCGGTCAGGGTCAGCCGGACCGGCTGCGGCGCGGTGATCGCGCTGCCGACCGAGCCGGCCGCGTCGATGTCGCCCTTGAGCGTGCGCAGGCCGTGGCGGCCGAACGCCGCGCGGATCGTGCACTCGTGGGGTGTGCCGTTGCTCAGATCGCCGTCGTCGTCGTCGGCCGCGAGGATCTCGATCAGCGTGGCCGGGATGCTCGAGGCCCGGCGCACCGCCGCGTAGAACAGCCGGTCGGCCAGGCGCACCGCGGCGTCGTGATCGCCGAGCTGGGCGATCAGCGCCTTGCGGAGATCCCACATCGCGCCGCCGAAGATGATGCCGGTGTGGTGGATCTCGTCGACGTCGCGCGGCCAGACGTTCTCGGAGTCGGGCGGGTCGAGCTCGCGCAGCGGCGTGTCGGTGCGGAAGAACCCGCGGCCCATGCCGCTGTCGTCGGTGATCGTCGCCGCCAGGTAGTCGGACAGGCCCTCGGAGAACGCGCCGTCGAAGAAGCCGACGCCGCGGATCAGCGCGTGGGCGTGCACCGAGTGGCCGAACTCGTGATAGACGACGTCGGCGATCCGGGCGGTGTTCTCGCACCGATCGCTGGCGGCGAAGAAGTTGATCGCGGTGCCGTTCGAGAACGCGTTGCACTCGTCGGCGATGTTGACCCGCACCGGCAGCTGCTCGTCGAGGAACTCCAGGTCGGGCGCGAACCGGCGGGCGTAGGTGCGGACGAGCGTCGCGTGCACGAACGCAGACACCTGGGCGTCGACGGCGGGGTCGGCCGAGGGGTTCCACTCGAGCACCCGGTCGGGCGCGAGCGAGGCCGACAGCGTGGCCACCGAGCCGCCGACGTTCTCGAGCGCGACGTCGGGCCCGGTCGGCGACAGCGTGACGTCGGTGGCGCTGGCGCCGGCCCAGGTGAAGCCGCCGCGGTCGTCGGTGACGGTGTCGACCCCGCCGGCGCGGACCTGCATGCGCACCGGCGCGAACATCGCGCGGTCGCGGCCGGGGTAGCGCACGACCGCGTCGACCCGGGTCGAGCCGTTGGCCGACGGCGTGATCGAGCGCCGCACCAGCGGCGCGCCGGTCGTGGGATCGGCCCAGACGCGCCACGCGCCGGCGCTGCCGGCGTCGACGATCACCGGCACCGCGACCCGGTAGCCGAGCACGCGCCGATGGCCGACCAGCGGCACGATCACGGGCGCGCCGTCGGTGCGGGTGGTGACGTCGGCGACGGCGAGGCCGAGGTCGAGCGCGGTCGCCGGCCCGGCCAGCGCCGCGAGCTCGGTGGCCGGCTTGCCGTGGCGGGGCCAGCTGACGTCCACCTCGGGCAGGGCCTCCGAGCCGATCACGAACAGGCGGTCGTGCTTGAAGCGGAAGCTGACCTGGCCGCCGATCACCTCGAGGCCGCCGTAGAGCTGGACGAAGCCGATCGTGCGCATGTCGCCGTCGAGGTCGTTGGCGACCAGCACGAAGTCGGACGGCGCCGAGCTCGGCGCGAGGAGCGCGAGGTGATCGGCCAGCACCCGCCGCGCGGCGGCGGCGGCGATCGCCGGATCGGCGACGCTGCCCGGGACGTCGAGGCCGCGGCCCCAGATGCGCGACGGCACGCCGGTGGCGCGATCCCACGTGGCCTCGGTCAGCCCCGGCAGCGCGGTGACGAGCGTGGCCCAGGCGCGGCCGCGTCCGGACGGCACCGCCTGGTACGCGACGTCGACGTAGTCGCGCACCGGCTCGAGCGTGGCGGCGGCCGTGAGCACCTCGATCGGTCGAGCGTGACTGGCGCGGACCCGATCCGTGCTCGGCGTGGCGTGGGCCGAGGACGCGGCGAGCACCGCGATCAGCCCGAGTCGACGAAGCGGCATCCGCGTATCTTGGCCGAAATCCTCGCGCCGTGGGGGCGCCGTCGCGCTGACACACCCCGGCAGCGTGCGCGACCCGACATCGCAGCGTCGGGCGCCTACCCCGCGACGACGGCCAGCGCGTCGGTCCGGGCCGCTCGCACCGCGTGGGCCAGGTCCAGCTGGCCCCGGGCGCGCACCAGGTTGTGCGCCCGCCGCGACGGGAACAGCGCCGGATCCCAGCCGAAGTAGCGATCCTCGAACGCGTCGGTCGTGAACCGCGCGGCCAGCTCGACGCACACGGTCTCGAGCCCGACGACGACGCTGGCGCGCTCGGCCGCGGTCACGCGCGCGCCGACGACGTCGCGCCACGCCCCGACCGCCGCGGCGAAGATCGCCAGGTCGAACCCGACCGCGCCGGCGTCCTCGCCGCGCGGGTTGCACCACGACCGCATCGCGTCGCCCAGCTCGAACGCCATCGTCTGCAGGCCGAGGGTGTCGAGGTCGACCAGGCACACGCCGCGCGCGGGCGCGGCCGGCGTGAACAGCAGGTTGGAGATCTTGAGATCGCCGTGGGTGTGGCGCCGCGGCAGATCGGGCATCGGCGGCAGCGCGGTCGCCGCCGCCAGCACGTCGTGGCCGAGCCCGACGGCCTCGTCGCCGGCCGCCGGGAGCGCGGCGGCGCGATCGAGGTGGGCGCGCAGCCGCGCGAGGTGCGCGGCGGTGTCGTGGACGCCGGCGCGCGCGAACGCGTAGTCGTGCTCGAGCTCGGCGACCGCGCGGTGGAAGCGCCCGACCAGCTCGCCGCCGGCCTCCGCCACCGCCAGCGACGGCACCGCGTGGTGCGCGACGCCGTCGACCCAGGTCAGCGCGCGCCAGGTGAGCTCGGCGTCGGTCAGCCAGGCCGCGCCGTCAGTGGCAGTGCGGATCAGCCGCGGCGTGGCCAGCCCGCCCGCGGCCAGGTGCGCGGTGACGTGCTCGAGATCGAGGTTGACCTCGCCGGCGAAGATCGGATGCAGCCGCTGCACCACCGCGATCGGCGCGCCGCCCCGGCGCACCGCGAAGGTGGCGTTGATCAGGCCGCCGGTCAGCGGCGTGATCTGGTGGCGCTCGTCCCAGCCCCACGCGGCGCGCACCGTCGGCGGGACGGTCACTTGGTCGGTCCGACCGGCGGCACCAGCGGCCCCTTCGGCCCCAGCGGCCCCTTCGGCGGCGGCGGCGCGGTCGGCGCGGTCGGCGCGGTCGGCGCGGTCGGCGGCACCAGCTGCGCCTTCGGCGGCGGCGGCGCGGTCGGCGCGGTCGGCGGCGGCGCGATCGCCACCAGCTCGAGGTCGAACACCACCGGGCCGGCGGGGCGGCCGGGCTCGTGGTTGAACGCCAGCTCGACCGGCAGCCACGCGCGCGTCCGCTCGCCGACCGCCATGGTCTGGAGCACGTCGACCCAGCCGGGGATGAACTTCGCGACCGGCGCGTCGACCGGCACGCCCAGCGGGACCGAGCTGTCGAACAGCCGGCCGTCGAGGGTCCAGCCGCTGAAGTGCACCGCGACCCGATCGGTCGCCGTGGGCCGCGCGGCGCCGGCGCCGGCCTTGATCGTCTTGTAGCGGACGCCGTGGGCGGTCGTGCGGGCGTCGGCCGGCGGCGCGGCCAGCTCGGCCAGCGACGGCGGCGGCGGCGGCGGCGCCAGCGGCTTGAGGTCGGTCAGGTCGAGCTCGAAGCACAGCGTGCCGGGCGGCAGGCCCGGCAGGGTCTGATCGGCCAGCGCCGCCGGCAGCCACACCCGCCGTCGCTCGCCGAGCACCATCAGCGTCAGCGCCTCCTCGATGCCGCGCCACTCGCGGAAGCCGATCGTCGTGTTCGGGCGCTTGCGCACCTCGGACGAGTCGAACAGTCGGCCGGTCGCGTCCCAGGCGCTGTAGTGGTACGTCACCTGATCGAA